>JACPVT010000103.1 GCA_016191685.1 Rhodospirillales bacterium | reverse complement strand
TACATTTGTAATTAAATCTAATTGTTTTTTAAATTATTTTTAAATTTAAAGACATAATATTTTCTTATTTCATTCCATAAAATTGATAAATAGGCTATTTATTATGTGTCGGTCTCCGCCAGGATGCGCCGGAACGACGAGCCCGGCCCGAAATCCGCCAGGGTCGACACGCATTCCTTGTGACGCAGCAGCGACTTCGGCGTCATGACGATCAGCGGCTTGCGGAACGAACGCCGCATCTGGCGGCGCAGCGCATGGAAGTAGTTGGCCGGCGTCGTGGGATTGATCACCTGCCAGTTGTCCTCGGCCGAGAGCTGCAGATAGCGCTCGAGCCGGGCCGAGCTGTGCTCCGGGCCCTGGCCCTCGTAGCCGTGCGGCAACAGCATCACCAGGCCGTTCATGCGCAGCCACTTGCTTTCGCCCGAACAGATGAACTGGTCGATGATGACCTGCGCGCCGTTGGCGAAGTCGCCGAACTGCGCCTCCCACAGTACCAGCGCGTTGGGCTCGGCCGACGAATAGCCGTATTCGAAGCCCAGCACGCCGGCCTCGTTCAGCGGACTGTCGATGATCTCGATGTGGGCCTGCTCGGGCGCCACGTGGTTGAGTGGGATGTATTTCGTCTCGGTGGTCTGGTCGACCAGCACCGAGTGACGTTGCGAGAAGGTGCCGCGGCCGGAATCCTGGCCGCTCAATCGCACCGGCGTGCCCTCGGCCAGCAGCGTGCCCCAGGCCAGCGCCTCGCCGGTCGCCCAGTCGATGTCGCGGCCGGCCTCGATGGTCTTGCGCTTCTCCTGGAGCTGGCGGGCGATCTTGCGGTTGAGATCGAAGTTCTTGGGCGCCTCGGTGAGCGCGCGGCCGACCGCCATGAGCTGCTCGAGCTCGACCGCGGTCACGCCCTTGCGATCCTCCTCGCCCGGCGCAACGGTGAAGCCTGCCCACTTGCCTTCCAGCCAGTCGGCCTTGTTGGGCTTGTAGTTGGTGGCAGCCTCCAGCGCCTTGTCGAGCTTCTCGCGCAACGCGCCGTCCATCGCAGCCACGTCCGCGGCACTCACCACGCCCTCGGCCTCGAGGCGGCCGGCATAGACTTCCTTCACCGTCTTGTGGCCGCCGATCTCCTTGTACATCAGCGGCTGGGTGAACATCGGCTCGTCCGACTCGTTGTGGCCGTGCCGACGGTAGCAGAACATGTCGATGACGATGTCGCGCTTGAAGTGCTGGCGGAACTCGGTGGCGATGCGCGAGACGTGGACCACGGCCTCGGGATCGTCGCCGTTCACGTGCAGGATCGGCGCCTGCACGATCTTGGCGATCTCGGTGCAGTAGGGACCGGAGCGCGAAAAAGTCGGCAGAGTCGTGAAGCCGATCTGGTTGTTGACCACGAAATGGATGGTGCCGCCGATGCGGTAGCCGCCGAGATCGCTGAGATCGAGGCTTTCGGCGACCAGTCCCTGGCCGGCGAAGGCCGCGTCGCCGTGCATCAGGATGGCGAGGACCTGGCTGCGGTCCCTGTCGCCACGCTGGTCTTCCTTGGCGCGCGCCTTGCCCAGCACCACCGGATTCACCGCTTCCAGGTGCGACGGATTGGGCGACAACGAGAGGTGGATGACGTTGCCGTCGAACTCGCGGTCGGCCGAGGCGCCCAGGTGATACTTCACGTCGCCCGAACCGCGCATCTCCTCGGGCTGCGAGGAGCGGCCCTGGAATTCCGAGAACAGCGCCGTGTAGCTCTTGTGCAGGACGTGCACGAGGGTGTTGAGGCGGCCGCGGTGGGGCATGCCGATCACCACGTCGCGGACGCCGAGCTGGCCGCCGCGCTTCAGGATCTGCTCGATGCCGGGGATCAGCGATTCGCCACCGTCGAGGCCGAAGCGCTTGGTGCCGACGAACTTGACGCCGAGATAACGCTCCAACCCCTCGGCCTCGACGACCCGCTGCAGGATCATTTTGCGGCCTTCGACCGTGAACTCGGTGTGGTTCTCGATGTGCTCGATGCGCTCCTGGATCCAGGCCTTCTGGTCAGGGTCGCTGATGTGCATGAATTCGACGCCGATCCTCCCGCAATAGGTCTTGCGCAGGCGGTCCATGATCTGGCGCAGCGTCGCGGCTTCGCCCAATGCCAGTGAGCCGAAGATCAGGACCGGCCGATCCCAGTCGTTCTCGCCGAAACCGTAGGATGCCGGATCGAGCTCGCGGTGAGGCGCCTGACGAACGAGGCCTAGCGGATCGAGATCGGCCTCGAGGTGGCCGCGGATACGGTAGGCGCGGATCAGCATCAGCGCCCGCGCCGTGTCCTGCGCGGCGGCGCGGATCTCGGCCTCGGTCTTGCCGGCGAGCGGCATGGCGGCGGCGCCATTGCCGCCCTTCACATTGCGGTTGGCAGGCGTGCGCGGCGCCTCGGCGTCGGCCGCCCCGATCACGCGCGCGCCGTTGGGTGCCCAGCTCGCGCCGCGGGTTTCCGCCAGCACGTCGGCCTTCTCCTCGGCCAGGGCCTCGAAGAAGGTCCGCCAATCGCCGTCGACGGCGTTGGGGTCGCCCTGGTAGCGGGCATAGAGTTCTTCGATGAATGGCGCATTGGCGCCGAACAGGAACGATGTCTGTTCTGCTCTCATGGCTTGGCCCTCCACGGCCCGGCGATGCCAGCGTCCCGGCTGATCAGCCCTTCATCGCCTTCAGCATTTCGTCGCCCAGCGCGGCGGGCGAATCCGCCACCTTGATGCCGGCCGAACGCAAGAAGTGCACCTTGAACTCGGCTGTATCGTGGCCGCCCGAAATCACCGCGCCGGCATGGCCCATGCGGCGGCCCGGCGGCGCCGTGCGGCCGGCGATGAAGCCCACGACCGGCTTCTTGGTCTTCGAGGCCTTGATGAATTCGGCGCCCTTGACCTCGGCATCGCCGCCGATCTCACCGATCATGACGATGCCATGGGTTTCGGGGTCGGCGATCAGCATTTCCAGGCATTCGACGAAATTGGTGCCGTTCACCGGATCGCCACCGATGCCGATGCAGGTCGTCTGTCCAAGACCGACGGCCGTGGTCTGTGCCACCGCCTCGTAGGTGAGCGTGCCCGAACGCGAGATGATGCCGATCTTGCCGCGCTTGTGGATGTGGCCCGGCATGATGCCGATCTTGCACTCGCCGGGCGTGATGACGCCGGGGCAGTTGGGTCCGATCAGGCGCGACTTGGAGCCCGTGAGTGCCCGCTTCACCTTCACCATGTCGAGCACCGGGATGCCCTCGGTGATGCACACTACCAGCGGGATTCCGGCGTCGACCGCTTCCAGGATCGAGTCGGCGGCATAGGGCGCCGGCACGTAGATCACCGATGCGGTGGCGCCAGTCTTGGCCACCGCCTCGGCTACGGTGTCGAACACCGGCAGATCGAGATGCTGGGTGCCGCCTTTGCCCGGCGTTACGCCGCCCACCATCTTGGTACCGTAGGCGATCGCCTGCTCGGAATGAAAGGTGCCCTGGCTGCCGGTGAAGCCCTGGCAGATGACCTTGGTGTTCTTGTCGACCAGCACGGCCATCAGTTGGCCTCCTTGACGGCCTTGACGATCTTCTCGGCGGCGTCGGCAAGGTTCTCCGCCGAGGTGATCTTCAATCCGGACTCCTTCAGGATCTTCTTGCCGAGATCGACGTTGGTGCCTTCGAGCCGCACGACCAGCGGCACATGCAGGTTGACCTCGCGCGCCGCGGCGACCACGCCTTCGGCAATCACGTCGCAGCGCATGATGCCGCCGAAGATGTTGACCAGGATGCCCTCGACGTTGGAGTCCTTGAGGATGATCTTGAACGCCGCCGTGACGCGCTCCTTGGTGGCGCCGCCGCCGACGTCGAGGAAATTCGCGGGCTCCGAGCCATAGAGCTTGATGATGTCCATGGTGGCCATCGCGAGGCCCGCACCGTTCACCATGCAGCCGATCTGGCCGTCGAGCTTGACGTAGTTGAGCGCGTATTTGCCGGCCTCGGTCTCGGCCGGATCCTCCTCGTCGAGATCGCGCAGCGCCTCGAGTTCGCCGTGGCGGTAGAGTGCGTTGTCGTCGAACGTCATTTTGGCGTCGAGCGCGATGACCTCGCCCGCCGCCGTCACGACCAGGGGATTGATCTCGATCAGCGCGCAGTCGAGCTCCGTGAAGGCGCGATAGAGATTGCCGAGCAGCGACACGAAGGCCGAGACCTGCTTGCCCTGCAGTCCGAGGGCGAAGGCGATCTTGCGGCCCTGATAGCCCTGGAAGCCGGCGGCGGGATCGATCGCCTGCTTGACGATCTTCTCCGGCGTATCGTGCGCCACCGTTTCGATGTCCATGCCGCCTTCGGTCGAGGCGACGACAGCGATCCGGCCCGCGGCGCGGTCGACCAGCATCGAGAGGTAGAGCTCGCGTTTGATGTCGCAGCCTTCCTCGATATAGAGCCGCTTGACCGTCTTGCCGGCCGGTCCGGTCTGCTTGGTGACCAGCTCGTGGCCGAGCATGGCCGCGGCGTTGGCGCCGACCTCGTCGATCGACTTGGCGAGGCGCACCCCGCCCTTGCCGTCGGGATCGTTCTTGAAGCGGCCCTTGCCGCGCCCGCCAGCATGGATCTGGGACTTCACGACGATGACCGGACTGCCCAGCTTGCGGGCAACATCCATGGCTTCGTCCCTGGTATAGGCGACGCCGCCCTTGAGCAGGGGGACGGCAAACTTGGCCAGCAGGACCTTGGCCTGATACTCGTGAATATTCATGGAGTCCTATCGCTGGGGACTGCAGTGCAATAAGCGTGCACAACAACTTAGTTGTAAAACGCAACTGACCGATGGCTGCGGCACTTTATGGGTGCCACAGCGCATTGGCAACGACCGACTGGTGACGCTTTTGGGTCTTTCGACCAAAGTCGAAGACCGTGCCAAATCAGGCGCGTCCGACGATCTTGTTGGTGGCGTCGATCAGGGATTTCACGGCGGCAACCGACTTGTCGAACATCGCCTTTTCCTCGGCGTTGAATTCGACCTCGACGATGCGCTCCACGCCCTTGGCGCCGATGACGACCGGCACGCCGATGTAGAGGCCCTTGACCCCGTATTCCCCGTTCAGCATGGCGGCACACGGGATCATGCGCTTCTTGTCCTTGAGAAAGGACTCGGCCATGGCGATGGCCGACGCGGCCGGCGCATAGAAGGCCGAGCCGGTCTTGAGGTGCGCCACGATCTCGGCGCCGCCGTCGCGGGTGCGTTGAACAATCTGCTCGAGCCGCTCCCTGGTGGTCCAGCCCATGTCGACAAGGTCGTGCAGGGAAATGCCGCCGACCGTCGAATAACGCAGCAGTGGCACCATGGTGTCGCCATGACCACCCAGCACGAAGGCCGTGACATCCTCAACCGAGACGTTGAACTCCTCGGCAAGGAACAGGCGGAAGCGGGCGCTGTCGAGGACGCCGGCCATGCCGACGACGCGGGCTGGTGGAAAGCCGGTGACTTCCTGCATCAGCCCGACCATGGCATCGAGCGGGTTGGTGATGACGATGACGAAGGCTTTGGGCGCATGCTGCTTGATACCCTTGCCGACCGCATCGATGACCTTGGCGTTGATGCCGACCAGGTCGTCGCGGGTCATGCCGGGCTTGCGCGGGACGCCCGCGGTCACGATCACGACATCGGCGCCTTCGATGTCCTTGTAATCGGACGTGCCGCTGTACTTCGCGTCGAAGCCCTCGACCGGGCTGAGCTGGGCAATGTCGAGCGCCTTGCCCTTGGCGACGCCCTCGGCGGCCGGGACGTCGAACAGGACGATGTCGCCCAGCTCCTTCTGGCCGGCGAGCAGCGCCAGGGTACCGCCAATCTGTCCGGCGCCGATCAGCGCGATCTTCTTGCGAGCCATGCGAAAAACTCCCGTTCGTGAAGGCGGCGCGTGGTAGCGCGATTCGCCCCGAGCGGCAAGAACCCGGCCGGCACGAAGGCGAGTGGCAAGGCGGGCTAGCGCACGGACGGCCCGCCGCGCGGCGGCGGCCGGCCGCCGGCGCCGGGC
>JACPVT010000102.1 GCA_016191685.1 Rhodospirillales bacterium | reverse complement strand
GGTGCGCAGCGTCCACAGGCCGGTCTTCTGATCAAATAGCGCCGAGACGATGCGGGTGTTGAGCTGGACGTCGCGACGGAGGTCGAAGCGGTCGGCGACATGGTTGATGTACTGCAGGATCTCGGGCTGGTTGCCGTAGCGCTCCGGCCACTTCCACTCCTGCTGCAGTTCGTCGGAGAAGCTGTAGGAGTATTCGAGGCTCTCCACGTCACAGCGGGCGCCGGGATAGCGGTTCCAGAACCAGGTGCCGCCGACGCCGGAGCCGGCTTCGTAGGCGCGGACTTTAAGTCCCATGCTGCGCAGGCGATGGATGGCGTAGAGCCCGCCCAGGCCGCCGCCGACGATGGCGACGTCGAGTTCGCGGGACGAAGAAGGAGCCTGAGAAGCGTCGGGCATGGCTGAGCGTCCTTCTCCTTGCCTAATTTGGCAAGAGCGGGGGAGAGCGCCGTCTTTTCTAGCGAAACGACCGGAGCTGTCGCGCTATGCTCGCGGCCGACAATGTATGAGGAGTGGAAGGCGTGATGAAATCGTTCGCAATCTCAGCGATGGCCGCGGCGGCGCTGATGGCGGGGCCGGCGGCGGCACAGACGGCGATACAGGCAGGAGAGTGGGAGACGACCGAGAAGACGACGATGGAAGGCGTGCAGCCGATCCCCGCCACATCCCGCAAGGTGTGCCTGAAGGCGAACGAGGCGCAACTGGAGCGCCTGCTGTTTCCCTCGCCCGAAGAGATGACCAAGCATGGCTGCAAGTACGAGGGCGGGGCCAAGCAGCCCGGCGTCCTGCAGTCGACCCTGTCATGCCCGCCGACCGCCGACGTGGCCGGGATCGACGCCAAGGCCGAGATCACCTTCACGGCGACCAGCTATGAGGGCCTTGGCCAGATCGTCGCCAAGGACAAGTCCGGCACCACGCTCAAGGGCAGCAGCGCGCTGAGCGGCAAGCGCATCGGAGACTGCTAGCGCGTGTTTCGAGCGAAGAACTAGCCGAACGCCGGCATCACCTGTTCGCCGAAACGGCGCATCGACGCCACGTTCTGCTCATGGCTCATGGCGCCGAAGCCGGTCTGGCACAGCAGGTGGCGGACGCCGACGTCGCGCAATTCCGCCACCTGTTCACGCACCCGGGCGGGCGTGCCGTAGAGCGAGCCGGTCGACAGCACGAAGGGAATGGCCTCCGAATCGGGCACCGCGGGATCGGTCCAGGCGTTGAGCGTCACCGGGTCGGGCGTGAAGTCGGCCGGATTGTAGGCATCGCGCACATGCATCATGTGGGCACGTGTCTCGACCAGGAATTCGGCGAGCTCGTCCTCGGCCTGGGCGTTCGACTCGGCCACGTAGACGTTGCGCCACAGCGCGCTCTTGGCCAGCAGCCGCGCCTTCGTTGCCGCATCGTGCCCGCCTGCGTCGATGCCGGCCGCGTAGAGCGCCCAGCGCTCCTTGATGCGCGGCACCGGCAGGCGCGCCGTCAGGATCGGCACGCCGGCCTTGCCGCATTCGGTGAACGATCCCGGCGAGATCACGCTGCGCCACAGCGGCGGGCCGGGCTGCTGCACCGGCTTGGGCCGGAGCGCCGGAATGTGGATCTTGTGGAACCTGCCCTCGAAGGTGAGCGGCGCCTCGCGCCAGGCGCGCCCGAGGATCTCGATCGTCTCCTCCATGCGCTCGCGGCTGTCGTGGCTGCGCAGCCCATGACCCACGAACTCGTACTCGTTGTAGACCGTGCCCTTGCCGATGCCGACGTCGATGCGGCCCTTGCTGAGATTGTCGAGCAGCGCCAGCTGGACGGCCAGCCGCACCGGATGATGGAACGGCGTCTGGACCACGGCGAAGCCGATGCGGATGCGATGGGTTTTCATGGCGAGTGCTGCGGCAAACATCAGCGAGTCGTTGTAGACGCTCTCGCCGGTGAAATAGTGCTCGGTCAGCCAGACGTCGGCGAAACCGAGCTCCTCGGCGAGGCAGGCTTGGGCCACGATCTGATCAATGCGGGCGCCGTCCTCGTCGGGCGAGGGCGACATCGCAAGCGTAAGCCAGCCGAACTGCATTGAAATCCCATCCCAATCCGCTTCCGGGGCCCGATGCTAGCACTGTCCCCGCTCGTGGGTGAAAGAACGCGCGTTCGACGAAGGCGTCAGAGCAAGCCGACGCGGTCGTTCGCGGCCAGGCCCAAAAGGCGGTCGAGGAACTTCTCCATGCCGATTTCGGCATAGATGCGTCGCGCCGCGTCGACATGCGTGCCGGCATCGTCGCGCCCGTGAAGCGACAGGGCCACGTGGCAGTGGGCGGTTTCGGCCCTGGCACCGACGTCGCGCGACAGGGCCAGAGATCTCGCCAGCGTCGCGGCCCCCTGGTCATCGCCGGCGGCGGCCTGGGCCAGACCCAGCGACCGCAAGGCCTGCACATGGAAGCCGGCGAAACCGTAACGCTCGGCCGCATCGACCGCTTCGCGGGCCAGCCGCACCGCATCCTGCGGGCGGCCGAGTTGCGTCGTCGCCAGCGCCAGCGAAGACGCCGACCAGATCTGGATCATGTAGCGGTTCTGGGCGACCGACAGCTCGTGCGCGGCCTTCAGACTGGCCATGCCGCCTTCGACATCGCCGGCGAACAGCCGCGCCTGACCGAGGCCGACCAGGGCGGGCGGCAGCAACTGCTCGAGTTCGCGTTGCCGTGCGAGCTCGAGCCCGCGCGCGAACGCGTCGCTCGCCGCCTCGGCCGACCGACAATGCAGGAGAAAGACGCCATGGTAGAGGTCGGCGAGCGCCATGTCGTAGGGCCGGCCGGTGGCGTTTGCCGCCTGCAACGCCTGGTGAGCCGAGCGCTCGGCGGCGTCGAAGCGGCTCTGGAACGCCTGGACCGCGGCAAGGTTCGCTGGGTTGGAGACGGTCAATGTCGCCATCGCGCCCAGCCGGAGCTCGATCGGCGGTCCCTGCAGGATGGCGGCGTTCTCGACGAACGCCGCCTCCGCCTTGGCGAATGCGCCGCGATTGAAATGGGTCTGTCCCAGGAAGAAGTTCGATAGCGCCAGCAGCGACCGGTCGCCGGCCTTTCTGGCCAGCGCGCGCGAGCGATTGCCGGCCGAAACCGCCGCCTTGAGGTCGCCCAGGATGCTCAGCACATGGATGCGCGACGCCAGCACCCGTGCGCGATAGTCGGGATCGCCGAGCTTCTTGGCGATCTCCTCCGCCTGGTCGAGCAGGCGCCTGGTTTCGGTATATTTGGCGGTGGCGCCGATCAGGTTGCGCAGCGACAGCAGGATGTCGATCCGGGTACGCAGCGTGGCGTCGGTCGCCGGCAACTTCGCGGCAATTTCCGATGCTCGCATGAGGTGGAGTTCGCCGGTCTTGAAGGCCGATCTCTCGACGGCGGCGTCGGCCGCGGCGCGCAGGTGCACGATCGCCCTGTCCCAAAGCTCGGCGTTTATGGCGTGGTAGCAGAGGTCGTCGATGCGCAGATCGTGGCGCGGACCGACATCGCGCTCGAGAACCTCCAGGATCCGCGCGTGATAGGCCCGCCTCGCCGTCAGCAGCATGCCGTTGAAGCAGACGTCGCGGATGATCGAATGGCGGAAGCTGTAGGTTCCCGGATCACCTTCGCTCCTGTAGATGAGCCGCCTGGCATGCAGGCGTTCCAGGCGCCGCTCGAGTTCGGTCTCGTCGTATCCGGCAAGCGATGTCAGGAGGTAGAGCGGGACGTCGTTGCCGATCACCGCACAGAGCTCGAGCAGGCGGCGCTGCTTGTTGGAGAGCTTCGCCAGGCGGTCGGCGATCAGCGGTTCGATGCGGTCCGGAATGGCCAATGTCAGGCGGTCTATGCCGCCGGTGTGTCGGCCGAGGCCGGCGTCGCCGGCCTGGTCCCGGACGACCAGGGAGGCGACTTCCTCGAGGAACAACGGGTTGCCGCTGGTCTTCTGAACCACCGCCTGCGTCAGTTCCCGGCCTTCGAGGAAGCGCGGGTCCTGCTGGACGAGGAACTGTCTGGCATCGGCGTCCGAAAGTGGGCGCAGATTGAGCGATTGCACGGGCAGCGTGACGCCGGATGAAAAGCGGAAGCGGGACCTGCTCGTGGTGATCAGCAGAAACGGCGTCGTGCCCAACTCGGTGATGAGTGCCTCGAGCAGTTCCAGGCTCACGGGATCGAAGCAGTCGACATCATCGCAGGCGAGCACGATCAGCCGGCCGGTGGCAATGCCGGTGAATACCCTGGCCAGCGTTCGCTCGGCGCGAAGCGGCACGGGCGTGACCGGAGGGCCGACACCGGATGGCGGACGGTCGCGCAGGCCGAGAAGGCTCGACAGCCGGATACGGTCGGTGTCGGTGAAGCCCTCGAAGGACCTCAACGCGTCGCCCAGCTTGGCCTGCGCGGCAGCGGTGGAGTCCGACGGCCTGATGCCGAGCCAATCCAGCATCCACGACCGGATGGGCTGAAACGCCGCTTCCTTGGTATGCGGGCTGCCGACCAGCTTGAAGACGCAGTACTGCTCGGCGTTGCCGGACAGGAACTCGTGCAGCAGTCTCGACTTGCCGATGCCCGGTGGCCCGGCGATGTGGACGGCGAGCCCGCCGTCGGTGGTGCTGCGCTGCAGCGCCGTGGCAAGCCACTTGACCTCGCGCACCCGGTCGGTGAAGGCCGACAGGCCGCGCGCTGCGCGAACACTCCAGCGGCTCGCCGCCTCTTTCATGCCGAGCAGGACGAAGCGCTCGACGTCGCCGTCGATTCCTTTCATCACCACCGGGCTCAGGCGGCGGACGTTGATGAAGCCCTTCGCCAGCGCATAGGTGGCGGCGCTGATGCAGGCCGTCCCGGGCTCGGCTGTCTGCTCGAGGCGGGCGGCGACGTGGACCGCGGCGCCGGCACTGTCGAAAGTGTGGGACTTGCCGATCTGCACGTGGCGTACCAGGACCTCGCCGGAATGGAGACCGACGCGGGCTCGAATGGCACCACCGTGCAGGGCGGCGAGCCCGTCCAGCATGGCGCGCGCCGCGAGGCAGGCCATGACGGCGTGATCCTCGCTCGCCGTAGGCGCGCCGAAGATCGCGACAACTCCGTCCCCCAGGACATGGTTGACCGTGCCGTTGTAGCGCGCCACCGCGTCGAGCATCAGCTTGATCGGCGGATCGAGCAGTCGCGTCGCCGCCTCCGGGTCGAGATCCCTGATGAGTTCGGTGGACCCGTGGATGTCGGCGAACAGGATCGTCGCGCGCCGCCGCTCGGCATTCGTCTCGTCGGTCGGCAGCGGAGGCAGTGGCGAACTCATGCCAGGCTTTCTGCCGCAATGACGGCTAGGTCATCGTCGGGCGCGGGGGCGCGGCCGGCGCGCACCGGCCGGATCGACGCGAATCAGGACCACGTCGATCAACCTGGCGGTCGACTTGACTTCGACCGCCTCGGTCCGACCGGAATAGATTTGGAAGTGCAGCGGCGTCGGCTTCTCGCCGCCGAAGAGCGCGGTCCTGAAGGCGGCGGTGAGAATCTGCTTGTTGACCGTGGGGATCGGCAGCGAGCGCCGGTACGAAGCGACGCTTGGACCCTTGACCCATGGAAAGGCGCCGAGATCGAGAAGGATGTCGAAGACATCCGCCTTCGGACCGAGCCGCCTCGCCCGACGCGCCGTTGCCGCGATGGAGTCCGGACCAAAGAGCTGGTTGATCAGCTTGATCAATCTGTCGCGTGGTATCCCTGCAGACATGGCAAGCTCCCCCGAACGACCAAGGCAAGTCACTTGGACCAACCCTGTCCGTCAGGGTAATTCAATACTTGCTGCAGGGGCAAGCCCGCCGGCGCGAATGGCGCCTTCGCGCGGTGCGCCCGATGCCGAACGATCCCGACCGTTCGTCGAAGCATCCGCGCGACGCCGAGACGTCAAATAACTGCACCGGTGACGCAAGCTCACGATTACTCGAGATCGGCCGTGGCTCGCTGGAACACCTCGCGCCGTCAACGATCTATTGGAGCGTGATGGTCAGGCTGTACGCGGCGTTGCTGCTCCCGGCACCGACGGCGATCAGATAGTTGCCGGGTCCGGGCAGCGAGCCGATCCAGGCGACGGCGTTGTCGTTGGCGCCGGCATCCGGCAGCGTCCGCCCGGCGATGGTCGGCCGGCCGTTGGCGCCAAGCGCGACTGTCGTGTCGGGATGAAAGATCCGGAAGGTCGCGCTGTTGCCGGCCGATGTCACGCTGACCGACAGGGTTTGGCCGTAGGTGCCGGCGACATAATAGAGGCCGGGGTTGGCACTGCTCGCCTGGCCGCTGCCCACTTGACCAGTGACTGTGGCGCCGCCGGGGCCGGGCGGTACCTGGACGATCGGAATACTGGGAACCTGCTGGCCAACGGCCGGCGGGGTTGCGAGCGGCAATAGCAACGCGAACAACACAGCAAAGTACTTCACTTCACTTCCTCTCACGCCACGGTTTCGGTCTCGAAGTCCGCCGGCATGGTGATTTCCAGCACTTCGAAATCCTCGGAGTGAGCAATCTCCTTGTGCTTGATTCCGGGCGGCTGGTAGACCGTCGAGCCGGCGACCAGCTTGTGCTCGCCGTGGCCCTCGTACTCGAAGATCGCCCAGCCCTTCAGAACATAGACGAACTGGAAGCTGAGCGCGTGGGTGTGGCGCGGCGCGTCGGCGTGCTTGCCCGGCTTGGCGCGGATCACGTGCGCGCCGACCTTGCCGCCGGTCAGTTCTTTCAGGCCGAGCGGCCGGTATTCGAAGAACGGCCGAAGTCCATCGGCCTCGAACGAGTCGGGGCCGAGATGATTGACGATGCTCGGTCTGGCCGAAGAGGCGTGGCTGTCGGGCATGGCTTCCTCCGTTTTGCGCCCGGCAGCATGCCCCCGTCGGGCGCGCGAGTCAGCAGAGTCCGCCGGGCCCCGGCTCGCGCAGCTGCCAGCACAGCGCCTGCTTCTCCTCGAGACGGCCCGAGGAGTTGCAGTAAAAGACCTCGCGGTCCTTCTGCAGCCACAACCCGGCCGCCAAAGCAGCCTTGATGTCGAAGCCGGCGGCAATCAGGCCGGCCGGCGTGCGGCCGGGCGCATCGACATACTGCGATATGCAGGCCTTGATCTGCGGCGCCTGCTGCGGCTTCAGCTGCGACTGCTGAGGAAATTTCTGCTGCGCCATGGCGGCGCCTGCCAGCAGGCCGTCGAGGATAAACAGGACAGTAGCGGACACGACAAAAAATGGCTTCACGACACCCTCCATCGAAAGTTTGAACAAACGATGGACCCGGTCCCGCCGGACGCGCCCCACGCGGCTCCGGCAAGAGCGGCTCCCTTCCCACCAGGGACGGGTTACTATTATTGCAGTGCAAACGCAAAGTATTTTTTTGCAATCCAAGTGCGCTAATAAGCACTGCCAAATTCGGCGCGCTCGCGCGGCATTCCCTTCACTTGTCAGGCTTCAAACTGGATACAAATTAGGTAGATAGCAGTGGCTATTGCGTCGTCGTCGTATAAGTAGAGCTGTAGTCTCACAGAACAACTCAGCGTCGATACAGATATCCGTCCTTGGCACGCGTGCGCGATCAAACCGCATCGAGGCCGCCATGACCGACAAGCTGTCCCTCCTGGCAAGTATTGCGTCCGACTGGTGGTGGGAGATGGACGCCGACTTGCGTTTCACCTTCATGTCGGACCGCTTCACCGAGATTTTCGGATTGCCGGTGTCGGCCGTGCTGGGCAAACGCCGCGACGAGATCGGCCACACCGGCGACAACAACGGGAGCTGGCGCGCCCATCTCGACGATCTTGCGCATCACCGGCCGTTCCGCGACTTCGAGTCGACGTTCGTGGACGCCAAAGGCGTGTCACGGCCGGTAGTGATCAGCGGCACGCCGCTATTTTCTGCCACTGGTACGTTCGAGGGCTATGTCGGGGTCGGGCATGACCTGACCGAGCTTCGCCAGCGCGAAATGGAGGCAGCTCGGCACGCCGCAAACCTCGAATCGATCCTCGAGAATATCGACCAGGGAGTCGTCCTGTTCGACAGGGAACTGAAGCTCGCGGCCTATAACCGCCGCCTGGCCCGCTGGCTCCAGATCGACGACGACCGGGATGCGCGGGGGCAGTCCTACGAACAGATCGTCCGTGACCTGGCCGATCGCGGCGAGTATGCGCCGGAGGACAAGGAGACCGCCATCGCGAGCCGGCTGCGCCTGGCCCGGTCGCGTGAGCGGTTCGTCGGCGAACGCCGGCGCGGCGACGGACGGGCCATCTCGGTGGCCTTCAACCCGCTGCCCGAGGGCGGCGGCGTCATGACCTATTCCGACGTGACCGAGGCGCGCGATCGCGAGGCCCGGTTGGCCGCGAGCGAGGAGAACTTTCGCTATCTGTTTCGCAACTCGCCACTGCCGATGTGGGTCTATAACGCGGAAACGCTCAAGTTCCTCGAAGTGAACGACGCCGCCATCGCGAGGTATGGCTACTCGCGTGACGAGTTTCTCGCCATGACGCTCAAGGACATCAGGCCGCCGGAGGACGTCGAGCGGCTGCTGGCGTGGATGCGACGGCCGCCGCCCGACCGTCTTCGCGCCGGCGAATGGCGGCATCGGACCAAGGACGGACGGCCCTTCGACGTCGAGGTGTTCCTCAGCGAAATCGAGTTCGGTGCCGAACCCGCGCGACTGGGGCTGGTCGTCGACATCACGGCGCGCAAGCAGGCGGAACGGCAGACCGAGCGCATCTTCGAGACGTCACAGGATCTCGTGCTGGTCACCGATGGCTACGGCACGCTTCTCCAGGCAAGTCCCAGTTCGATGAAGGTGCTGGGCTACCGGCCGGAAGAAATGATCGGTCGCAGCGGCACGGACTTCATCTTTCCCGCCGACCTCGAGGCGACGCGCGATGAGATGCGGGCGGCCCGGCGCGGCAGTGTCACCCGCCATTTCAGGTGTCGCTACGTCCACAAGAATGGCCACACGGTGCCCCTGGTGTGGATGGCCGTGTGGTCCGAATCGGACCGCCGTCATTTCTTCGTCGGCCGCGACATGACGGATTACGACCGCACCGAGGGACAGCTCAGGCAGTCGCTGAAGATGGAGGCGGTCGGTCAGCTGACCGGCGGGGTGGCGCACGACTTCAACAATATCCTTATGGTCATCATGGCCAACGTCGATGCCCTCGACGAAGAAGAGGAACTCACGCCGCAGCT
Organism: Rhodospirillales bacterium; assembly: GCA_016191685.1. Classification (GTDB taxonomy): domain Bacteria; phylum Pseudomonadota; class Alphaproteobacteria; order Reyranellales; family Reyranellaceae; genus Reyranella. The sequence continues at coordinate 15,402 of JACPVT010000102.1, read as the reverse complement.
TCGCGAACGGATCGACGGGATCGCCAAGGCAACCGAACGCGCCGCCGACCTGACGCGCCAGCTCCTGGCCTTCTCGCGCAAGCAGCCCCTGCAGCCGCGCCGCACCGACATCAACGAACTGGTGGCCGCCACCGGCAAGCTCCTGCGCCGCACGCTGGGCGAGCAAATCGAAATCCAGTCGATCCTCGCCGACGATCTGTGGAACGCCGAGATCGACCGGGCCCAGCTCGAATCGGCGCTGGTCAATCTCTGCGTCAATGCCCGCGACGCCATGCCGGGCGGCGGGCGCCTGCTCGTCGAGACGGCGAACAAGACACTCGACGCGGACTACATCGCCCAGAACTCCGACGCCGTCGCCGGCGACTACGTGATGCTGGCTGTCAGCGACACCGGCGTGGGCATGGCGCCCGATGTCCTGGACAAGGTGTTCGAGCCCTTCTTCACCACCAAGGAGAGCGGCAAGGGGACCGGTCTCGGCCTGAGCATGGTCTATGGCTTCATCAAGCAGTCCAACGGCCACATCAAGGTCTACAGCGAGGTCGGCCGCGGCACTTCGATCAGGCTCTATCTGCCCAGGACCGGTGTCGAAGCGCGGGCGGAGACGGCGCCGCGGCACGCGCCGACGCCTGGTGGCAGCGAACGGATCCTGGCCGTCGAGGACGACCCGAAAGTCCGGGCCGTCGTCGTCGGTCAATTGCAGAGCCTGGGCTACGCCGTGGCCGAAGCGTCGGATGGGATGACGGCTCTTGCCACTCTCGAGTCGGCGTCGCAGCCCTTCGATCTCCTGCTGACCGACGTCATCATGCCCGGTCCGATGAACGGCAAGGCGCTGGCTGACGAGGTCGCGCGCCGGTGGCCGAAGACGCGAATCGTGTTCATGTCGGGTTATACCGAGGACGCCGTCGTCCACCATGGAAGGCTCGATGCCGGTGTCCTGCTGCTGAGCAAGCCGTTCCGCAAGAACGACCTGGCGCAGATCCTGCGGCAAGCCCTGGATGGCGCATCCGGCAAGGCATGACTGGCTGCCGAAGGCATCGGCATCGTTTGCCTCGAGCCGGCAATCGATATATCTGAGTGGATATATCGAAGACCGGTGGGAGGAGATCTTGATACAGCTGCGACGCCGCGCGCTTTTCGCCATGACCGCGGCGCTCCTGTCGGCGCTGCCGACCCATGCCCGGTCCAGGGAGGTCGTGGTCCTGGCCGCGGCGAGCCTCAAGAATGCGCTGGATGACGTCGCGGCCGCCTGGACCCGGCAGACCGGCACGGCCCTCCGGATTTCCTATGCCGCCAGCCCGGCCCTGGCCCGGCAGATCGAGGCCGGGATTCCCGCCGATCTGTTCATCTCCGCCGACGTGCGCTGGATGGACCATGTGGCCGGCCGCAAGCTGGTCGAGCCGGCAAGCCGCTTCGACTTCCTCGGCAACGAGATCGTGCTGATCGCGGGCAAGGATTCGAGGGTTGATCTCAGGATCGACAAGGGCTTTGCCTTGCGTACTGCGTTGGGCGATGGCCGATTGGCGATGGCCAACGTCGATGCGGTGCCTGCCGGCAAGTACGGCAAGGCCGCGCTGGAGGCGCTGGGCGTCTGGGCGTCGGTCGCGGACCGCGTTGCCCAGGCCGAGAACGTGCGCATGGCGCTGACTTTGGTGTCGCGCGGCGAGGCGCCGCTCGGCATCGTCTACCGGACCGACGCGGCGGCCGATGACAAGGTGCGGATCGTGGGTGCCTTTCCGGCCGGCAGCCATCCGCCGATCGTCTACCCGATGGCGCTGCTGGCGAGTTCGACCAACCCCGACGCCGCGGCGTTCGTGGCCTACCTCAAGTCGCCCGCGGCACGGCCGTTTTTCGAGAAGCAGGGCTTCATCGTACTGAACTAGACCGCGCCTGCCGGGCGGGCTTGCGACCGGGGGCCGCGAGCAGCCGGGCGAGCGAGCGGATGTCGGGGGTCGAGGCGCCGTGGGCGCGGCGTTCCATCTCGCGATAGAGCCGGACGACGCCGTTGCCGGTCTCGGTGACGACCGTGCCGCCACCGCCGCCACCGCCGGTCTGGGCGGTCACGACGGGTTCGCGGAACATGCGGTTGAGTTCGTCGACCAGCAGCCATGCCTGGCGGTACGACATCGCGAGCGCCCGGCCGGCGGCGGAGATCGAGCCGGTCTGGATGATCAGCTCCAGCAGTCGGATCTTGCCCGGCCCGATCGAGCGCCCACCGCCGAAATCGATTCGGAGGTGCAACGAAGCCTTGGTCGCGGCCTTGGCGGCCGGCTTGCTTGCTCCACGTGCCATCATGCGATTATGCGGCGGGACATGGTGCAAGGCCAGTTCGCACCCTCGCGGCCGGGGCCATGGACTGGCCCCGACCGTTGCGACGACGCGGGCGATCGGTGCAAATGTCCGATGCCCGCCGCTCCCCCGACTGCCGCCCACTCCGCATCCATCCGCTTTGCCAGCCACGCGCTCGACACGCGCTTTGCCGACCTGCCCGATGCCGTGGTCCAACGCGCCAAGGTGTTCGTGCTCGACAGTCTCGGCGTCGGCATCGCCGGTTCATCGGTCGAGGGCGGCGAGGGGCTGCTGCGCGTCGCGTCCGGCTGGGGCGCGCCTGCCGTGCCGGTGTGGGGCCGCACCGCGCGGCTCGCCGCGCCCGCCGCCGCCTTTCTCAATGCCTGGCAGATGCACAACCAGGAATACGACTGCCTGCATGAGGGCGCGGTGGTGCATGCCATGGCAGCCGTCCTGCCGGCGGCACTTGCGGCGGCCGAGCTGCGCGGCGGTGCGAGCGGTGCCGAGCTGATCGCGGCCCTTGCGGTGGGCGTCGACATCGCCGCCGGCCTCGGGCTTGCCTCGCGCGCCGGTTTCCGCTTCTTCCGGCCCGGCACCGCCGGCGGCTTCGGCGCGGTGGCCGCGGCCGGCCGGCTGCTCGGCCTCGACCGGCCCACACTGGAGGCCGCCTTCGCCTGGCAGCTCGCCCAGGCGAGCGGCACCATGCAGGCGCACACCGAGGGCAGCCCGATCCTGCCGGTGCAGATCGCCTTCAACACGCGGGCCGCCCTGCAATCCTGCGAGATGGCGCCGCTGGGTCTTGCGGCGGCACGCGCGGTCTTCGAAGGGCCCTACGGGTACCTGCCGTTGTTCGAGGGCGCTTACGAGCTCGAGCCGGTGCTGGCCGGCCTCGGCCGCGATTGGCGCATGGCCGAGTTCAGCCACAAGCCGTTCCCCGCCGGCCGCGCCACTCATGGCGGCATCGAGGGCGTGCGGGTACTGCGCGCCGAACACGGCTTTGCCGCCGCCGATGTCGACCGCGTCGAAGTCATCGCGCCGCCGCTGATCGTGCGCCTGGTCGGCCGGCCGCCCAGGCCTGACGCCGGCGCCAGCTATGCCCGCCTCTGCATGGCCTACGCCATCGCCATGACTCTGCAGCACGGCGCGCTCGACCTCGCGCACTTCCGCGGCGAGGCGCTGGCCGATCCCGCGACCTACGAACTGGCGGCGCGTGTCGAGACGCGCGACGACGGCACGACCGACCCCAACGCGTTGGCGCCGCAGACCGTGGTGGTGCATCTCGGCGATGGCCGCGCGCTCACCTGGCGCGGCGAGACCATGCTCGCCCATCCTGCGCGCCCGTTCACGCAAGAACAGCATCTGGAAAAATTCCGCCGTTGCCTCGCCTTCAGCGCGCAACCGCTGGCCCCCGGGACGGCCGCGCAGCTGGTGGAGGCCGCCGATCGGCTGGAGGAGATCGCGGATGTCCGCCGGCTGGGCACGCTGGCGGCAAGTCCGGGCCGTTGAAGGCGACCGCGGCGCCCGCTAGCGTCAGCGACGGGAATTCCGGACGAAAGGGAAAGAAGCCTCATGGCGACGGCTTCCGGCACTACGGCAGGCAAGCGCAGGTCCGTCATGCCCTTCGTGGCTTATGCGGTCGTGCTGGCGCTGCTCGTTCTGGCCGGCGTCGCCGTCTGGACGGGGGGCCGGGGCGGCCTGCCGGGCCTGCCCAGGAGTGAGCGCGCGTCGCTCCAGGTTCCACCGGCGACGTCCATCGAGGCGGCGCGCACCGCGCGGGCTCTCAAACTGCCGCCGCGGCCCGCCGCGCCGGTCAAAGAGGAACCCGCACCATCGCCGCCACCGCAGGCCGATGCAGCCGAGAAAAAGTCCGATCCGGCGAAAGCCGAGTGCAAGGTCGACTTCGGCCACTGGCCCACCGACCGGACGGACCAGGCCCAGGCCATCCAGGTGCTGCTGCGCCACCTCGGCTACTATCGTGGCACGACCAACGGTACGGTAGGCCCGCAGACGCGCACGGCGATCCGCGAGTTCCAGCTCGCTTCGGGCGAAGCCGAGACCGGTGAGGTCAACGAGGCGCTGTTCGAGCAGCTCAAGAAGAAATGCGCGGCGTCGGCGCCTTGAGCGATTGTCGGAAGGGGAGGCGATGACGGCGGCTTCGGAGTCACCACAGGCCAGCGCGCCGTCGCTGGCGTTCGACAACGACGAACTGGCAGCCGACTACGAACGCCTGAGTGCCACGCGCCAGTTCGAATCGGGCAAGCGTTTGGCGGCCGATCTCGGCATCGGTACGGCTGAGCGCGTACTCGATATCGGCTGCGGCACCGGCCTGCTGGCCGAGTACATCGCGGGCCTGGTTGGGCCGGAGGGCCGCGTGCTGGGCATCGATCCGCTGCCACGGCGGATCGGGGTCGCGAAGGCAAAAGTACGCGCCAATCTCGCCTTCGAGGTGGGCGATGCCAACGACCTCGGCGCGCTTGCCGAGGCCGGCTTCGATGTGGTCATCCTGAATGCCGTATTCCATTGGCTGCCCGACAAGCCGCGGGTGCTCGGCCAGTTCGCGCGCGTACTGCGCCGCGGCGGCCGGATCGGCATCAGCACGCGTCCGCCCAATGCTTCCGGCGGCGCCCGCCTGCCAATGTACGAGGCCATGGCGCAGGCGATGGCCGAGCCGCCCTTCGACCGATATCCCCGGCCGAGCGCCAGCTTCGTCTCCCAGGTCGAGCCCGAGGAGATGCGCGCGCTGCTGCTGGCGGCGGGCTTCATGCCGACGTTGATCGAGGTGCGCCCGAGCGTGCGGGTGCATGCCTCGCCCGAGGCGGTGGTGCGCTTTTCCGAGGCGAGCTCGTTCGGCAACCTGCTGGGCCACCTGCCGCCCGAGCTGCGGCCCGCGGCCCGCGCAGCGATGGCCGCCAGGCTGTCGGCGCTCATGACGCCCGAAGGGATCGTGCAGCAGGGAAGGCGGTTGGTGGCGGTGGCGGTGCGGCAGTAGGGTGACGGGAACCGCCCGTCGAAGGAAACCTCACAATGTCCGAACCGCTGCCCGCTCTCTGCCTGATCGCCATGCCCGGGCGCCGCCGCCACACCATCGAACTGTGTCAGGAGACGGAACGGCGCGGCTTCGCGGGGATCTACGTGCCGAGCCCGTTCGGCGGCATGTCGATGTGCGAGGCACTGTCGTGGAATACGGCGTCAATCACCTTCGGAACCGCGATCGCGCCGATCTATCAGCGCACCATCGTCGATTTCGCGCAGAGCGCGGCGATGATGCACGAAGTGTCGGGCGGCCGGTTCCGCCTCGGCGTTGGCATCGCCCACGGGCCATCGCATGTCCGGATGGGCGTGACGCCGGGCAAGCCGCTGGCCGACACGCGCGCCTTCATCGAGAAGTTCCGCGCCCTGGATGGAACTTCGAACGGCTTCGGTCCGCTGCCGCCGATCATCGTCGCAGCACTACGCAAGAAGATGGTGGCATTGTCGGGCGAGCTGGCCGAGGGCGTGGTCTTCGCCAACGCGTCGCTCTCGCACATTGCTCAGTCGCTGGCCGCGCTGCCGGCGGCGAAGCGCAACGATCCGGGCTTTTTCATCGGCAACATGATCCCGACCTGCATCAGCGACGACGTCGAGGCTGCCAAGGCGGTGAACCGGCGCACGCTCGCCAACTACGCCTTCCTGCCGAACTACCGGAACTACTGGAAGGAGGCCGGCTACGTCGACGAGATGGACGCGATCGAAAAGGCCATCGCGGAAGGGCGCCGCGACGACATACCGAAGTATCTCTCCGACAAATGGCTGGCCGACAACACGCTGTTCGGGCCAGCGGCGAAAGTGCGCGAGGGCGTCGCTGCCTGGCGCGCGGCCGGCGTGCGCACGCCGATCCTGGTGCCCTCCTCGGCGGCCGGCAACCAGCTGAAGGCGATCGAGGAGGTGTTTGCCACCTTCGGCTGACGGCAGAGCCGCCCCTCGAATTCAGTCGGTCAAGGCATTCCGGCCGCTCGCTCGATCACTTGCATCGATGGAACAGCCTCACCGGGTTGCCGTTCGCGGTGAACTTGCCATCCTTGATGAACTGCTTGCCGTCGCTCGTCCGCGTCGAGGAGAGCGAGCGCATGCCGCGCGGGGTGATCTCGGCGATCACGTCGTACGCCACCTGGTCGTTCGCTCCCCAGCCTGCATCGTCGTTGCGTATACGCATCAGGAAGGTGGTGGGCGTCAGATTCTGCGAGCTGTCGATCGTGCTGTTGAGTGAAGGCAGGTCTCCGCCGCGATCGGCCCGGCGGCGCGCCACGCCGCTCTTGTCACCGTAGTAGGTGTGGAACCAGTTGGAGTCGCTGACGTCCTCGGTGCAGACCGCTGCCCAGGTGCCGCCGACCCCCATCTTTGCCAGCACGGGCCACGTTTGCTGGGCCGCGGCCGGGCCCGCCAGCAACAGTAAAAGCGCGATCAACGCCAGTCCTGCACGGTATGTGAATGCCATGGTTCCCCCGCATTTTGTCATCCTGAGCGAAGCGAAGGATCCTTCGCTACGCTCAGGATGACAAAACAGACCCGGAGTCCGTCTTCCCTTCGTCATCCCCGCGCCTTACAATGCGCCGCTTTCCCGGCGTTTGGCGATCTGGAAAGCACATGGCTCACATCAGACTGAATACCCATCCCTCCCAGGGCGGCGTGCAGGCGCCGCCGGTGGTGTGGGGCGCGCGAGATCCTGCCATCCGTGGGCCGGTCGTGGGCACGGTGGCCGATCCGGCGAAGCGCAACGCCATCGGCGTCCATTCCGGCAGCTATGGCATCTACCGCGCGCTTGCTATCGCCGCGCATGAGCTGAAGGCAAGCCACCGGCCCGATTTCACCGACACCTCGCCCGCCGAGCACATCGGCCCGTTCGAGAGCTGGTTCGACCCGAAGAAGATCGTGTCGCTCGATCCCTGGGGCCATCTGGTGGCCGAGGTTTTCGCCGACAAGCTGAAGGCGGGCTGGGACATCCGCCCGACCATCGCCGTCACCAAGGCGCACATCACCATGCCGGAGATCAAGGACGCCATGGCGGCCGGGCGCCTGAAGGCCGACGGCGACATATTGAAGGCCAACGGCGAGGTGCGAGTCACCAAGGCCGCGGTCGAGCCGGTGTGGTGGCTGCCCGGCATAGCCGAACGCTTCGGCGTGCCCGAGGTCGATCTGCGCCGCACCCTCTTCGAGCAGACCGGCGGCATGTACACCGAACTGGTGACGCGGTCCGACCTCGAGCTGTTCCTGCCGCCCATCGGCGGCGCCACCATCTATTTCTTCGGCGACATGGCCAAGATCGGCAAGCCGGAGACCAGGATCGCCTGCCGCCTCCATGACGAGTGCAACGGCTCCGACGTATTCAGCTCCGACATCTGCACCTGCCGCCCTTATCTGGCGCACGGCATAGAAATCTGCATCGAGATGGCGCAGCAGGGTGGGCTGGGCGTCGTCATCTACAATCGCAAGGAAGGCCGCGCGCTGGGCGAGGTCACCAAGTTCCTGGTCTACAACGCGCGCAAGCGCCAGGTCGGCGGCGATTCGGCGGCGCAGTATTTCGCCCGCACCGAATGCGTGGCCGGCGTGCAGGACATGCGCTTCCAGGAGCTGATGCCCGACCTCTTCCATTGGCTCGGTATCGCCCGCATCGACCGCTTCGCCTCGATGAGCAACCTCAAATCCGATGCGTTGCGCGAGCAGGGAATCGAGATCGTCGAGCAGGTGGCGATCCCCGACGAGCTGATCCCCGCCGACGCCCAGGTCGAGATGGATGCCAAGAAGGCGGCGGGCTATTTCAGCGTGACCAAGCCCGGCTCCAACGAACTCGCGCGACCGAAGGGGCGGAAGCTCGATGAGTAGGTACGGCGAAGGCTCCCTCGCTGCGCTCGGGATGACACTGTGCGGTAGATGCAGGCAAAATTGTCATCCCGAGCGTAGCGAGGGACCTTTGGTTTCATCGCCATGACCGATTCAGTCGCCTACCTTCGCACCCCGGCCGCGATTCGTGAACGCGCGGGGCTCGTGTTGCGGCATGTCGAGAACGGCCAGTCGCCGTGGTTCGCACTCGATGCGGCGGGGCTCGAGGCCGCGGTGCAGGCGACACTCAAGGTGACGCGCCAGCGCTTCCGCGACCCCTCGAAGATCCCCTTCCATTCGCGCTGGCGGCACTTCGAAGCCGGCGGCCGTGACCGCTGGGCGGCGTTGGCGGAACGGATGGGCGGCCTCGCCAAAGAAGAGGTCGCCCGGCGGCGTATCGATCTGGCGCCTTCAGCCGCGATTCCAAAAACGATCCGCTGCGCGTCGACGCCGAACGCCTGGTCCGGCTGACGCCGAACGAGCTCGCCATGGGCTTCCAGGTCCGCGGCCACAATTCGCTGCTGGGGCTGGAGGGTCGTGCCGGGCTGTTGCGCAAGCTGGGCGGCGTCGGCCTGGAACGGCCGGGGGCGCTGTTCGATCTGCTCGCCGTGGGACCGGAAGTGAAGGCCGAGTCGATCCTGGCCGTATTGCTCGACAAACTGCAGGCGATCTGGCCGTCGCGACTGGAACTGGACGGCGTGCCTCTGGGGGACGTGTGGCGGCACCCGACGGTCGGGCTGGTGCCGTTCCACAAGCTCTCGCAGTGGCTGAGCTATTCGCTGGTCGAGCCGCTGCAAGGCGCAGGCCTGAAAGTGGTCGAGCTCGATGCGCTGACCGGGCTGCCGGAATATCGCAACGGAGGGCTGCTGGTCGATACGGGCGCGCTCAAGCCCAAGCAGAAGGCGCTGCTGGAAAAGGTCTTCGCGCCGGGCGACGAGGCGATCGTGGAATGGCGGGCACTCACCGTGGCGCTGCTCGACCGGGTGGCCGAGCATGTGCGGAAGCATCTCGGGATGGATGCGTCGAGCCTGCCGCTGGTCAAGGTGCTGGAAGCCGGAACCTGGTTTGCCGGCCGAGCGCTTGCTTCGGAACGCCGCAAGGACGGCGGCCCGCCGATTGCCGTGGAGAGCGACGGGACTGTGTTTTGACGGCTTCCGTCACCCCGAGCGTAGCCGAGGGGTCTCGCCTGATGCAGGCAAGGTCCCTCCACTCCGCTTCGCTTCGGTCGGGACGACGATAAAAAGAGGAGATAAAGTCATGTCGTTGCCGCATTCGATCCATGTCGTGTCGCACCCGCTGGTGCAGCACAAGCTCTCCAAGATGCGCGACAAGGAAACCTCCAGCGCCAACTTCCGCCGCCTCCTGCGCGAGATCGGGCTGCTGCTGGGCTACGACGCCACCAAGGATCTGCCGCTGGTCAACGAGAGGATCGAGACGCCGATCACGGCAATGGATGCGCCGCTGCTCGACGGCAAGAAGCTGGTGATCGTGCCCATCCTGCGTGCCGGCCTCGGACTCGCCGAAGGGCTGCTCGACCTGATGCCGCTGGCACGCCAGGGCCATGTCGGGCTCTACCGCGATCCGCGTACGCTGCAGGCGGTCGAATACTACTTCAAGATCCCCCAGGACATCTCCGACCGCGACGTGCTGGTGTGCGATCCCATGCTGGCCACCGCGCACTCGGCAATCGCGGCGGTGGATCGATTGAAGGAATCGGGTGCCAAGCGCATCAAGTTCATCTGCATCCTGGGCTCTGAAACCGGAGCCCGCGCCTTCGCCGAAGTTCATCCCGACGTGCCGGTGTTTGCGGCAGCGATCGATGCCAAGCTCAACGATCACGGGTATATTGTGCCCGGCCTGGGCGACGCGGGCGACCGCCTCTTCGGGACCAAGTAGACGGCCAGAGAAACCGATAGGGGGAAGAACGATGTCACCGGATCTCAAGTATCTGCTGTTCTCGACGCTCCTTTGCTTCGTCCAGATGCTGGTCGCCGCCACCGGCGCCAACCAGGCGGTCGGATTGCCGACGCTCGCCGGCAACCGTGAGGGCCTGCCTGAGATCACGGGCTGGGCCGGCCGCGCCAAGCGCGCGCACCTCAACATGATCGAGAACCTGGTGATGTTCGCGGCGCTGGTGCTGATCGCGGTGGCGGCGGGCAAGGCCAATGCCATGACCGCGACCGGCGCCATGATCTTCTTCTGGAGCCGCGTGGCCTACGCCGTGATCTACGTCGCCGGCATTACCTGGCTGCGCACGGCGGCATGGACCGTGTCGGTTATTGGCATGGCCCTGATCGCCATCGAGCTCTTGAAGGCGATGTAGCGGCGCCCGACGATGGCCAGGCAAGCCGCACCGGGCCGCCGCCTCTTCCATCTCGAGGAGGAACTGAAGGAAGTCGCGGCGTCGGCGAAGTGACGCGATGGCCGAAGCCGACCCCGAGACCTTGTGGGCCGTTCTGTTGGCGCAGGGGCACGCCGCCCTCAGCGAACCGGAGCAGATCGAGGTCACCCTTTGGGTGCTGGGTCATTTTCCGGGCGCCATGCCTGCGACATTCCTGATCGAGAGCGCAGCGGAAGCGGGCAGGGTGGCGGCCTTCGCCCACCACTGGATCGACGTCGGCAAGCCGCAACTGGCGCCGCCGCTCGCCCGCCTGGCGCTGGCGGCTCACGAGCAGGCGTGCGGCGTCGACGCAGAGCCCACGGCCAGCAGCGTCGCCGCGCTGGCGCTCGCCCTGACGGAGATCGACGGGCGCGAGGGCGTGCCGGAACTGCGCCGCGAGGCGGCGGGGCTGGCCGATCGCTATCGGACGATAGTGCGGACGCTAGGGGGCGATGCCGATCCGAGGATTGCCTGGAGCGACGTGATCGCGAGCCGGCTGGCGGCGGCCGATGGACGATCGGCCGAGGCCGCCGACCTGATGGCCCGCGCCTATGGCCGCGTCGTGGTCGCGTGCGGGCCGCTCCACGACTTCGTGCGCCGGGTCGTCGACCTGTTCATCGACCTCGACCCGTTGCGGGCATCGGATTCGATGCGGGCCGAACTCGCGCGTCGCGACGGCTTGGCGGACGCCGACGATGCCGCCACGCTGCGGCAGATCCGCGACGTCCTGGTGACGACGGCGCACTGGTATGTGCCGGACGAGGCGAGCCGCCTGCATGAGCGCCTGGTCGAGCTGACGGGCCGGCTGCACGGCGGGGAGTCGGCGGCGCAAGGCGAGGCGCTTTACCAGCAAGGCTGCTTCCAGAGCCTCTACATGGACCTCGCATTGGGCGAGCCGGCGCTGCGCCGGGCTATCGAGATCCAGGAGCGCGCGACGCCGGCATCGCCGGCGGCACTCGGCCGGACGCTGCGTCAGCTCGCGCTGGTGCAGTGGCGTCGGGGCGAGGCGGCTGAAGCGGAGGCGCTGCTGCGCCGGACGGTGGTGCTGCTGCGCCGCCACGAGAGCGGTAACGAGGCCGCGCTGGTGGGTGCGGCCATCGATCTCGCCGGGACGATCCAGGACCAGGGCCGCTGGCAGCAGGCGGAGGCGCAATTCACCGAGGCCTTCCGTATCGCCCATCGGCTGTTCGGCGAGAACGCATTGGAGACGGAAGAGGCCCGCCAGTGCCTCGCCCGGTTCCGGCGCGACCTCGCCCATCACCATGCGGACGGCAAGCTGTTCGGTCTCTGCTACCGCCTGCCTGTTCCCCGGGACGACGACCGCTGGGCGCTGGCGGTGCGTCTGCTGTTCGACGTGGCGCAACATGCGCGCTCGGACGAGGACGAATCGATGTTGTGTGCCGAGGGCGCGGTCCTGCTGGCGCGCGGCGGCCAGGTCACCCGCGCCCTCGCGGCAGCCGGCGCGACGGCAGGCGTCGTGCGCCATGAGTGGGAAGCCGCCGCCGCCTACGCCCACGCTGCCCGCGCCGAATGGCAGGCGCACGGATCTGCCGCGGCGTTTGTGGTGCTGGAGGCGGCTGTCACGCAGGCCGGTCGCGTCGCCGTATTCGAGCGAACCGGCGAAGCCGCCCTCGACGATCTCCACGCCGCCGTGCGGTCGATCGCCGGGCCTGACCTTGCCGTCGCGCTGACCGGGCTGGTGCGCGAGAGCAAGCCGGCGGTCGCGCACGCTTGGACCTTCGAGGCGCATCTGGACGCGGGCGAGCTCGATGCCGCCTGGGCGATGCTGCAGGCGATGCCGGCTGATCGTTCGGTGCCCGCCGGTGATCTCTGTCGCCGCGCCGCCGGGAAGGGACGCGGCGATCTCGTTCGCGCCATCGCGTCCTCGCCGCTGATCGGTCACATGGGTCACGTCGCGGTGGCCGGCCTGCTTGCGGTCGGCGCGCCGGACGAGGCCGCGGCGCTGGCCGGATCGTTGGATAATTCGTTCGACCGCCTGGAAGCCGTCGTCGCGCTCGCGCGGGTGGCGGCTGTCGCCGGGCAGCCCGAAGATTTCGAAAGGTGGGCGGACGAGGCGATCACGCTCCTCAATAGGTCGTCCAGTGGTCTCTTTCAGTCGCTGGCGGTGTTGGCCGAGGGGGCGATCGCGCTCCTGGGCCCGCGGGAGGCGAGGGCATGGGCCGGGCGGCGCCTGCCGGCCCGTGATCTTTCCACCTTTGCATCCGCCATGGCACGACACCTGATCAACGACGACCGACTCGACGAGGCGCGCGCGGTCGCCGCCAGCCTCGATTCGCCGCAAGCCACCCGTGATGTCGAAGAGGACATCGCGCGTCACGGTCGGCGCGCCGCCGACAGGACGACGCTCAGGCGCATCGAAGCATGTATCGCGGCGCGCGCGGTCGATGCCGCGCTCCGGGAGATCGGTGTGCTCCACAACGCCTGGTTCGCGGTCGATCGCAGCATCGCGCTCGCTACGTCGGTCGAAGGGGGCGCCACATATGCGGCCCTGCAGGCGGGCCTCGCCGCCCTTCCGGGTCACTACGAGGACGAGGTCTTCGCCGGGCTCTCGAAAGAGCACTTCCGCTATGACGCGGCGCGTCTCCTGGGGCAGGCGGCGCGGCGGCTGCTCGGACCGGCCGAGCGCGCCTCCTTCGCCGATATGGCGTTCGAACGCGCCGCGGAGCTCGCCGACCTGCCGCGTGCCGCCACGCTGGTGATCGCCGCCGGAGAGGCCAACCTGCCGGAAGCGCCCGCCGGCTAGGGCGACGACGGGTTCGTCAACTCTCCGCCAGGGCGGCGGCGGCGATCACCAGTGCGGCGACAACGGCGGCACGAAGTGTCACCAAGCGGCCGGGCGAGACCGTGAAGTGACTCCATTGCAGCAGAAGGGCGGCGGCAAGCCAGGCCGCCCCGAAGCGCCATGCGTCGCCGAAGAACAGCCACAAGGCGGCCGAAGCGGCGACGGCGGCAAGCGCCGCCGCGAGGTTCCGCAGGCGCATGCCTCCGGCCGGCCAGGCATTGCTCCGGAAGTACAGCGCCGCGCCGAGCGCTCCCGCCGCAGTCCAGGCAAGTTCCGTCACATCTGGCCTCCCGGCAGGCCTCGATTGCCTGCGTCTCAGTGCTTCGGCGCGGCCGTACCCAGGGCCTCGACGGCGAGTTCGACGTCGAGGCTGCCGGCCTTCTCGAACACCAGCGTCACCGGCACCTTGGCGTCCTTGGCGAAGGGCGCCTTGAGACCCATGAACATGATGTGAAAGCCGCCGGGCTTCAGCATCACCGTGGCTCCGGCAGGAATCTCGAGACCCTTCTCGAGTTCGCGCATGCGCATGACGTTGCCATCCATCTTCATTTCGTGAATCTCGACCTTGTCCGCGGCGCCGCTGCGCGCGGCGACCAGCCGGTCAGGTGTCGTGCCCTTGTTGGTGACGGTGAGGAAGCCGCCGCCGGCCTGCGCCGAGGGCGGCGTGGCGCGCGTCCAGGGATGGCTGATCTCGAGCGTGCCCAGCTTGTAGTCGTGGGCACGGGCGATAACGGGAACGAACAACAATCCCGCCACGGCGAGCAGGGTGACCAGGGAAACGGAAACGCGGAGCGGCAACATGGCAATATCCTTCGGCTGAGACGATGGCACGGACGCGCCAGGGCGCGTGGCTTATTCGGACGTCAGACGAAGGAGGGAGGCGCCCTGGGTTGGCTTGGCCCGTCGCGGATGCCGGCGGGCGACGGCGCATCGGTTACCGCGACGAAGCGGACGGCCGCAACAATATGTTCGACGAGACCGAACGCGGCGGAGATTTCGGCCAGCGCCGGGGCGTGCGCGAGACCGAGGCAGCATTCGTGGCTCTTGCCGGCGGAGGGCAACGGCGCGCTGGCATCGTCCTGGCCCGCGGCAGGCAGGCAGAAGGCGCCCCACATCCTCGCCGCGGCTTGCGGTCCACCGTCGCGCATCAGGGCGGCGTGGGCGAGCGGCTGCAGGAAATTGAGGGTGATCGCAAACAGCGCCGCGGCCAGAGAGGCCGCGCGCCAACCCGACTCGGAGCGTTTGCGAGTCATGGGCAATCTTAGGCGGCGCGCGGCCGCGATCTCAAGCTGCCATCGCCCCTCAAAATGTCGCATCGCTTTCGCCAAGGCGAGATCCGCCTGATCAGGCGAGCAGTGCGGCGAGCCGCGGGTCGGCACTCTTGCGGGCATGGGCATGCAGCAGCCACATCGCGCCGACCTGGAAACCGTGGAACGTGCGGCGTCCGTCGCGCAGGTCGGCCAGGAAGCTGGGGAAGGGCACCTCGTGGGGGATCAGCACCTCGCCGTCGTCGAGCCTGGGGTCGGCCACCTTGCGGGCATCGAGCGCCACGAAGCAGTGGACACGGTTGTCGAGGCGCGGCGCATTGGCAAAGAAGCTGCCGAGCGGGTGCCATTCCTCGCTGGCGAAGCCGGTTTCCTCGAGGAGCTCGCGCTTCATCGCCGCCAGCGGCTCGCCGGGCTTGTCGTGGATGCCGCTCGGCAGCTCGATCACGGTCTGTCGCGCGCCGTGGCGATACTCCTCGACCAGCAGGATGTTGCCGTCGTGCGTCAGCGCGACGGCGGTCACCCAGTCGGGCTGCTCGATGACGTGGAAAGGCGACAGAACACGTCCGTTGGGAAGCTCCACGGTGTCGGAGCGCAACGCCAGCCAACGGTCCCGATAGGCGTATTTGGACTCGAGAACCTTCCATGGCGTGATCGTCTTGGGCGTGATGGTCTTGCCGTCGCCCGTCACGTCAGACCGCCGTCCAGCCGCCGTCGACCACCAGCTCCGCACCGGTGACGTAGGAGGACTCGTCGGAGGCGAGGAAGAGGATGCCGTTGGCGATCTCATCGGCGGTGCCCCAGCGGCCCAT
>JACPVT010000101.1 GCA_016191685.1 Rhodospirillales bacterium | reverse complement strand
GGTGGTAAAAAAAAGATGAATGAGAGATGCTTGCTTTCAAATTATTATTATTACGGTAAAAAAAAATTATTTACCTTTATAACATATTTGATTTTATGTTCATATCCGCGACACGACCGTCTGCGGCCCGTCCGCAGGCAGCGTCGGCCAGATCAAGGCTTCGACGCCGAGGGCCGCGGGCAGCTTTGCGTTCCTGGCGCCGTCGACCAGCGCATAGGAGCCGGGCCAGGCGCGCTGCTCGCGCGAGGCGAAACGGCCGTCGAAGAGATCGGACATGTCTTCCAGCTTGGGTGGCGGCCCGCCGGGGTTGGCATCGCCGCGAACGATCTTCACCAGCATGGCGTTGTACGGGCCCGGCCCCGCGCTCGAGACCTTGAAGGCGATCTTTTCGCCGCTTCGTACCGAGATGCGGTCGGCATAGCCGACTAGCGGTGCTGTCACGTTTGTCTCCCCTTGAGTGGCCGATATAGTCGCCCGAACACTGGAAGGAACACCATGGCCAAGATGATCCACCGCCGCACTGCGATTGCCGCCGGGCTCGCCGTCGGCACGCTCGCGGCGCCGATGCTGGCGCGACACGGCTGGGCAGAGGGCGCCTATCCCGGCGGCAAGACCGTGCGCATCGTCGTGCCCTTCGCGGCCGGCGGAACCACCGACCTGCTGGGCCGCATCGTGGCGCAGATCCTGAGCGAATCGATGGGCGGCACTTTCGTCGTCGAAAACAAGGCGGGCGCGGGCGGCAACGTCGGCGCCGAGCTCGTGGCCAAGGCGACGCCCGACGGCATGACCCTGCTGCTGGGCACGACCGGCACCGCCGTCACCAACCAGTATCTCTACAAGTCCATGCCCTACGATAGCGTGAAGAGTTTTGCCCCGGTGGCGCTGGTCGGCGAGGTGGCGAACGTGCTCGCGGTGCACCCGAGCTTTCCGGCCAAGACGCTCAAGGAGTTCGTCGACTACTGCAAGACGCAGGGCCCCAACAAGGTGAGCTACGGCTCGCCGGCGATCGGCGGCACCGGACACCTGGCGATGGAGTATCTCTCCAGCCTGGCCGGCATCAGGCTCGAGCATGTGGTCTATCGCGGCAGCTCGCTGGTCATGAAGGACCTGCTGGCCGGCCACATCCTCGACACCATGGACAACCTGCCGCCCTACCTGCAGCACCTGCAGTCGGGCTCGCTCAGGGCATTGGGCGTGAGCTCGGCCAAGCGCTGGTTCGCGGCGCCGAACATCCCGACCATCGCCGAGCAGGGCTATGCCGGCTTCGATGCCGCGCCGTGGTGGTACGTCGCGGCGCCCGCGGGCACGCCGCCCGAGATCGTGAACAGGCTCAGCGCCGAGATCGTGAAGGGCACCAGGTCCGAAGCGGTGATCAAGAAGATCCGCGACGCCGGCGCCTCGGAACTGACCGGCGACGCAGCGGCGCTTACCAAGCACATGGTGGCCGAAAACGCGAAGTGGAAGAAAGTGATCGAGGTGGCCAAGCTGGAGCCGCAATGACGCGCGACGAGCTTCGCGGCAGGATCCAGACCGTCCTCGGGCCGATCGCGCCCGAGGCGCTGGGCCGGACGCTGATGCACGAGCACGTGCTCTGCGACATCCGGCCGCCCGGCACGCGCGGCGACAACGACCTCGGTCCCGAGATCACGCTGGAGAACGTCTGGCAGCTCAACTACGGCCACGGCATCAAGCGGGCCGGCCGCAAGTACATGCTCGACCTCGAAGACATCGCCACCCGCGAGGTCCGCATGATGAAGCACGAGGGCGGCGATGCCATCGTCGAGCTCACCTGCGGCGGCCTCTCGCCCGATCCCAAGGGGCTGCAGCGCATCGCCGCCGGCACCGGCGTGCACCTGATCATGGGCTGCGGCTACTACGTCAACGACTACCAGGCCCCCCGGAATCACGGCCGCGCGGTCGACGATTTCGCCGCCGAGATGATCGGCCAGATCCTCGACGGCGCCTGGGGCACCGATGTCTGCGCCGGCATGATCGGCGAGATCGGCTGCACCTCGCCGTGGACCGACCTCGAGAAACGCGTGATGCAGGCGGCCCTCGTTGCCGCCGCCGAGACGGGTGCGGCCATCAACGTCCATCCCGGCCGCGATCCCGACCAGCCGCAGCAGGTCGCCGACTTCATCAAGGCAGCCGGCCATCCGACCGAACGCATCGTCATCAGCCACATCGACCGCACCATCTTCGACGAGGAACGGCTGCTCAGGCTGGCCGACTCGGGCGTCACCATCGAGTTCGACCTGTTCGGCCAGGAGGCGAGCTACTACGGCCTCTCCGACATCGACATGCCGAACGACGCGACGCGGCTCAGGCTGATCCGGGCCCTGATCTCCCACGGTCATCTCGAGCGCGTCGTGATCAGCCACGACATCTGCTATCGCACGCGTCTGGCGAGCTTCGGCGGTCACGGCTACGGCCACATCTTCCGCAACGTCGTGCCGATGATGAAGAAGCGCGGCTATGGCGAGGCCGAGATCGACGCCATCCTGGTCGGCAACCCGCGGCGGCTGCTGACGTTCGTCTAGGAGACGATCAGGAGTCCGCCACGATCCGCAAATTGCCGTCGGGCAAATACCGGCTCTATTCGCGCAAGCCGAACCCCAAGACCGGCAAGCGTCGCAACCTCGGCACCTTCAAGACCCGAGCCGCGGCGGAGAAGCACGAGCGCGAAGTGCAGTACTTCAAGCGGCACTGACGTCAGTTTCCGTAGGCGGCATCCCGGGAGGCAGTCCAGAGGCTCCACAACCTCGAGGTTGTCGTCAGAACGTCAGGTGATAGCCCGCTTCCTCGGTATAGATCGATCCGTTGCGGCCGCGCCGGCTTGAATAGAGAGAGAAGTGTTCGGCCACCCAGGCGGTCGACCTGAAGGTCGAGTGGCTGGCCATGAACTGGGCGATGTGATGGCCGGTCTCGGCGCCGACGGGGAAGCGTGCCAGGGTGACATGCGGGCGGAACTTGCGGCGCTCGATGGCGATTCCGCAGTTGCGCGCCACGGTCGCGACCTTCTGCTGCAGCCAGTCGAGCTGATTGTTCTTCTGCACCAGCGCCACCAGGGCACGCGGCTGCTTGCCGGTGCTGAACTGCTCGACGCCCGCCAGCGCCAGCGAGAAGCGCGGGCCCGCGATATCGCCCAGCTCCTCTTCCAGGTCGCGCATCACCGCGCCCTGGACCTCATCGCAGAAGCAGAGCGTTACGTGAAGGTTCTCCGCCGACTGCCAGCGCGCGTCGGGCACGCCCGACTGCAGCGCCGCCAGTTCCTCGGCGATCTCCTCAGGGACGGGCAGGGCGACGAACAGGCGCGGCATGATCGTCGAGGTTCCTGGTGATGAAGGGCAGGATGCGATCGACGATGACGTCGACGCCTTTGGCATTGGGATGGACGCCGTCGGGCTGGTTGAGCGCCGGTTCCTGGGCCACGCCGTCGAGGAAGAAGGGATAAAGCGGCACGCCGTGCTTGTCGGCCAGCCGCTTGTAGAGGCCATCGAACTGGGCGGCGTATTCCGGGCCGAAGTTGCGCGGCGCCAGCATGCCGGCCAGCCATACCGTGACGCCGGCCGCCTTCAGCCTGGTGATGATGGCGTCGAGATTGCGTTCGGCGGCGGCGGGATCGAGGCCGCGCAGCGCGTCGTTGGCGCCGAGCTCGACCAGAACGATGTCGGGCTTGTCGGCCAGCATCCAGTCGACGCGCTCCAGGCCGCCCGCCATGGTATCGCCCGAGACACCGTGATTGAGGATGGTGACATTGCGCGCCCGCTGCTGAAGGGCCGCCTGCAACCGGGCCGGGAAGGCCTGCTTCGGGCTGACGCCGAAACCGGCGGTCAGGCTGTCGCCCAGGACGGCGATCTTGACCGGCCCGCTTTGTGCATATGCGGCAACGGCCGCCAGGCAGAGGACAAGCGCCAGTAACACCCCGACAGGCGCCGCGATCCGTGAATTGACCGTCGCCGCAAAACCACCATATCCAGTGCCGACAGTCATTGCCTCTTACCCGGAGCTTTCTTGACAGCCACCATAACAGCCATCGGGATCTGCGCATTGCCGGATCGCCCGCGATCCGCTTCGAGAACGTGGGTTTCGCGTACGACAGCAGCACGCAGGGAAACACGGCGGCGGGCCTGCCGATTCTGCACGACGTGAGCTTCGAGATACCGCCGGGGAAGACGGTCGCGGTGGTGGGGCCGTCGGGCGCCGGCAAGTCGAGCCTGATGATGGTGGCGGGTGGGCTGGAGCGCGCCTCATCGGGCCGGGTCGAGGTGGCGGGCCGCGATCTCGGGCCGCTCGACGACGACGCCCGCGCCCGACTCCGGCGCGACCATATCGGCATCGTGTTCCAGGGCTTTCATCTCATTCCCACCATGACGGCGCTGGAGAACGTGGCGCTGCCGCTCGAATTCGCCGGCCGCGGCGATGCTTTCGACCTCGCCGAAGCGGCGCTCGGGCGCGTCGGTCTCGGCCACCGCATCGGCCACTATCCGGCGCAGCTCTCGGGTGGCGAGCAGCAGCGGGTCGCGGTGGCGCGCGCCTTCGTCGGCCGGCCCAAGCTCCTGCTGGCCGACGAGCCGACCGGCAATCTCGACGGCACCACCGGCAAGCAGGTCATGGACCTGTTGTTCGAGCTGGCGCGCGCCGATGCCGCGACCCTGATCCTGATCACCCATGACCTGGCGCTGGCCGAACGCTGCGACCGCATCCTGCGCATTTCTGACGGCATCGTGGTTGGTGACGAACGCACGGCTGTTTCGCTGGCGGCCCAATGAACCTCGCTTTCCGGCTCGCCCGGCGCGAGATGCGGAGCGGCCTGGGCGGCTTCCGCCTGTTCATCGCCTGCCTGGCGCTGGGCGTCACGGCGATTGCCGCGATCCTGTCCTTCAGCCGCGCCATCGAGGAGGGCCTGCGCGCCGACGCACGCGAGATCCTGGGCGGCGACGTCGCGGTCTCGCTGCTCTATCGCGAGGCGACGCCCGAGCAGATGGCCTTCCTGCGCGAGCGCGGCCAATTCGTCCGCTGGATCGACAGCCGCGCCATGGCGCGCCCGCTCAAGCCCGACGGCCGCACGACCCTGGTCCAGCTCAAGGCGGTCGAGGCGAGCTACCCGCTCTACGGCACGCTCGAGTTGAAGGACGGCGGATCGCTGGCCGAGGCGCTGGCGCGGCGCGACGGCGTCTGGGGTGCCGTGGTCGAGGAAGCCGCCCTTCGCCGCATGAACCTGGCGCTGGGCGACCGGCTGCGGATCGGCGAAGTGACGGTCGAGGTGCGCGGCCTGATCGCGCGCGAGCCGGACCGCGGGCTGAACGCCTTCGCCAGTCTCGGGCCGCGGTTGATGATGTCCTTCGAGGCGGTAATCGATTCGGGGCTGGTGCAGCCGGGCAGCCTGCTCAACTGGGAATACCGTCTGCGGCTGGCGCCGGGCGGCTCCGACGTGGCCATCCTCGAGGCGCTCAAGAGCCGCTGGCCTGACGCGGGCTGGCGGCTGCGCGGCCTCGCCGATGCCGGCGGCGGCATCCGCAACTGGCTCGATCGCCTCACCCAGTTCATCGGCCTGATCGGTCTCGCCTCGCTGCTGGTGGGCGGCGTCGGCGTCGGCAATGCGATCTCGAGCTTCCTCGCCGGCCGCCTGCACACCATTGCCACCCTCAAATGCCTGGGGGCGCCGGAACGGCTGGTCTTCGCGACCTACTTTCTTCAACTCGCGGCGCTTGCTTTGCTGGGCGTTGCAATCGGCGTCGCCGTAGGCGCGGCGGTGCCGTTCCTCGCCCAGGCGCTGATCGCCGACCTGCTGCCGGTGCGGGCGCGGATTTCGCTCTATGCCGGGCCGCTCGCCACGGCGGCCGCTTTCGGCCTCCTGGTCTCGCTGCTGTTCGCCCTGGTGCCGCTGATGCGCGCGCGGCGGGTGCCGGCCGCCACATTGATGCGCGGCGCCGTGGTCGGGCAGGGGCGGGTGGGCTGGCGCGACGCGCTGGTGATCGGCGTGGTGGCGATGACGCTGGCGGCCTTCACCGTCTTCACCTCCGACAGCCGCCGCATTGCCGCGTGGTTCGTGCTGGGGGCGGTCGGCGCCTTCATCGCCTTTCCCCTGCTGGCGCGACTGGTCATGGTGGCGGCGGCACGGGCCGGCAAGCCGAAGCTTGCCGGTCTCCGTCTGGCGCTGGCCAACCTCCATCGTCCCGGGGCGCCCACGCCCATCGTCATGCTGTCGCTGGGCCTCGGCCTCACCGTCCTGGTGGCAACGGCCCTGATCGAAGGCAATCTGCGCGAACAGCTCATGCGCCGCATCCCGAGCGATGCGCCGGCCTTCTTCTTCGTCGACATCCAGTCGACACAGATGCCGGCTTTCGCGAAGACGATCGCCGCGGTGCCGGGGGCGGGCGCGCTCGACAAGGTGCCGTCGCTGCGCGGCCGCATCGTCAAGATCGGCGGCAAGTCGGTGAACGAGGTGGTCGTGCCGTCGGAGGCGCGCTGGGCGGTGGAAGGCGACCGCGGCGTCACCTATTCGGCGACGCCGCCCGAGGGCTCGCGCATCGTGGCCGGCGAATGGTGGCCGGCGGACTACCGCGGTCCACAGCTCATCTCGTTCGACGAGGGACTGGCCAAGGCCTTCGGCCTCGGCCTCGGCGACACCATCACGGTGAACGTGCTGGGCCGCGACATCGAGGCCAGGATCGCCTCGCTGCGCCGCATCGAATGGACGACGCTCGCCATCAACTTCGTCTTCGTCTATTCGCCGGGCACACTCGACCGCGCGCCGCACACCTTCCTGGCGACGGTGAAATCGACGCCCGATGCCGAAGACGCGATCTTCAAGGCCGTCACCGACCAGTTCCCCAACGTCACCGTGGTCCGGATCCGCGATGCCATCGAGACGGCGACCGGCGTGCTCGGCAACATTGGCCTCGCCACTCGGGTGATCGGTTTCCTCAGCATCCTGGCCGGCGTGCTGGTGCTGGCCGGCGCCATGCTGGCCACCCAGCGGCGGCGCGTGCACGAGGCTGTCGTCATGAAAGTCCTGGGGGCGACCCGGGCGCGCATTGCCGGGATCTTCGCCTGGGAATTCGCCTTCCTGGGTCTCGCCACGGCGCTGGCGGCACTGGGCGTCGGCACCTTGGGCGCCTGGCTGGTGGTCAGCCGTCTGATGGGCCTCGACTGGACCTTCCTGCCGGCGGTCGCCGTGGCCGTCGCCCTGGGTGCCATGGCGCTCACCCTGGCTTTCGGGCTCGCCGGCACTTTGGCGGCGCTCCGCCAGCGTCCGCTCGCCCTGCTTCGCAACGAATGAAGGGAAATTTCCCTGGAATTGAAAGTAAAACGCAACAATTCAAGGCCTTATCTCTATTGATTCATGCCGGCTGAGTGCCCAGATTGGTCAGCGAAGGGGCTCGGTAATGAGGCCCCCTTGGAGGCTTGAACCAAAATGGCAAATCCGAACTTCGACACCTTTAATCGCGCCGGCACGATTGCCGACCAGGCGTCGTTCGATGTCGGTCTGCGCGCCCACATGGTGCGCGTCTACAACTACATGGCTTCGGGGCTCGCGCTGTCGGGCATCGTGGCCTTTGGCCTTTTCAGTTCGCCGGAACTCGCTGGCATGTTCTTCCAGCTCCAGGCGGGTCGCGTCGTCGGCCTCAACATGCTGGGCTGGATCGCGATCTTCGCGCCGCTTGGCCTGCTGCTGCTCGTGTCGTTCCGTGCCGCCCAAATGAGCGTCGGATCGATCCAGGCGGTCTACTGGGCGGTCACTGCGTTGATGGGCGTCAGCCTGTCGCTGGTGCTGTTCCGCTACACCGGCGCCTCGGTTGCCCGCACCTTCTTCGTGACGGCTGCCGCCTTCGGTGCGCTCAGCCTCTACGGCTACACGACCAAGCGCGACCTGACGGCAATGGGCAAGTTCCTGTTCATGGGCGTGATCGGCCTGATCCTGGCCGGCCTCGTCAACATGATCTGGCCGTCGGGCACGATGAGCTTCATCATCTCTGCCGCCGGCGTCCTGATTTTCTCGGGCCTGATCGCCTACGATACCCAGAAGATCAAGGAGCAGTATGCCGACGCCTGGGGCACCGACATGGCCGAGAAGATCGCCATCTTCGGTGCGCTCAGCCTCTATCTCGACTTTGTGAACCTGTTCCAGTTCCTCATGAGCTTCCTCGGCCAGGAACGCGAATAGCAACGCGAATAGCCGGGATCTGATTTTTCACCGAGACGCCCGGGTCGAAAGACCCGGGCGTTTTGCTGTTCGGGGATGAGGTCGTGCGCATCAACCGGCTGAAGGCCTTCATCGACAGCGAGGCGGCGTCGGCCCTGCCGTTGCTGGCGGCGGCAGTCCTGGCGCTGGTGCTCGCCAACTCACCCCTCGTCGGCCCGATCCACGGCATGCTCGAAGCCAAGCTCGGCTTCTCCTTTGGCATGCTCGACCTCGCCAAGCCGATGCACCTGTGGATCAACGACGGACTGATGGCCGTTTTCTTTCTGCTGGTCGGCCTCGAGATCAAGCGTGAGGTCGTCGAGGGCGCGTTGTCGCGGCCGTCGCAGGTGGCGCTGCCCGTCGCCGGCGCGCTGGGCGGCATGATCGTGCCGGCGCTGATCTATGTCGGTATCAACTGGGGTGATCCAGCCGCGCTGCGCGGCTGGGCGATTCCGGCGGCCACCGACATCGCCTTCTCGCTCGGCGTCCTGGCGGCGCTGGGAAACCGCGTGCCGCTGGCGCTCAAAGTCTTCCTGACCACGCTGGCGATCGTCGACGATCTCGGCGCCATCGTGATCATCGCCGTCTTCTACACCAGCCAGCTTTCGTTCCAGGCGATGGCGCTGGCGGGCGTCTGTATCGTGGGCCTCGCGGTTTTCAACCGGGCGGGCGTCCGGCGGCTCGGCCCCTACCTGCTGCTGGGCGTCGTGCTGTGGGTGTCGGTGCTGGAATCGGGTGTGCATGCGACGGTGGCGGGCGTCGTGCTGGCCATGTTCATTCCGCTGAAGTCGGCCGGCGAGGCCGAGGGTGCACGGCCCGCGATCCGGCTCGAACATGTGCTGAAGCCCTGGTCGGCGTGGTTCATCATGCCGGTGTTCGCCTTCGCCAACGCCGGCCTCTCGCTCACCGGGCTGTCGCTCGCGAGCCTGGTCGAGCCGCTGCCCTTGGGCATTGTCGCGGGCCTCTTCCTCGGCAAGCAGGTGGGCATCGTGCTGGGCGCGGGACTGCTCGTCGTGCTGGGCGTCGCCGCCCTGCCGGCGGGTGCTTCGTGGCGCAGCCTCTATGGCGTGGCGATCCTGGGCGGCATCGGCTTCACCATGAGCCTGTTCATCGGCACGCTCGCCTACGTCGACGGGACTCGCGCATCGGAAGTCCGGCTTGGCGTCCTGGCGGGCTCGCTGGTGTCGGCGTTGGTGGGTTACGCCGTGCTGCGCTGGCCGTCCCGTCCCTAGCTCGCGCGGCGGAAGCGCGCCGGATTGCGCGACGCCCCTCGGGGTCTATACTTTGCAGCCATGCGGCGCACGTCCTACGAACAGATGAATTGTTCGATCGCCTCGGCCCTCGACGTCGTGGGCGAGCCGTGGACGCTGCTCATCGTGCGCGATGCCTTCTACGGTGTGCGGCGTTTCGACGAATTTCAGGAGAACCTCGGCATCGCGCGCAATGTTTTGACGGCGCGGCTGAAGAAACTCGTCGAAGCCGGCGTCTTCCGCAAGACCGCCTACCGCCAGCGGCCGCTGCGCCACGAATATCGGCTGACCGACAAGGGCGCGGCGCTGTTCACCGTCATCGTCGGCCTCAAGCAGTGGGGCGACCGCCATGGCGCCGCGGCGCGCAGCGGCAAACCGATGGATCTCGTCGATCGCAGCGACGGCCGTCCGCTCGATCCGGTCCTGATCGATGCTGAGAGCGGCCGGCGGATCGAACTCACCAACGTTCGCGCCGTGGCCGGGCCTGGCGCCGACCAGGGCACGCGCGCCTTCTTCGAGCGCCTGGCGTTGAACCGGCCGCCGCGATAGACGTCCAAAAGAGCGGCCCGTCAGGGTTTTTCGCGATCGAGCCGCTTGGCGTCGAGCGATCGGCGTGCGCGTGTCTCGGCGTCCTTGTCGGCCGACTTCTCCGCCTTGGTGCGGCCGAAACGCCGGCGATTGGCGTCCGCTTCGCTCTCGCGGTCGCGCCGCGCCTTGTCCTTGCGCGCGCGTCTCAGGTTGACGATCTCCGCCATTTTTTCTCTATGCCGCGCCGTCGGGCGATGCGCTAGTGTTTCGTCGAGCCGGACGACAGGAGCGTTCCATGACCCCAGCAACGCGCAAGAAGGTTTTGGTCGGCGGCGGTGGTATCGTCGGCCTGTTGATCGTGGCGCTGCTCGCGGCGCCCCTGTTCATCGACGTCAATTCCTACAAGCCCATGATCGCCGCCGAGGTGAAGAAGGCGACGGGCCGCGACCTCGTGCTCGACGGCCCCATCAAGCTGTCGCTGCTGCCGGTGCCGGAGGTTTCCGTCAGCGGCGTGAAATTCTTCAATGCGCCGGGCTCCAAGAACCCGAACATGGTGGAAGTGAAATCGGTCACTGTGAAGCCCTCGCTGCTCGCCCTGCTGGCGGGCGGCATCGAGGTGAGCGAGGTGACCCTGGTCGAGCCCAAGATCGTTCTAGAGATCAACGCCGAGGGCAAGCCGAACTGGGAATTCACGCCGTCGGTGGCCGAGGCCAAGCCGGCGGCGGCCAAGCCAAGCTCGGCCAAGCCGCTGTCGCTCGGCCGTCTCACGATCGACGACGGCACGCTGATCTTCAGCGATTCCAAGGCGGGCCTCTCGGTGGTGGCCGAGAAGGCCAATTTCTCGGCGTCGGTCGGCTCGATCGACGGACCTTACGCGCTGGCCGGTGGTGCCACAGTGAATGGCGCGCCGCTCAAGCTCGACCTCGCGGTGGGCGCCAAGGGCGCGACCGGGCACACTGCCGACGTTTCGCTCCAGGCCGGCGGCGGCAAGCTCGCCTTCAAGGGGACGTTGAGCGAGCTGGGGCCGAACGCGCGGCTGGCCGGTACCGCCTCGGTCTCCGCCGAGCAGCTCACGGCGTTTCTCGGCGTACTGGTCAAGCTGAGCGGCCAGCCCGAGCCCGCCCTGCCGCCGCTGCTCGCCGGCAAGTTCAATTTCGAGGGCGCCATCGACGTCTCGCAGACGGCGGTCGCGGCCCGGGACTTCAAGATCGCGCTGGGCCAGGACAATGGCTCGGGCTCGCTGTCGGTGACCTTGAAGCCGGCGCTGGCGCTCGACGGCAAGATCGTGGTGCCGCGGCTGGATCTCGACAGGTGGCTGGCTGCGCTGGCGCGGCCTGCGACGACGGCGCCAGGTGCTGGTACCGCGACGCCGGCGGCGCCCGCGGCCCGGACGGCGCCTGGCGCACCCGCGGCGGCGGCAAGCGGCTTTCCCGCCAACCTGACGGCCAAGCTGGCGCTCGATGTCGGCGAGGTGATCTACAACAAGAAGCCGGTCCGCAACGTGGCGGTCGAGCTGGAGGCGCGCGGCGGCGCCGTCGCCGTTCCCAAGCTCACCGCGACCCTGCCCGGCGACATGACGCTGCAGGCGCGCTCGACGATGTCGGGCGATGCATCGCGGCCGACCGTGTCGGGCGACTTCAGCCTGCTCGGCCCCAAGCTGCGCGAGACCCTGGCCTGGCTCGATGTCGACGTGTCGGCCATTCCGGCGGCCAAGCTCACGCGTCTCAGCATGAAGGGCAAGATGTCCTCGACCGGCGGCAACGTGGCGGTGAGCGACGCCTCCTTCGAACTCGACGACCTCAAGGGCAGCGGCGGCATCGCCGTCACTTTCGGCGTGCCGCTGACGATCGTGACCAACCTGGCGCTCGACACGGTCGATCTCGATTCCTACATCGCGCCGGCCGCTGCCGGACAGAAGCCGGCCGCCGCTGCCGGCGCCGCCCCGTCCGCCGCCGCCCAGCCGGCCGTGGCCGGTCCGACGATCGGGCTGAAGGCCAAGATCGCCCGGTTGATCTATCGGAAGGAGACGATCGGCGGCATCGACGTCGACTTCGCCCTGCAGGGCAGCACGCTGCGCCTGAACGACGTCAAGGTATCGAACCTGCTGGGCGGACGGCTGGCGGTTCGCGGCACGGTGGCCGGCTACGACACCGCCCAGCCGCGTCCCGACGTCGCCTTCAATTTCGAGGCGCCGGACATGACCCGGCTGCTGAAGTTCGCCGGCGCCACGGCACCGGCCGGGCTCGGCGCGGTGAGCGCGAGCGGCGGTGTTGCCGGCAGCCTCGAGCAGCTCACCCTGCGCGAGCTCGCCGTCAACGGCATGGGCCACAGCATCAAGGCAAGCGGGACGCTGTCGCTGCAGGGCGCCTCGAAGGGCGCGCCGCAGTCGGCCGCCTACAAGGGCAGCGTCGTGCTGAACGGCCAGGCGATCGAAGGCTCGGTCGACGCGAAACTCACGGGCAAGCCCAACATCACGGCCGACCTGCGGGCCAACGTGCTCGACCTCGACAAGATCGGCGGCAGCGGCACGCCCGCGCGTGCCCCGGCGCGCGGCCAGCCCGCCGGCGCTGGCCAGCCGATCGACACTGCGGCGCTGCGCAGCGTCGATGGCACGCTCAAGCTGGTGGCGGGAACGCTGATCAGCGCGCCGCTGCGCATCGGCAACGCCGACCTTGCCGCGACGCTGAAGGACGGCGTGCTCACCGTCACGCACTTCAAGGGTGCGCTGTATGGCGGGTCGCTGGCTTTTTCCGGCGTGGTCAACGGCAGCCAGCCGGTGCTGTCGCTCGATTTCAAGGGCGACGCCAACGGCATCTATGTCGGCGAGGCACTGCGCAGCACGTCGGGCAGCAACCAGTTCGGCAGCTCCGTGAAGGTGACGCTCGATGGCCGGCTGAATGCCAACGGCATCACGGTGCGCGGCGCCGGGACGACGTCCAGCCAGATCAAGAGTTCGATGGCGGGCGGCGCGCAGTTGAGTGGTCACATCTACGCCGGCGCCGACAAGGCGCTGCAGGTGCTGGGCGGTGCCGCGGCCGGCGCCGCCAGCGGCGTGATCGACAATACGCTGGGCAACGTCCTGGGTGCCGTCGGCCAGAGGGGCGGCGTCGGGGTCGGCAATATCCTGAACGCGATCTCCCTGGTGCTGAACCGCTTCGTCAATCACGACAGCCCGATCTCGGGCCGGATCGACGTCGCCGGCGGCGTGCTCAGCGACAAGGGCCTGGTCGTGCAGGGCAATCGGGCGACCGCCAGCATCGCCACCCGCACCAACCTCGGCAACTCGACGACCGACACGACGATCAACTTCATGATCGCCGAGGACGGCTCGGCACCCTACCTGATCACCACTGCGCGCGGGCCGCTGTCGTCGCCCTCGCTCAACGTGGTGCGCGGCACGGCCAAGGACCCGCCGGGCATGCTGAGTACCCTGCCGGGGGTGAAGCAGCTCGAGCAGGTGCCGACACCGTCGCGGTCGTTGATCCCTGGTCTTCCGAACATCCCGATTCCCAATCCCTTCGGCCGCTGAGGAGACACCTTGCTCGACAGATTGCTGACGACACTCAAGGCACGGTTCGGTACCGCGCCCGGGCTCAAGGAGGCGCCGAAGGGCGTCGAGGTCCTGACCGAAATGGCCAACCGCCGCGTCGTGCGGCGCTATTCCGACAGGCCGCTCGACCCGGCGTTGCTTGAAACGCTTTGCGCCGTGGCGCTGTCGGCGCCGTCCAAGAGCGATCTGCAGCAGGCCGACATCGTGATCGTCACCGACAAGGGCCAGCGCGCCAAGCTCGAGGCGCTGATCCCGGAGAATCCGTGGGCCAAGGCCGGGCCGGCGCTGCTGGTGTTCTGTGGCAACAACCGTCGCCACCGGCTGCTGTTCGAATGGCGCGGCCGGCCCTTCGTGAACGACTACCTCGATCCCTTCTTCAATGCCGCGGTCGATGCCGGCATCGTGCTCGCGACCTTCATCGCCGCCGCCGACCGGGTCGGGCTTGGAACCTGCCCGATCAGCCAGATCCGCAACCATGCCGCGGAGGTGTCCGCCGTGCTCGGTTTGCCGCAGCATGTGTTTCCCGTGGCCGGGCTGGGGATCGGCTGGCCGTCCTTCGAAGGTGTCATGAGCCCGCGGCTCGGCCTCGACGTGTCGATTCATCGCGACCGCTACGACGAGACCGGCCTCCGGGAGAAGGTCGCGGCCTACGACCTCAGGCGCAACGAGACGCAGCCCTACAAGACCCAGCGCTTCGCGGACCGGTTCGGCGAGGATCCGGCCTATGGCTGGTCGGAGGACAAGGCTCGGCAATATTCGGTGCAGGAGCGGGCCGATTTCGGCGCATTCGTGCGCGCCAAGGGTTTCAAGCTCGACTGATCGTTCGTTTCTTGAGATCGGCGAGCACGTAAAGACGCAGCGCACTGGAGAGATTGCCGCCCGTGTCGCTGCCCTGGGGGGCACCCCGGGCATGATCGATCTCAGCCACCAGGGCATTCAGCGACAGGCTGCGGGCCCGGGCGACCTCCGAAAGCTCGGCCCAGAAGGCGTCTTCCAGCGAGATGCTGGTGCGGTGGCCGTCGATCGTGACCGAGCGTTTGCGCATGGCCGGACTGTGGCAGCGGCTCCCGGGAGCGGCAACACCGCCCCCGACCCGCCTTGCCGCCGTCACAGAGCGTGCGTATAAGCGCGCCCGATCAACTCCCTCCGGACAAAGCACAATTATGGACATCCGCAACGTCGCGATCATCGCGCACGTCGACCATGGCAAGACCACACTGGTCGATTGCCTGCTGAAGCAGAGCGGCACGTTCCGCGACAACCAGCAGGTCGCCGAGCGCGCCATGGACTCCAACGACCTCGAGCGCGAGCGCGGGATCACCATCCTTGCCAAGGCGACGTCGGTCGTCTGGAAGGGCACGCGGGTCAACATCGTCGACACGCCGGGCCATGCCGACTTCGGCGGCGAGGTCGAGCGCATCCTGTCGATGGTCGACGGCGTGGTGCTGCTGGTCGACGCCGCCGAAGGGCCGCTGCCGCAGACCAAGTTCGTGCTCGGCAAGGCGCTGCGCCTCGGCCTCAGGCCGATCGTCCTGATCAACAAGGTCGACCGGTCCGACGCGCGCCCTCATGAGGTGCATGACGAGGTGTTCGACCTGTTCTCGGCGCTGGAAGCCAGCGACGAGCAGCTCGACTTCCCGACGCTCTTCGCCTCGGCCCGCCAGGGTTGGGCCGCGACCTCGCTCGAGGCCGAGCACAAGGACATGGAGCCGCTGTTCGACCTGGTGCTGAAGCACGTGCCGGCGCCCGTGATCGACGCCGACAAGCCGTTCCGCATGCTGGTGACGACGCTCGAATCGGACCCGTTCCTCGGCCGCATCCTGACCGGGCGCATCCAGTCGGGCACCGTCAAGCCCAACACGATGCTGAAGGCGCTGGCCCGCGACGGCAAGGAAATCGAACAGACGCGCATCACCAAGGTGCTGGCTTTCCGCGGGCTCGAGCGCATGGCGCTCGATCAGGCCGAGGCTGGCGACATCATCGCCGTGGCGGGCTTCAAGACCGCCACCGTGGCCGACACGATCGGCGATCTTTCGATCGAGTGGGCGCTGCCGTCGCAGCCGGTCGATCCGCCGACCCTGGCCATGACCTTTTCAGTGAACGACTCGCCGCTCGCCGGCACCGAAGGCGACAAGGTCACGACCCGCATGATCCGGGCGCGCCTGATGCGTGAGGGCGAGGGCAACGTCGCCATCCGCGTCTCCGACACCGAGAATGCCGATTCCTACGAGGTCGCCGGCCGCGGCGAACTGCAGCTCGGCGTGCTGATCGAGACCATGCGCCGCGAGGGCTTCGAACTCGCCGTCGGCCGCCCACGCGTGCTGTTCCAGACCGATCCCAAGACCGGCCAGCGCCTCGAGCCGATCGAGGAAGTCGTGATCGATGTCGACGACGCCTTCACCGGCGTCGTGGTCGAGCAGATCTCCATGCGCAAGGGCGAGCTGCAGGACATGCGGCCCTCGGGCGCCGGCAAGACCCGCCTGGTGTTCTTTGCCCCGTCGCGCGGCCTGATCGGCTATCATGGCGAGTTCCTGACCGACACCCGCGGCACCGGCGTGATGAACCGCATTTTCCACGAATACGGCGCCTATCGTGGCCCGATCGCCGGCCGCCGCAACGGCGCGTTGATCGCCAACGCTCCGGGCAACGCGGTGATGTACGCAATGTGGAACCTCGAAGAGCGAGGTCCGATGTTCATCGATCCCGGCGTGCCGGTGTACATGGGCATGATCATCGGCGAGCACAGCCGCGGCAACGACCTCGAAGTGAACGTGCTGAAGGGCAAGCAGCTCACCAACATCCGCGCCGCCGGCAAGGACGAGGCCGTCAAGCTCACGCCGCCGCGCAAGATGTCGCTCGAGCAGGCGATCGCCTACATTGAAGAGGACGAACTGGTCGAGATCACGCCCAAGTCGATCCGGCTGCGTAAGCGCCACCTGAAACTGGAAGACCGCAAGCGCGCCAAGAAAGAGTCGTCCGCGCAGGCGGCGGAATAAGGGACCAAGAGTGATGAGCGGCAGGAATATCGATTTCAACGACCGGCTGGAAACCGCGGCCAAGGCCAAGCAGGCCCTGCTGGAGAAGGCCCGCGCCAAGGATCCCGCCAACGACCCCGACTTCGCCAGGCGTCAGGCCGAGCGCGTCGCCGCTGCTGCCGCCCGCGAGGCGCGCGAAGCCGAGCGCCGGGCGGCCAAGCAGGCCGAGCAGGCGCGCATGGTGGCCGAACGCGAGGCGGCAAAGGCCGCCGCGCTCGCTGCGGCCGCTGCCGCGGAAGCCGCCGCCGCGGCCGAGCGCGAAGCCCGCCGGCCGGTCAAGGTGGTGCTGAGCGAGGCCGAGCAGAAGGCCGCCCGCGACGCCCGCTACGCCGCCCGCAAGGCGCGCAAGAAGTAGCCTCCGCGGTCCAGCGCTAGAGCTTGCCGCCGGTCAGCGAGGCGCGCTGGCTGATCTCGATGTGGTTGCCGTCGGGATCGCAGACGAAGGCAAAGCGCACCGTTTCTCCGAGAATCCTGGGTTCGCCGCCTGACGTGCCGCCGCGCGCCAGGATGCCTTCGTATTCGGCGAGGCAGTCCCAGACCTGGACCGTGGTGTAGCGATAGCCCGGGCCGCGCCATTGCGGGCTGCGGTCCACCCTGCCTCGCTCGGCGATCACGATCAGCGAATCGCCGCAACGGTAGCGGCCGCCGCCGGCGCGCTCGAACTGCATCGCCTCGGTCCAGAAGCGGTCGTGCGCGGCAGGGTCGTTGACCCGCAACAGGACCGCGATGCCCTCCACGCCGTTCGCACCTTTCGGCACCAGGCTCACCCTGTTGCCGTCGGGATCGGTCAGCGGCTGCGGCGCTTCAAGGCCGTGGCGCGCGATCTCGAGGCCGATGATGCCGGACGGAGGTGCCGCGGGCAGGGGGTCGCGCGAATGGTTCATTTTGAGGATCGAGCCGTTCATGTGATGGCGGTGCTGCTGCACGCCACCGCCCACCTTGCCCATGTGGTCGTAGGCCAGGCCCACGGTCTGCTGCCAGAAGGCGAGCTGCTGGTCGCGTTGGGTGGAGAACAGGCCGACGTCGAGATGCGGTTTGGCGAGATTCATGACGCGAGTTTAGCGTCATGCACAGAAAAGCCACGATGCCTTCTTGGAGCAGAACTTCACCAAGGCCACGGAAAGGCTTGAATCTCCTTCTAGAATCGCCATTCCGGACGATCGCGCGCTTCGAAACAACTCTTACAAACGCCGTCACGACTCGCGCTCGATGCGATTGCTAGAAGGGCAGTGGGTGAAGGGGTCGGCAGATGGGGATCTGCCGCCCAACAATGTGGGAAGGAACTACGATGATTCGCGCCATGATCGGCACGATCGCCGTGCTCGCGGGCTTTGCCGTCCTCGAGCACTCGGTCGATGCCAGCACCGGCTTGGCCGGTACCTGCACGCCAACGCAAGCCTATGCAACGCTTCATCGTGGTGAAGCCGTTCCCGTTCGCTCCGAGCCGACGCCCGAGGCGATGGTGATCGGCTCGCTGGCGGGACGCAGCGGCACCAGGCTCGATCCTGCGCGATCGGTCGTGACGGTGACAGCCAGCCAGAGCGGCTGGGCGCGCATCGCCCTCGGCACGGCGGATGACTACCGGGCTGCCGACGCCGGCGTGGCCCTGCCCTATGGCTGGGTGCCTGCCGACCTGCTCACGGTCGACGCCCGCGTCAACGGCCCGATCACCGTCTACAGCCGACCCGGCATGCTCGGCCGTGCACTCACGACGATCGAGGGCGACGACATGAAGTTCCGCGTGCTCGGCTGCCGTGGCGAGTGGCTGCAGGTCATCAATGCGCGCCACGGCAATGTCTGGATCGACAAGTGGTGCGCCAAGGAAGACGGCTGCCGCAGCTGAAGAGTTTGGAGGGGCGGCGATCCATCATCTGGGGATTTGACGGATCGTCGCAGGACAGCAGCGAAGACCCCGGGAGGGCAACCTCCCGGGGTTTTTGTTCGTCAGAGCTTCAGGTCGCCGAAGAAATCGTTGCCCTTGTCGTCGGTGATGATGAAGGCCGGGAAATTCTCGACCTGGATGCGCCAGATGGCTTCCATTCCGAGCTCCGGATACTCCAGCACCTCGACCTTCTTGATGACGTCCTGCGCCAGAATCGCCGCCGGCCCTCCGATCGAGCCGAGATAGAAGC
>JACPVT010000110.1 GCA_016191685.1 Rhodospirillales bacterium | reverse complement strand
GTGTAACCTACCGCATGCTGAAGGGGCGGCCCGCCATCAAGGTGCCGCTCAACCTCGCCTGCCGCCGCGACGAGCGTTCCGTCGCGACGCTGGCCTTCATCGACCTGGTGCGCCGCCTGCCGTCATGAAACCGATCAAGACAATCGGCCACTCCAACCACCCGATCGAGCGCTTCGTCGATCTCTTGAAGACGGGTGGCGTCGAGGTGCTGGTCGACGTGCGCTCGATGCCGTGGTCGCGCCGCTTCCCGCAGTTCGGCAAGGACCGGCTGGCGAAGGCCCTGGCCGAAGCGGGCATCGACTACCTCCACGAGGGCGCGGCACTTGGCGGCAAGCCCCAGAGCGGCGGCAGTTACGACGACCTCGCCCGGCGACCCGACTTCGCCGACGCGCTCGGCCGTCTGACGGCGCGGGCCGGCAAGACGACCGTTTGCCTGATGTGCGCCGAAAAAGAGCCGCTCGACTGCCATCGCACCGTGCTGGTGTCGCGGCGCCTGGCCGAGCGCGGCGTCGCGATCGAGCATCTGCTGGCCGACGGCGGCACGCGCACCCACGCCGAGATCGAAGAGACGTTGCTCGGCAAGGACGCAGGCCCCGACCTGTTCGAGGACCGCGCCACGCGGCTGGCCCGCGCATGGGGGCTGCGCGAACGGGCGATGCGGCGGGCCTGAGGACCCCTCGTCGCGGAACGTGCTAGGTTCGCCGCCGGAGCCGGGGGAGAATACGAACGATGCGGATGATCTCGCTGCTGCTGGTGGCTTTTGTCGCCTTGATCCACGTGGGCTTCCTGGTCCTGGAGATGTTCTACTGGAACCACCCGCTTGGCCGGCAGATCTTCAACATGACGCCTGAAGTGTCGGCCTCGTCCGCCATCCTCGCCGCCAACCAGGGACTCTATAATGGCTTCCTCGCCGCCGGACTGATCTGGGGCCTGGTGACGGGCCGCCGCGACGTGAAGGTCTTCTTCCTCGCCTGCGTGGTCGCCGCCGGCGTCTATGGCGGGCTCACCGCCAAGATGTCGATCCTCTATACCCAGGGGCTGCCCGGACTCCTCGCCCTCCTGGCGGTGCTGTCGGCGCGCCCGGCGCGTACGAGACCGCACCTCTGATCCACTGGCCCGACCTCATCCTCGTCAACGGCCCGTCGAGCGCCGGCAAGACGACGCTGTGCCGGGCGCTGCAGGCGAAATTCCCGAAGCCTTATCTCGTCGTGGGCTTCGACGACTTCATCTTCATGGCAGCTCCCCGCTACTACCGCGGCGCCGATACCGGCCGGCAGGACGAACACGACTCCTCCACGGCGCTCGGCGTCGAGATGGAGACGGTCTCGCTGCCGGGAGCGCCCCTCGCCGTGGTGGCCAGGTTCGGGCCGGTGTTCCGCCGCCTCGTCGACTCGATGGCGCCGGCCGTGCGCGCCCTGGTCGACGGCGGCAATGCCGTCATCTTCGATCACGTCCTGCATGATCCGGCGATGTACGACAGTTATTGCCGCGCCGCGGCGGGGCTCGATGTCTTCACCGTGGGCGTCACCTGTCCGCTCGATGTGCTGGAAGCCCGTGAGCAGGCCCGCGGCGACCGCGTACTGGGCCGGGCGCGCGGGCTGGCCGATGTCGTCCACACGTTCTGCAGTTACGATGTCACCGTCGATACCGGCGCCGCCTCGACCGACGCCTGCATAGCGGCGATCCTGGCGGCGCTCGCCGCCCGTGTTCGGTGATCAGGTTCGGTGATCAGGCCTGGCTGGGGCGCCAGGATTCGAACCTGGGAATGGCGGAATCAAAATCCGCTGCCTTACCGCTTGGCGACGCCCCAGCAGGCGGGCGGAACATAATGACTTCGCCGGGCAGGCGCCACTGCGGCCTCCGGCCGCCGTGGCGTCACTCGTCGGCGCCGCACCGTCCCTTCTAGGCCAGGAAGCCACGGCTCAATCCCAGCTGCTCGGCGAACGGCTCTTCGTCCGCCAGTGCGCGCTGGAAGGGCTCCAGGGCGACGATGCCAGCGGCATATGCCGCGAGCTTCGGGTACGTCGCCTTGTCGATGGTGAAGCCGAGATACTGGAAGTTGATGAGGTTCGACACGATGGCGATGTCGGCGAGGGTCAGCGAGTCGCCGACCAGAAACGCGCCCCTCACCTGCGATTCCAGAAACGCAAAGGCCTTGGGTTGCGTCGTCGCCAGGATGCTGTCGATCACCGAGTGGTCGGTGGTGCCCTTCAGGATGTTGGGGCTGATGATCTTCTGGAAGAATAGCCCATGGATGACGCTTCGGAAGACGTATCCGGCATAACCATCGAAGAACAGCACGCGGCTGCAATCCCCGGCATCGGCCGGCAGGATCGCGGGCGTTGCCTTCTTGCGCTCCAGGTAGAAGCAGATTGCCGTCGACTCGGCCAGGGTGAAGCCGCCGTCCTGCATCGCGGGGATCAGGCCGGTCGGACTGAGCGAACTCCAGTTCGGCGGCGGATTGAACGGGATCACCGGCTCGACGGCATACTGGATGTCCTTGAGGATCGCGGTGACGATCGGCTTGCGGACGTGAACGGAAAACGGAACGCCGTAGATCGTAGCCATGCTTTTCTCCTCTGGTGGGCCGCCGGCCGGAAATCGACACAGCGGTTCGCGTCGCCGGAACGCGTCGGCGTCCGGATTTGCTTGGGTTCGAAGTTGAAGGCGGGCTAGGCGGCCTGACGGATCGGGAACTGGATCTCCACCAGGGCGCCTTCGAAGCCGGGCGGCTCCACGATCGATTCGAGGAAAACTTCGCGACAGGGGCCCGCAACTTCGTAGCGATTGGCCTCGATCCAGGCGCCGAGGGCGCCGAACGAGGTATGGCTGGCGGCGTTCGTGCCCGAGCGCACGATGGTCGCCATCGTCTCGGCCGCCGGAAGCTCGCCCGCCTGCAACACATGGCCGCCGGCGATGCGCACGCTGGTGTTCGACGGCCGCGTCAGCGAATAGCCGATCTCAAGATTCAGCCGATCCTCGTCGCGATCGTTGCGGGCGACCACGATCAGCCTGTCGCGCAGTGCCGGCCGGATCTGCCGTGCGCCGTCCTCTGCGACGGCACGGACCATCTGCACCGCCTCATCCATGTTTTCGAACGAACCGTGGAGCGACAGGAACGGCATCGGCTCGATCGACTTCACGACGATGTCGTAGTCACCGATCCCGCCGTGCCGGTCGATCTCGGCAATGCGGGATTCGATGTAGCGCAGCCGGACCTCCTCCTCGCGCAGCGATTGCTCGAGCTGCGCCCGCTTCATGGTGAGCATGCCGCGCAGCTCGGCCGGTGGCAGGTCGTTCTTCAAGAGCGGCCCGATCTGCTCCAGCGACAGGCCGAGTTCCTTCAGGGCAAGGATGCCGTTCAACCGGGGGAGCTGACGGATGCTGTAGTAGCGATAGCCGGTCTGCGGGTCGGTATGCGCCGGCCGCAGCAGGCCGAGCTGGTCG
Organism: Rhodospirillales bacterium; assembly: GCA_016191685.1. Taxonomy (GTDB): domain Bacteria; phylum Pseudomonadota; class Alphaproteobacteria; order Reyranellales; family Reyranellaceae; genus Reyranella. The sequence goes on along the minus strand of JACPVT010000110.1, from coordinate 45,522 downwards.
TAGAAGCGCAGCTGCCGCCCCGAGACCTGCGCGATTTGGGCAAATTCTCCGATACGAAACATCTGGGCTCTCCTGCCTTGAGCGCGTCAGCTTGCGATGAACGCCTGAAGGTCGCGCGGCACGTTCATGACCGGCTCCTCCTGTTCGAGGGCCGCGTTATGGCCGTTTGACGCGACGTCAAGGTCAAGCGGGATTTTGAAGAAGGTCCAGTGACGGCCTCACGCCGCCGCGGCCGCCTTCTTCAGGGCATCGCCATGCACGAAGGTACCGTCGGCATAGAGCAGCGGCGTCGCCTCGGGATCGAGCGCGAGATCGACGATCTCGCCGATATAGATGGTGTGCGTGCCGGCCGAGAGGCGGGTCACCAGCTTGCAGTCGAACGACACCGGGCAGCCCTTCAGCACCGGGGCGCCGGTGGCGAGCGCCGACCAGTCGCCCATGTCGCGAAAACGCTCGTCGCCCTCGACGCCGTCCATGCCGGCGAAGCGCTCGGCGATCTTGCGATGGGCGGGGCTCAGGATATTGACGCAGAAGAAGCCGGCCTCGCCGATCGGATCGTGAGCGCTCGCCGTCTTGTTGACGCAGATCAGGATCTGCGGCGGCTCGGCCGAGACCGAGCACACGGCGGTCGCCGTCAGGCCGCCGCGCAGGTTGTCGTGGCGGGTGGTGATCAGGGTCACGCTTGCCGCGAGGTGGCGCATGCCCTTCTTGAAGGCCGCCGCATCGATACTCATCCTGCGAGACTATGGCACCCGAGCCTCCGGCCGCCACCGGAAACGGCTGGCAACGTCACCGGCTAACCATCGGGCCGGTCAGCGAAATCGTCCGAATTGCCTCCGAAGGCGACCACTGACTGCCACAAAACCTTAACGAGAGTGTCGTTCTTTGCGGTTGCTCGGCTCCGGCCGGCCGCTACCGTCGGGCCGATATGGCCCCCTCGCCCGAGTCCAGGCTGCGCGCCGACACCGCCCCCGACGCCGCCCTGCGGCAGATCGTGGCCGGCTGCCATGCCGATCTCCTGAAATACCGGGCGATCGTGCTGAAGAGCGCGCGGCCAAACGGCATCCACCAGACCCGCGTGGCGCTCCGCCGCCTGCGCGCGGCCTTCGGCCTGTTCCGCGGCGCCATCCACGGACCGGCGGTCCGGGCGCTTGCCGCCGAGGCCAGGTGGCTGGCCCGCGAATGCGCCGCGGCCCGCGACCTGCAGGTGTTCCTGACCGAGACCGTGAGCGACCCGCCGCCGCTGATCCGTCGGATCGGCAGGCGCCTGGCGGACGTTCATCTGCGTCACGCCCGGGCGGCCCTCTCGGGCGCCCGCTTCGCCGTCTTCGACCACGGACTTCAGGCTTTCGCGGCACCTCCCCCCGCCGGGCCGGTCTCGGAAGTGGGCGCGGGCGACGCCCGCCTCGATGTCTTCGGCCGCGCCGTGCTCGACAAGCGCCATGCCAAGGCGATCCACCGTGGTCGCAGGCTCGAGCAGTTCGACACCGAGCGCCTGCACCGGCTGCGCATTGCCATCAAGAAGTTGCGCTATGCCGCGGGCTACTTCGGGCCCGCCTTTGCGCCGGGCCGGGTGAAGCCCTATATCGAGGCCACGGCGCGCCTGCAGGGCGCGCTCGGTGCCTTGAACGATCGTGCGGTGGCGGCCCAGGTGCTGGCCGATCTCGCGACGGCGGCCCGTCCGACGGAGGACGTGGCAGAGCCGCTCAAGGCCCTCGCCAAGCAGGTGGCGTCCGGCGAAAAGCGCCGCCGTCGCCGCCTGGAGCGGGCCTGGAAGGACTTCAGGAAGGCCGAGCGGTTTTGGCGGGCGTAAGCCCGTCAACCCTGAGCGGAGCCGAAGGGCCTGATCCAAAAGGACCCCTCGCTTTCGCTCGGGATGACAAGTTTTAGTTAGGGAAGACGATGACCGACACCAGCACCGCCGCCGAACAGCGCATTCCCGTCACCGTGCTGACCGGCTTTCTCGGCAGCGGCAAAACCACGCTGCTGAACAAGTTACTGCGCCGGCCGGAACTTGCTGACACCGCCGTCATCATCAACGAGTTCGGCGAGATCGGGCTCGATCATCTGCTGGTCGAGAAGTCCGACGACGAGGGCATGGTGACGCTGAACTCGGGCTGCCTGTGCTGCACCGTGCGCGGCGACCTGGTGCGCACCATGAGCGAGCTGTTCCTCAAGCGCTCGCGCGGCGAAGTCTCGCAATTCAAGCGCATGGTGGTCGAGACGACCGGCCTCGCCGATCCGGCGCCGATCCTGCACACGCTGATGACAGATCCCTTGTTGGCCTCGCGTTACCGTCTCGACGGCGTGGTGACCACGATCGACGGCGTGAACGGTTCGAGCACGCTCGACAATCACGAGGAGGCGATCAAGCAGGCCGCCGTCGCCGACCGCCTGCTGCTCACCAAGGTCGACATCGCCGACGCCCCCAAGCTCGAAGAACTGAAGCACCGCCTGCATCACCTCAATCCCGGCGCGCCGTTCCATACCGTGGCGACCGGCGAGATCGACCCCAACCAGATCCTGAATGCCGGCCTCTACAATCCCGAGAGCAAGACCGCCGACGTGAAGAAGTGGCTGCAGGCCGAGGCCTACGAGGGCAGCCACGATCGTGGGCACGGCCACCATCATCACGTTCACGATCACGGGCACGACCATGAGCACAAGCATGGTGCACATGGCGAACAGGACCCGCACGACGTCAACCGCCACGACGACCGCATCCGCTCCTTCTGCATGACCTTCGACGAGCCGATGAGCTGGTCGACGGTGGCCGCGGCCTTCGACGCGCTGGTGACCTATCGCGGCCCCGACCTCTTGCGCATGAAGGGCATCCTGAACGTCAAGGACACCGACAAGCCCGTGGTGATCCACGGCGTGCAGCACGTCTTCCATCCGCCGGCCACGCTGGAAGCCTGGCCCGAGGGCGACGACCGCAAGAGCCGCGTGGTGTTCATCACCCGCGACATCGCCGAGAGCACCATCCGCAAGGTCTTCGCCTCGTTCTTCGAAGCGGAGAAAAAGGGTTGGGACCAGGAACAGCAGCAGCAATAAGCGGGCGCCCGCGCCAGCCGACCTCTCCCCGCCGACCCTTGCCAACCCCGGCGTCGCCGACGACGATAGGGCAACCACGCGAACAACGACGTGGAACCGCAAAGTCAGGGAGGATCGCGATGCGCCCAATCACGATGCGCAGGTTGGCAAGAATCAGTCTCTTGATCGCGGCTGCGGTCGCCATCGCGGCGCCGGTCGTCGCACAGCAATACCCCGCCAGGACGGTGAAGATCGTCGTACCGTTCGGGCCGGGCGGCCCGGCCGATATCTATGCCCGCGTGCTCGGGCATGAGCTGTCGGAAATCCTGAAGCAGTCCTTCGTCGTCGAAAACAAGCCGGGCGCCGGCGGCACGATCGGCGCCGACGTCGTCGCCAAGGCCGCCCCTGACGGCCACACGCTCCTGATGATGTCCAATACGCTCACCACCAACGAGACGCTGCTGACCAAGAAGCCCTATGCGCTGATGCGCGATCTCACCGCGGTGGCGCCGGTCAATTCGTCGGACCTGGTGATGGCCGTCAGCCCCTCGCTTCCGGCCAAGACGGTGCAGGAGCTGATCGCCTACGCCAAGGCCAACCCGGGCAAGCTCTCCTACGCCTCGGCCGGGCCGGGCACGCCCTACAATCTGGCCGGCGAACTGTTCAAGACCATGACCGGCACCGACATCCTGCACGTGCCGTACAAGAACAGCGGCGATGCACGCAGTGCCGTGATCGGCGGCCATGTGCAGATCATGTTCGACGCCGTGACCGCGATGAAGGGCCAGATCGACGCCGGCCAGGTGCGGGCGCTGGCGACCACCGGCCTCACGCGCTCCGCGGTCCTGCCCAACGTGCCGACAGTGAACGAGGCGGGGGTGCCGGGCTACGAGGCCACGATCTGGCTCGGCATCATGGCGCCGACTGGAACGCCCAAGGAAATTATCGATCGGTTGAACCTGGAGATCGGCAAGATCATCGCCCGGCCGGCGATCCGCGAGGCGTGGGCCAAGCAGGGCGCGGTGCCCATGACGATGACGCCGGCGGCCTTCGCCACGTTCCTCAAGGGCGACATCGACAAGTGGGCGAAGGTGATCGAGAAAGCCGGCCTCAAGGTCCAGTGACCCCATGAAGAAGCTCCGGATCCTGAGCGGTGGTGCCGCCCAGGGGCTGGTCGAGGCGCTGCGGCCCACCTTCGAGGCCGAGACCGACTGCACCATCGAGGGTATGTTCGGCGCCGTGGGCGCGATGCGCGCCCGCCTTCTGGGCGGCGACCCGGCCGATCTCGTGATCCTGACCCGCGCGTTGATCGACGGCCTCGCGCGCAACGGTCACGTCGTGGGCGCGACGGCAGCGGACCTCGGCACGGTCGAAACCGCCATCGCCGTCCGGCAGGGCGACGCAACTCCACGGGTCGGCGACGCCGCCGCACTGCGCGCCGCACTCCTCGATGCCGACGCCATCCATTTCCCCGACCCCGAGCAGGCGACCGCCGGTATCCACTTCGCCAAGGTGCTGCGCGACCTCAGTATCCACGACGAAGTCGCCCCTCGCCTGAAGACGGCACCGAACGGCGCCACCGCGATGCGCGAACTCGCGGCCTCGACGAGTCGTCGCGCGATCGGCTGCACCCAGGCCACCGAGATCCTCTCGACGCCGGGCATCGTCCTGGTGGTCCCCCTGCCGCCCGGCTGCGCGCTGGCGACGGTCTACACCGCGGCGACCGCCGCGAAAGCGCAGCTGCAGGCGGAAGCGGCGCGGCTGGTGGCGTTGCTGACGGACGGCCCCGGGCGCGAGGAGCGCCGCCGGCTGGGATTCGTCTGAGCGACGAGGCGTCCGAAGGCTGAACGGACGGTCGTACAAAATAGGAAGAGGCACATACGTTGTGTGCAAATTTCCCTCCCTCGCCTCCCCTTGAATTGGCCCGCGTGGTAGGGCTTTGACATGAGCAAGGCGAAGACACCGGCCACGGCCAGATCCGATGCGAAGGGCACCAACAAGCCGATCCGTCACCTCTACCTGATCGACGGCTCGGGCTACATCTTCCGCGCCTATCACGCGCTGCCGCCGATGAACCGGCCCGACGGCACGCCGATCAACGCAGTGTTCGGCTTCTCCAAGATGCTGGTGCAGCTCCTGGAGGATCCCGAGGTCGACCATGTCGCCGTGATCCTCGACGCCGGGCGCACCACCTTCCGCAACGAGATCTACCCCAAGTACAAGGCGCAGCGGCCTGAGCCGCCGGAAGACCTGATCCCGCAGTTCCCACTGATCCGCGAGGCCGCCACCGCCTTCGGCATGCCCAGCATCGAGCTGGCGGGCTTCGAGGCCGACGACCTGATCGCGACCTATGCCCGCCTCGCGGTCGAGGCCGGCGCCACCTGCACCATCGTGTCGTCCGACAAGGACCTGATGCAGCTCATCCGACCGGGCGTCGACATGATGGACCCGATGAAGATGCGCAAGGTCGGGCCGGCCGAAGTGATGGAGAAGTTCGGCGTGACGCCGGACAAGGTCGTGGACGTCCAGGCGCTGGCCGGCGATTCGACCGACAACGTGCCGGGCGCACCGGGCATCGGTGTGAAGACCGCGGCCCTGCTCATCAACGAATATGGCGACCTCGAGACGCTCCTGAAGCGCACCGGTGAGATCAAACAGCCCAAGCGGCGCGAATCGCTGGAGCAGAACGCCGAGCTGATCCGCATCTCCAGGAAGCTGGTGCAGCTCAGGAGCGACGTGCCGCCGCCCGCCGATCCGGACTCCTTCGACAAGAATGCGCCCGATCCCAATGTGCTGCTGCCGTGGCTGGAGCAGCAGGGATTCAAGAGCCTGATCGCCAAGTTCACCAAGGAACTGGGCGAGGCGACCAACCCAGTGGCGCCGTCCGCCACGCCGCCGCCGGTGAAGAAGGCCGAGGCCGCACCCTCTACGTCTGGAGTGGCCAAGCCCGCGCCGCGCGCCAAGACCAACCAGCCCTTCACCATCGCCGACTACGAGCTGATCCAGAGCGAGGTGCAGCTCGCCGAATGGGTCGCCGAGGCGACCAAGGCCGGCGCGGTCGCCTTCGACTGCGAAACCGACGCGCTCGATGCCAACAATGCCGGCCTGGTCGGCGTCTCGCTCGCCCTGCTCGAAGGGCCGTGGGGCGACGTCAACTCCAGCCGCCGGCGGGCGGCCTACCTGCCACTCGCGCACCGAACTCCGGGTGGCGCTGCGCAGGGCGCGCTCGATCTCGCGGGCGATGGTGGCGACAAGGACGGCGGCAAACTTCTCGACGGCCAGATCCCGCTCAAGAAGGCGATCGCGGCGCTGAAGCCGATGCTCGAGGATCCGGCAGTGCTGAAGGTCGGCCAGAACATCAAGTACGACATGACGGTCTTCCGCCGCTACGGCGTCGAGATCGGCCCGGTCGACGATACGATGCTGATCTCCTTCGTGCTCGACGCCGGCAAGAACAACCATGGCATGGACGAACTGGCCCAACTGCATCTGGGACAGACGACCATAAAGTTCTCCGACGTGGCGGGTAGTGGTGCCAAGCAGGTGAGCTTCGACAAGGTGCCGCTCGACAAGGCCCGCGACTATGCGGCCGAAGATGCGGACGTCACGATGCAGCTCTGGGCGCACCTGAAGCCCAGGCTGGTGCCCGAGCACATGACGACCATGTACGAGACCATCGAGCGGCCACTGATCCCGGTGCTGCTCGGCATGGAGACAGCCGGCATCAAGGTTGACGCACTCAAGCTCAAGAAGCTCAGCAACGATTTCGAAAAGCGCCTGGGCGAACTCGAGGGCGAGATCCACAAGATTGCCGGCCGCGAGTTCAACGTCGGATCGCCCAAGCAGCTGGGCGAGATCCTGTTCGACGAGCAGAAGCTGCCGGGCGGCAAGCGCAGCAAGAACGGTTCGTGGGTGACCGACGCCTCGGTGCTCGACGATCTCGCAGCCCAGGGCCATCCGCTGCCGGTCAAGATCCTGGAGCATCGCCAGCTCGCCAAGCTGAAGGGCACCTACACCGACGCGTTGGTGCGCCAGGTCGACGCCAAGACCGGCCGCGTGCACACCTCGTATCACATGACCGGCGCCGCCACCGGCCGGCTCGCCTCGACCGATCCCAACCTGCAGAACATCCCGGTACGCTCCGAGGAGGGCCGCAAGATCCGCCAGGCCTTCATTGCCGAGAAGGGCTGCAAGCTGCTCAGCGCCGATTACTCGCAGATCGAGCTGCGCCTGCTGGCGCACGTGGCCGACATCGGCTCGCTCAAGGAGGCTTTTGCGCGCGGCGACGATATCCATGCCATTACCGCGTCCGACATGTTCGGCGTGCCGGTCAAGGGCATGGACCCGCTGGTGCGGCGGCGCGCCAAGGCGATCAACTTCGGCATCATCTACGGTATCTCCGCCTTCGGCCTCGCCAACCAGCTCGGCATCGGCCAGCAGGAGGCCAAGGAGTACATCGCCAAGTATTTCCAGCGCTATCCCGGCATCCGCGACTACATGGAGCGGACCAAGGACTATGCGCGCAAGCACGGCTACGTGCTGACGCCGTTCGGCCGCAAGATCCATCTCAAGTACATCAACGAGAAGGCCCAGGGCATGCGCGCCTTCGCCGAGCGCGCCGCGATCAACGCCCCGCTGCAGGGCGGCGCCGCGGACATCATCAAGAAGGCGATGATCCGCGTGCCGGCGGCACTGGCCGGGGCCAGGCTCAAGGCAAAGATGCTGCTGCAGGTGCACGACGAACTGCTGTTCGAGGTGCCCGACAAGGAGCTCGACAAGACCAAGGACGTGGCGCGCAAGGTCATGGAGAGCGCCGCATCGCTCACCGTGCCGCTGGTCGTCGACACCGGCGTCGGCGACAACTGGGCAGCGGCGCACTAGGAATCAGGAGACGGTAAGCGATGAAGATCTGGGGACGCGCCAACTCGATCAATGTGCAGAAAGTGCTGTGGGCCGCCGACGAGTGCGGGCTCAAATACGAGCGCACCGACGTCGGCGGGCCGTTCGGCGGCAACGACCAGAAATGGTACCTCGACATGAACCCCAACGGCGTCGTGCCGACCATCGACGACGGCGGCCGCATCATCTGGGAAAGCAACTCGGCGGTGCGCTACCTCTCGGCCAGATACGCCGCCGGCACACTGTGGCCCAACGATCCGGGCGCGCGCAGCGAGGCCGATCGCTGGATGGACTGGCAGCTCAGCACCATCTCCGAGCCCATGCGCATCGCTTTCTGGGGCCTGGTGCGCACGCCGCCCGAGAAGCGCGACATGGCCGCCATCAAGAAAGCAGCCGAGGACGCGGGCAGGCTGTTCGGCCGGCTCGACGGCTGGCTGGCCGACCGGCGCTACGTCTGCGGCGCGCACTTCACCATGGGCGACATCCCGGTCGGCTGCTTCGCCTATCGCTGGTACGCGCTCGACATCGAGCGGCCGGAACTCAGGAACCTGAAAGCCTGGTACGAACGCCTGTCGACGCGCCCGGCCTATGCCAAGCACGTCATGGTCAAGATGACCTGAGCTATTGCCGCTTCGGCAGCTTCGCGAGCTCGGCCACCAGGGCGCGGTCGATCACCGTGAACAGATAGGCGTCGGGCGCCAAGGTGCAGCCGCCGCGCACGAGATGGGCGAGCTGGGCGCCACGCTCGTCGTCAGGGACGGCGACGCCACGATGACGCGCGGCGTGGTCGGCGAGATAGACCGCGAGCTGGCGGCGGACCGCAGGCTGCATGGCGTGCGCTTCCTTGCAGGTGATGTAGGCCGCCTGGTCGAAGTTGGTTGGGGCAACCTGGGCTTGGGCCGCCGTGGCAGAGACGATCAGCGCGCCGGCGGCGAGGAGGAACCTGGAGATCATGCTGGCTCTCCCTCTTACTTGCTGTTGCCGATGGCGGTGCCGCCGAGATAGCCGACCGCGCCGCCGACTAGGCCGGCGCCGACCACCGCGCCAAAGCTGCCGCCCGCCAGCAGGCCAATGCCGGTGCCCGCCGCGGCGCCCACCAGGGCGCCCTTCTGGCCGTCCGACAAGGTTTCATTGCAGCCGCCCAGCATGCCCGTCACGACGAACAGCGTGAGCACTTTGGTCTTGATCATGTCTCTCTCCCGAAAAAGCCCCTCATGGGGGCGTCATGTCCGCTTTCGTCCAGTCCTTGTCCGGATTGAACGTCACAATGGCTGCCGCGCGCTGCGCCGTCTCGGGGCCGAGGTCGCGCTGATAGACGTCACCGCTCTGGCTGACGATGAAGGTCATCACGCCTGTCTCGCCATAACGCACCGGCCAAGCGATGGCGGCGAACCCGCCGATCATGCGGCCAGCCACGATGTAGTCGCGGGCGCCGCCCGGCGCCGCCGACCCCTGGGCATAGAGCAGGCGGAAGTTGTAGCCGTAGTGGCCGTCGGCCGTGCCGCTACCGGCCTGCGCCTTGGCCACTGCCGGCCCCAGCGGGCTCGCCGGCTGGCCGGCCGGCACATCCCAGTAGAGGCCGTCCTTCTTGCCCGGCGAACTCAGCAGGCGGCGGGCATAGGCTGGCGCGCCGGTCTTCAACGGATCGAGGGCGGCATAGTCGCGCTGGGCATCGACGATCGCCAGCATGGTCTGGATGACCGCGAGTTCGTCGCGGCCGATCAGGCGGGCGCGCATTTCCTGGCGGCCGGCCTCTACGTCGAAGCGCCACTCCGCGCCGTCCTTCACGATCGGAATGGGCAGGGTCCAGCCGGACTTGCCGGCCTCGACGGTGGCCTTGGTGCCGTCCGAGATGGTGACCTTGTGGTTCTCGTCCCAGGCCGCGAGGAAAGCGGCGCGCCGGCGATCCCTTTCGCCCGCGTCGGCCACCATGAATTCGGCCCAGCCCGCGCCCAGCATGGCCGCCATCGCCTTGATGTTCTTGGTGCGGACCGCTTCGACCAGCGCCGTCGCCGCCGCATCGGCCGTCGGGAAGCCCTGCAGCTTTGGCTGGGCCGCCGCCGTGACGGCAAGGCCCGCGACCAGGGCGAGCGCCAGAAGGCCGCGGCGCAGAAGTGAACCGCTCATCGCCGACCTCCACCGAAACTACGCCCGCCACCGCCACTAAAACTGCGCCCGCCGCCGTACGAGCCGCCGCGCTGGGACTCGCGATTGACCTGCTGGCCGCGATCGACGCCGCTGAAAGCATCGCTGCGGCCCGCGCCGGAGGACCGCGCCTCGCTGCTGCCGCGCATCACCTGGGTTCCGCCAGCACGCTCGCCCCCTGCGCGCTGCTCGGTGCCGGCGCGCTGCTCGGCGCCGGCACGGGCGGTACCGTCACGGGCGGTACCGTCACGGGCGGTGCCGTCACGCTGGCCGGCCTGACCGCCACGCAGCTCGTTCTGGAACTGCTGGCCGCGATACTGGTCGCGCTCGGCAGAACCCGGCCGGTTCTGGCCATACTTCTGCTGCAGCCCCGGGTCGCGATAGGGCACGCCGTCGCGATGCGTGGCGTCGTGCGACCAGGTGCCGTTGGCGTAGTGGCTGGCGTTGAAGTTGTTGGCGCTGATCGAGGTTGCGCGGTTGACGTTGACGTAGGTGTTGCCGTGGTTCCAGTTCCAGCCGCCGAACATGGCGGCACCGGCGGCGACGCCCAAACCGAACATCATGCCGGTCATCAGCGCCGCACCATAGTTGGGCGGCGGCGGATAATACGGTGGCGGATAGGCCGGATAGGGCCACGGCCCGTAGGCCCATGCCGGATTGTAGTACGGCACGTAGATCGTTTCCGGATTGGCCGGCTCGATCACGATGGTGCTGCTGCCTCCCGCCGTCGACGGTTGCGTCGTGACCTTCTGCTGTGGCGTGGTCTTGAGGTTGCCGGCCGCCGCGGCCTTGGCCCGCAGACGCTGGACGGAATCGGCCACGTCCTTCTGCTGCGCGATCATCGCGTCGCCGATCTTCTGGGTCCAGTCGAGCTGGTCGTTCATCATCTTGAGGACCTGCGGGAAGGCGGTCAGCGACTTGACGCTGACATCCCAGCTCTTGTCCTTGACCGCGGCCACCGCCGCGTCGCCCTTGAGATTGGGATTGGCCTGCGACCAGCGCGCCGCCTCGACCACTTCCAGCGGATAACCCGCGGCCATCAGGGTTTGCGCCAGCAGCGCATCGGGGTAGAGCGCGATCGGCGCTATCATCTGGTCGAGCTGCTCGGGCGTGAAGGGCTTGGCCGCGCTCTGGGCCTGCAGCGAGCGGAGAGGAGCGAGGGCCAGCACGGCCGTCGACAATGCAAGAAGTTTGCGCCGTTCCATGTGCTTCTTATGCCTCTCGCAGTAACACCCCAACGGTGGCGGCACACTACCGGTGAAAGATACTTCACGTCCAGCCGTGGCGCTTCACACGAGGCGATAAACCTGCTCCGGCTCCTCGCGGCCCTTGACATGGCGCAGCTCGGGCTTCGGCAATTCTCCCAGCACTTCCGGATGCTTCATGGCGGCAATGGTGTCGCCGCTGACCAGCACGATCACGTCCTCGCCTTCGCGCATGAATTCCTTGCCGAGTTGCTCGAAGCGCTGCGCCACGTTCACGGTGTCGCCGACCACGGTGTAGTTGACGCGGCCAGGTGCTCCGATGTTTCCGACCACGACCGGGCCCGAATGCACGCCCACGCGCAGACGGACCGGAGTCTGTCCGGCGGCGACGCGTTGCACGTTGTCCTCGCGGATCACGCGCGCCATCTCGAGCGCGGCATGGACCGCATGGTCGGCATGGTCTTCCATCCTGAAGAGGCCGCCCCAAACCGCCATCACGCAATCGCCGATGTACTTGTCGATCACGCCCTGGTCGGCGTCGATGCAGGCGCCGAGCAGCGCGAAGTGATGGTTGAGCATGTCGGCCGTCTCTTGCTCCGGCAGCTCCTCGGCCTGCGGCGTGAAGCCGACGATGTCGGTGAACATGACGGTGACGTCGCGCCGGCGCGAGGCGACCGCGCTTTCGCCGAGCTCCATCAGCCGGAAGACGAGCCGATGCGGCACGTAGGCGCCGAACCATTTCAGGGCGCCGCGCGCCTTGTCGAGGCTCTGTCCGGCATCGTCGATCTCGCGCAGCCGCGAGCGCTTGTGAAACGGCAGGTCGAACTCCAGCCGCTCGATCGACTCGGCCGCCGAGGTGATAGTGCGGATCGAGCGTGCCATGCTCAATCCCATCAGCATCGCCAGGACGATCGAGACGGCGAGCGTGGCGGCCCCGACCATGGCGCCGTTGGTCAGCCGGTCGAGATCGCTGAAGTAGCGGCCTTCAGTGCCCTGGTTGGCATCGCCGATCAGGTAGGAAAGGTCGCCGACCGCCACGGTGGCGATCAGTCCGCCGATGAAGGCATCGTCGATGCGGCGCACCGGCGTCCGAACGTTGAGCACCGGCTGCTTCAGCTGCTCGCTCCAGAACAGGGCCCCCCAGAAGGTGCCGTGCGACGTCTGCAACTGGCGAAACCGCTCCATGCCTTGCGGCAGGTTGACGAGCGAGACCGTGTCACGGGTCACCTGCCCGTCAGGATGGCGCACGGCGCGATGGAGTTGGAGGTCGAGCGTGGCGAACGCCGCCGCCGAGACCGCCGGCACGCGTGTCATCATCACCGCCAGCGCCTCGCGCACCGCCACCGGCGAGTCGATGTCGATACGGCCGGACGCGGCCAGGGCGGCAATCAACTCGAGATGATCCGAGACCGGATCGAGGCGGCTGCGGATCATCGCCACCTCGGCATCGACGATGCGCTCGGCGCGGTCGACCAGCAGCCGTTCGGCGGTGCCGGTGGCGCCGGTCAGCACAGCGATGTAGGCGATGCCCGAGATCAGCGCCAGCGAAGCGAACGCCAGCGCCAGAGCCGCGATCAACGGCAGGCGCCAGGGCCGGCGCGGCATGGCCGCCGCCGGAAGGGATGCGTCAGGAAGGTTGCTCAAGCCGGCACATCATACGGCGTCCGCCGGTCCAAGGCGAAAGCCTCCTTGGCCGGCCAGGCTCACCCTTGGGGGCGGTCGTCAGGCAGCGGCGCGGATCGCCGCCCGGTTGACCTTGCCGTCGACGTGGCTCTCGAACTGCTGGAAGTTGGCCTCGAAACGCTTGGCGACATCGCGCGCAGCGCTGTCGTAGGCTTTCTTGTCCTTCCAGGTGCTCTTCGGATTCAGCACCTCGCCGGGCACGTCGGGGCAGGCGCTGGGCACCTGCATGCCGAAGTGCGGATCGGCCGCCGAGGTAACGGTTGCCAGCGTACCGTCGAGTGCTGCGCGCACCATGGCACGTGTATGGCGAATCGACATCCGCTGGCCAACGCCGAAACCGCCCCCCGACCAGCCGGTGTTGACCAGCCAGCACTTCACGTCCTGGCGGGCCATCTTCTCGCCCAGCATCTTGGCGTAGACCGTGGGATGGCGCGGCATGAAAGGGGCGCCGAAACAGGTCGAGAAGGTGGCCTGCGGTTCGGTGACGCCCTTCTCAGTGCCGGCGACCCGCGCCGTATAACCCGAGAGGAAGTGATACATCGCCTGCTCGGGGCTGAGCCGCGAGATCGGCGGCAGCACGCCGAAGGCGTCGGCCGTCAGCATGACGATGTTCTCGGGCGTGCCGGTGATGCCCGATGCCGAGGCGTTGGGAATGAACTCAAGCGGATAGCAGGCGCGGGTGTTCTCGGTGTGCTTGCCGTCGTCGAGATCGAGCCGGCCGGTTGCCGGATCGTGCACGACGTTCTCCAGCACCGTGCCGAAGCGCTCGGTGGTGGCGTAGATCTCGGGTTCGGCATCGCGCGACAGCTTGATCACCTTGGCGTAGCAACCGCCCTCGAAATTGAAGAGGCTGGTCTCGCCCCAGCCGTGCTCGTCGTCGCCGATCAGGGTGCGCGATGGATCGGCCGACAGTGTCGTCTTGCCGGTGCCCGACAGCCCGAAGAAGACCGCCACGTCGCCTTTCGGCCCATGGTTGGCCGAAGCGTGCATGGGCAGCACGTTCTTGTCGGGCAGCAGGTAGTTCAGGATGGTGAACACCGACTTCTTGATCTCGCCGGCGTACCAGGTGCCACAGATCGCCACGACGCGATCGGTGAAATTCACCAGCACCGCGCAATCCGACGCCGTTCCGTCGAGCGCCGGCTCCGCCTGGAAGCCCGGCAGATTGAGAATGGTGAAGTCGGGCTTGAAGCTCGCCAGCTCCTCGGGCCTGGGCCGCAGGAACATGTTGCGGGCGAAGAGGTTGTGCCACGCCGTCTCGTTGACCACGCGCACGCCGATGCGGTGTGCGGGGTCGGCGCCAGCCCAGCAGTCGCGCACGAAGAGGTCGCGGCGTTGCGCATAGGCGAGCATGCGATTGTAGAGGGCGCGGTAGCGCTCCGGGGAGATCGGCTTGTTGGTCTTGCCCCAATCAATGCGATTCCTGGATTGACCGTCCTCGACGAAGAACTTGTCGTTGGGCGAGCGGCCGGTATGCACACCGGTGCGCACCACCAAGGCACCGCCTTCGGCGACCGTGCCCTCGCGGCGGCGGATCGCCTCCTCGTAGAGCGCGGGAACCTGGAGGTTCCAATAGACGTTGCCCGGGTTCTTCAGCCCGAGAGTATCCAGTCCAACTTTGGGGATGACGAAGCCCGCCTGATGCACGGCGTTTCTCCCGAATTGTGCGGCCGATCTTACTAACGCCCTATGCGCTACTGGGGTGGCAAAGGGGTGGCAAGAGCCCGCGACAGTTAGTTTCGAGGATCATGTGGATCAGATACCGCACCTGCGAAGGCCATCCCGCGGCGCGGAATCAAGCAGCCCGGGCGCGACCGACCAGGGAGACCAGCACCTTGCGCGCCTCGGCCGCACTCGCGAGCGGGGCGTCGAACGGCAGCCGCGCCACCTGGCCGCCCCGCCTGAGGTCGATCCCTTCGACGTCAATTCCGGTCATCCGCCAATCGCCTGCCGTCAAGCCGAGCAGCTTTTGGGCGTAAAGCTGGAGGGCGTCGGCGTGATCCTCGTTCATATGGCTGACGATGCCGGCCTCGCTCTCGGCCAAGCCGGCCGGCGCTGGAACGGACAGCAGGTCGGCCGCGTCCAGCCAGTGAATCTTGCCGAAGCCCGCGACCAGATGGGCGCGCTCCAGGGCGACCCGATAGAAGTGGAAGTCCTTGAAGCCCGCGTATATCGCGGCATCCGGATGACGGGCGAGAAAGCGCTGGCCGAGCCGTTCGTCGGCGGTCCTGAGGGCGCGCCCGAGCAGCGTGACCCTGGCGCCGGTGAGCGGCTGGTCGAGCCCGCCGGTGCCGTCGAACAACAGCGATACCCGGCCATCGGAGGCGATGGCCTTGGTATGCTCGGCCAGATCGCTCAGCAGCAGGACCGGCGACAGATCGTGATCGACCGCCACCAGCACCAGCGAGGCATAGGGCCAGGCAGCACTTCCCTCGCCTCCAGGGTGAGCCGGAAGGGCGGTTGCGAGGGCGGCGCGGTCGAGGCCACGCAGCAAGGCGCGGACCGTGCGTGACATATCTTCAATCATTTTGGGGCAAAACAGCCTTAATTCACGGATATCGATGGCCGATCGTGGCAGCGGCGGCAACGCCCCGGTCGTGTTACCATTCAACCACTATCCGCCTTGCCTGTCAGGAGAATCCACGCCGTGCGCAAGAACATCGCCCTCGTCGACGACGACCGCAACATCCTCACTTCAGTGTCGATGCTGCTCGAAGCCGAGGGCTTCCAGATCAAGACCTACAGTGACGGCGCCTCGGCACTTGAAGGTCTCAACCAGGCACCGCCCGACCTTGCGATCCTCGACATCAAGATGCCGCGCATGGACGGCATGGAACTGCTGAACCGCATCCGCAAGACACAGCAGTTCCCGGTGATCTTCCTCACCTCGAAAGACGAGGAGATCGACGAGGTGCTGGGATTGCGGATGGGTGCCGACGATTTCATCCGCAAGCCGTTCTCCCAGCGGCTGCTGCTCGAGCGCATCCGCGCCGTGCTGCGCCGCGCCGACACCGGAACCGCCAAGGGTGAGACCGCCGCCGAACGTGTCGTGCGCGGCGAGCTGGTACTCGACCCCAGCCGTCATCAATGCACCTGGAAGGGCAAGGAGGTGCATCTGACGGTGACCGAATTCCTGCTGCTGAAATCGCTCGCCGAGCGCCCGGGTCACGTCAAGAACCGCGACCAGCTGATGGATGCCGCCTACGGCGAGACGATCTACGTCGACGACCGCACCATCGACAGCCATATCAAGCGCGTACGCCGCAAGTTCCGTGAGGTCGACGGCGAGTTCGAGCAGATCGAAACGCTCTATGGCATTGGATATCGATACCGCGACGCCTGAGCCGGGCGGGCGCCGCACGGCGCAAAAATCGTTTGGTTCGCGACTGGCGGCGGCGCTCGGCGGGCTGATGCCGGCCCGCCGGCGCATGCATGCGCCGGCGACTGCGGCCGAATCTCCGTCACTGCTGCGGCGGCGGCGCAGCAGTGCCCGACGTTATTCGCCGCTCACCCGCCGCATCCTGCTGCTCAACATCGTGCCGGTGGCGCTGCTGACGCTCGGCGCGGTCTATCTGAGCGACTACGAGGACGAGCTGATCGATGCCGAACTCGCCTCGCTGCTGGTCCAGGGCGAAATGGTGGCCGCCGGCATCGGCGAAGTCGCGGTGGTGGGTGGGGAGGCCACGGTCAACCGGCTGGACGCCGACGCCGCGCGTCAGCTCCTGACCCGGCTGGTGCGTCCGACCGGCGTGCGCGCGCGCCTGTTCACCGAGACCGGCGACCTTGTCGGAGATTCGAATTTTCTGAGCGAGGCCGGGCGCATCCATAGTGTCCCGCTGCCGCCGCCCGAAGCGCCCGCCGTCGTCGAGATTGCCGTCGCCGACCGGGTGAGCGACTGGATCGCCCGGCAATTGTCGCGGGCCGACCGCTTCCCCGAATATGTCGAGCGCGCCACACCTTCGGTGCGCGACTATCCCGAAGCCACCAGCGCGCTGCGGGGCTTCAACGCCTCGGCGGTGCGGATGGCGCCCGACGGCCGCATGATCCTGAGCGCCGCAGTGCCCGTGCAACGCTACAAGCAAGTGCTGGGCGCGTTGATCCTTACCCGGGACAATCGCGCCATCGCCGCCTCCCTGCGACAGGTCCGCTACGACATGCTGACCATTGCCGCGGCGGCGCTCGGCATCACGGTACTGCTCTCACTCTATCTCGCCGGCACGATCACCCAGCCCATCGTCCGACTGGCGCGCGCCGCCGACGAGGTGCGCCTGGCACGCGAAAGCCGGCCGGAGATTCCCAACCTCGGCAAACGCGGCGACGAAATCGGCGATCTGAACGACGCGCTACGTTCGATGACCGACGCGCTGTGGCAGCGCATCAACACCATCGAGAGTTTCGCCGCCGACGTGGCGCACGAACTCAAGAATCCCCTGACCTCCTTGCGTTCCGCCATCGAAATGGCGGCACGGCCCGGCCTCGACGCGGAACGCCGCGACAAGCTGATGACCATCGTCATGGACGACATCAACCGGTTGAACCGGCTGATCTCCGACATTTCCGACGCCTCGCGACTCGACGCCGAACTGATGCGCGGCGAAGTGAAGCCCGTCGACCTCCACGGCCTCCTGGCCGACATGGCCGGTCACTACGCCATCAGTGCTGCAAAAAAACACGACGTCGAGGTCCAGTTCCGGGTCGCCGCCAACCCGCCGTTCGCGGCACATGGCCACGACGGCCGCTACGGCCAGGTCTTCCGCAATGTCATCGACAACGCCTTGTCGTTCGGTCCGGCAGGCTCGCGCATCGTCGTCGAACTGGGACGCGAGCCGCGCGGCGGCCCCTTCGTCGTCACCATCGACGACGAGGGGCCGGGCATTCCCGAGGAGAATCTCGAATCGATCTTCGAACGCTTCTACTCGGAGCGACCGATCGAGCATTTCGGCCAGCATTCGGGGCTGGGTCTCTCGATCTGCCGGCAGATCATGGAGACCTACGGCGGCTCGATCGCCGCCAGCAACCGCCACGCGCCGGACGGCAAGGTGCTGGGCGCGCGCTTCACCATCCGGGTACCCGCCGCGAACGCCCGCAAATGACGGTGCTGGTACATGCAACCTGCGTCGCGTTCCGGCCTGGCGGCAGACCATCCGCCCGTACCTGGCGCGGGGTACTGCTGCGCGGCCCCTCGGGTGCCGGCAAGTCCGATCTGGCGCTGCGCCTGATCGAGACCGGTGCGCGCCTGGTGGCCGATGACCAGACCCGCGTCGTCCGGCGCGGGCGCGGCCTGATCGCCACGGCGCCGGCGGCGCTCGCCGGCCTGCTCGAGGTACGTGGTGTCGGAATCCTGAAGCTGGCCCGCGGCCAGTTGTTGTCGCGGGCGCCGCTGTCGCTGCTGGTCGACCTGGTGCCGGTCGACCGCGTCGAGCGGCTGCCCGAGCCGGCCGAAGAGGATTTGTCGGGCGTCGTCCTGCCCGTGCTCGCGCTGGCACCATTCGAAGTTTCGGCCGCAGCCAAGTTGCGCCTTGCCCTGGCGCAAATCGAAACCGCATGATGACTTGGCTCCTGCCATGCCCGACAGCCCGCCCTCCTCGTCTTCGCCCGCCTCGTCTCCGGCCGCCGCGAGCGAGCGCCGCCCGTTCGTCCTGGTGACCGGCCTCTCCGGCGCCGGGCGGATGACGGCGCTGAATGCGCTCGAAGACATGGGCTACGTCGCCGTCGACAACATGCCGCTGCCGCTGCTCGGCGAGCTGATGCGCTCGACCGCCGGCGACCCGGGTACGATCGCGCCACCGCTTGCCTTCGGAGTCGACACCCGCACGTTCGGCTTCGATCCGCAGGACCTCGTCCGCCGTGCCCGCGAACTTCGCGAGCGGCCCGAACTCGATGCGAAGCTGCTGTTCCTCGACTGCGACACCGAAACGCTTCAGCGCCGCTACACCGAATCACGACGGCCTCACCCGTTGGCGCCGGACCGACCGGTGATCGACAGCATCGTCGAGGAGCGCCGCCAAATCGGCTGGATGCGCGATACCGCCGACCTCGTGATCGACACTTCGTCCCTGTCGCCGCACGCGCTCAAGCAGGTGCTTGCGGGCCATTTCGCCCTCGGCCCGCGCATCGGCACCCGCCTGTCGGTGATGTCGTTCTCGTTCCGTCGCGGCCTGCCGCGCGAGGCCGACCTTGTCTTCGACACGCGGTTCCTGAAGAACCCGCACTACGAGCCGGCGCTCAAACCATTGACCGGCCGCGATCCGGCCGTCGCGTCCTTTATTGCAACCGATCCCGACTACGCGGCCTTTCTCGAGCATTTGAGAGGGCTGGTCGGCCCCCTGCTGCCGCGTTTTGACGCAGAGGGGAAGAGCTATCTGACCATTGCCGTGGGCTGTACCGGCGGCCGCCACCGCTCGGTGGCGGTGGCCGAGGCGCTGGCAGACTGGTTGCGCGGCGTCGGCCGCTCGGTCACTCTCACCCACCGAGACGCCGACGGGGCCGGGGGGCCGGGCGGCGCGGCGTAGACCGGGTGGGGATGGATGATTGGTATCGTACTGGTGACCCACGGCAATCTGGCGCGTGAGTTCTTGGCCGCGCTCGAACATGTCGTTGGTCCGCAGCAATGTGTCTCGACAGTCTGCATCGGTGCCGACGACGACATGGAAAAGAGACGTAGCGAAATCCTCGAGTGCGTTCGCGCCTGCGACACGGGCGAAGGCGTGATCGTACTGACCGACATGTTCGGAGGCACACCGTCGAACCTCGCGATTTCGATCATGGAGCAGGCCCACATCGAGGTTCTGGCGGGCGTCAACCTTCCGATGCTGGTCAAGCTTGCCGGCGTGCGCAGCCGGCCGATCGCCGAAGCCGTGCGCATGGCCCAGGAAGCTGGCCGCAAGTACATCACCGTCGCCTCCCGAATCCTGGCCAAGGAAGCCTCGTGAGCGATGCCGCGTCGCAAGGCGCGGCCGATGCCAGCATCGGAGCGCTCCGCCGGACACTGGGGATCGCCAACAAGCGTGGCCTGCACGCCAGGGCAGCCGCCAAGTTCGTCCGCACCGCCGGCCAGTTCGATGCGGTCGTGCGCGTCGGCTTCAAGGGCCAGGAAGTCTCCGGCCTGTCGATCATGGGGCTGATGATGCTGAGCGCCGGCATCGGCTGCGAGATCGAGCTTGTCTGCTCGGGCCGCCAGGCCGTCGAGGCCATGGCCGCCCTTTCCGCCCTGATCGAGGGCAAATTCGGCGAGGATTGAAGCCGGCGGTGTTCCGGCATAAAGCGCCGGTTATCTGCCCATAAATTCTTGCTTATATGCGCATACGGCGCGTTGAGGTGGCCCCGAGCCGCTGATATGACACGGCCGCTTTCCCCTCAGCCGCCAGGAGCGCCACATGGCCCAGGATTACATCGTCAAGGATATCGGGCTCGCCGACTGGGGCCGCAAGGAACTCGACATGGCCGAGACCGAGATGCCGGGCCTGATGTCGATCCGCAAGGAATACGGGCCGAAGAAGCCGCTGAAGGGGGCCCGCATCGCGGGCTCGCTGCACATGACCATCCAGACCGGCGTGCTGATCGAGACGCTGAAGGTGCTGGGCGCCGACGTGCGCTGGGCCTCGTGCAACATCTATTCGACCCAGGATCATGCCGCCGCGGCGATCGCCAAGGCCGGTACGCCGGTGTTCGCCGTCAAAGGCGAGAGCCTCGAGGAATACTGGGACTATACCCACAAGATCTTCGAATGGGGCGACGGCGGCGCGCCGAACATGATCCTCGATGACGGCGGCGACGCCACGCTGCTGGTCCATCTCGGCATCCGCGCCGAGAAGGATCCTTCGTTGATTTCCAAGCCGACCAACGAGGAGGAGGAAGTCCTCTACAAGGCGATCGCCAGGACCAACAAGGCCAAGCCCGGCTGGTACGCCAAGCTCGGCGCCGCAATCCGCGGCGTCACCGAGGAGACGACCACGGGCGTGCACCGGCTCTACCAGATGGAAAAAGAGGGCAAGCTCCTGTGGCCCGCCATCAACGTCAACGACTCGGTCACCAAGTCGAAGTTCGACAACCTCTACGGCTGCCGTGAATCGCTGGTCGACGGCATCCGCCGCGGCACCGACGTGATGATGTCAGGCAAGGTGGCGATGGTCGCGGGCTTCGGCGACGTCGGCAAGGGCTCGGCCGCCTCGCTGCGCCAGGCCGGATGCCGCGTCATGGTCTCCGAGATCGACCCGATCTGCGCCCTGCAGGCGGCGATGGAAGGCTACGAAGTCGTGACCATGGAAGAGGCCGCGCCCCGCGCCGACATCTTCGTCACCGCCACCGGCAACGTCGACGTGCTGACGCTCGACCACATGAAGGCGATGAAGCACCGCGCCATCGTCTGCAACATCGGCCACTTCGACTCCGAGATCCAGATCTCGAACCTGCGGAACTTCAAGTGGCACAACGTGAAGCCGCAGGTCGACGAGGTCGAGTTCCCCGACGGCAAGCGCATCATCGTGTTGTCGGAGGGCCGCCTGGTGAATCTCGGCAACGCCACGGGCCACCCGAGCTTCGTCATGTCGGCCTCGTTCTCGAACCAGACGCTGGCCCAGATCGAGATCTGGACCAACCCGGGCAAGTACGAGAAGAAGGTCTACACGTTGCCCAAGTTCCTCGACGAGAAGGTCGCCGCCTTCCACCTCGAGAAGGTCGGCGCCAAGCTGACCAAGCTCAGGCCCGACCAGGCCAAGTACATCGGCGTGGCGGAAGCGGGTCCGTTCAAGGGCGACCTCTACCGCTACTAACCGCCCCCTCAAGCGCCCACAGGGCAAGCGAGGGCGCGACCATGCTAAAAGTCGGCATCGAAAGATGCCGACTTTTTCTTTGTCCCTTCCCGACGAGGCCGCCACCGAGCGGTTTGGCGCGGCCCTGGCCGGGCGCCTGCGGCCGCGCGATGTCGTGGCGCTGATGGGTGGTCTCGGCGCCGGCAAGACCACGCTCGCCCGCGCCATCCTGCGGGCGGCCTCGGGCGAGCCGGCACTGGTCGTGCCGAGCCCGACCTTCACCCTGGTCGAAGTCTACGACACGCCACGAGGCACCTTCTGGCATTTCGACCTCTACCGGCTGGAGACCGCCGAGCAGGTTTTCGAACTCGGCTGGGAGGAGGCGCGGACCGACGGCATCGTGCTGATCGAATGGGCGGAGCGGCTGGGCCCCTTGCTGCCGCACGAACGGCTCACGGTGACGCTGTCCATCGAAGGCGAGGGACGGCGTGCGACCCTGGAGGGAGAAGCCCGTCTTGGCGAAGTCTGAACGCGATCTGCGGCGCGCCGCATTCGTGCGCGACGCCGGCTGGGGCAATGCTGGCGAGCGCCTGCTGGCAGGCGATGCCTCATTCCGCAAATACTTCAGGCTGACCCGGCCGCGCGACTCCGCGGTGGTGATGGATGCTCCGCCGCCGCAGGAGGACGTGCGGCCCTTTGTGCGCATCGGCCGGCACCTGATCGCGCTCGGCCTCAGCGCGCCGCAGATCCTGGCGGAAGACCCCGAGCACGGCTTCCTGCTGCTGGAGGACCTGGGCGACGACACCTTTGCCCGTGTCCTGGCGGCAGGCGGCGACGAGCACATGCTCTACACGCGGGCGACCGATGTGCTGGTGGCTCTGCACCGCGCCGAGGGCCACGCCCTGCTGCCGGGGCTCGGCGCCTACGCCGGCGACGCCCTGATCGAAGCCGCGATGCTTTTGCCGGAATGGTATCTGCCGGCCGCAACCAGCCGGCCGACGCCCGCCGAGGAGACCGAACGGTACGTCGCCGCCTGGCGGGAATGCCTCGCGCTCCTGCCGCCCGCAGCCGAGACCCTGCTGTTGCGCGACTACCACAAGGACAATCTGCTGTGGCTACCCGGGCGGCCGGGGATGAAGGCCTGCGGCCTGCTCGATTTCCAGGACGCCCAGCGCGGCCATCCCTCCTACGATCTGGTCTCGCTGATCGAGGACGCCCGCCGCGACGTCCCCACCGATATTCATGCCGCCTGCCTCGCGCACTATCTCGGCGAAACCGGGATCGCCGATCCGGCCGGCTTCAAGACCGGCTTCGCGCTGATGGCTGCGCAACGCCACGCGCGGATCATCGGCCTGTTCGTGCGGCTGCTGAAGCGCGACGGCAAGCCCGATTACCTGCAGCATCTGCCGCGGGTGTGGCGGATGTTCGAGCGCGCGCTGCGGCACGAGGCGCTGGAACCGTTGCGCGCCTGGGTCGATCGTTTGCTGCCGCCGCCGCTGCGGCGCATTGGTGAGCCATGATCCGGACCGCGATGATCCTGGCCGCGGGGCGCGGCGAACGCATGCGGCCGCTCACCGACCACACACCCAAGCCGCTGATCGCCGTGGCCGGCCGCTCCATGCTGGACCGCGCAATGGACCGCCTGCAGCGCCACGGCGTGCAGAATGTCGTGGTGAACGTGCACCATCTCGGCGGCCAGATCGCCGACCGCCTGCGCGGCCGTGCCCGCGTCATCCACGAGGACCGGTTGCTGGAGACCGGCGGCAGTGTCCGCAATGCCCTGCCGCTGCTCGGCAACGGGCCGTTCTTCGTGCTGAACGGCGACGGCCTGTGGCGCGACGGCGCGGAGTCGATGCTGGGCCGCCTGCAGGCGACGTGGGATCCCCGGCGCATGGATGCGCTGCTGCTGCTGCATCCGCTGGCGGCGGCCATCGGCCGCGAGGACAAGGATCGCGGCGACTACTATCTTGAGCCGGACGGCCATGCCCGTCACCGCGGCAACGCCGAGACGGCACCGTATCTTTTTGCCAGCATCTCCGTGTGTGAGCCGCGCCTGTTCAACGGAACCCCGGAGGGACCGTTCTCGCTGCTGAGGCTCTGGAACCGGGCCGAGGCGGCCGGCCGCCTCTACGGCCTGGTGCACGACGGCGACTGGTTTCACGTCGGCACGCCGCAGGCGCTGGCCGACGCCGAACGCGTGCTGGGATGAAGGGCGTCTTCGCCATCGGCATCGACCGCCGCTTCGCCGACGAACTGGCGCGGGGCGTGCTGGCGGAATACGGCGGCGATCCGCTCGGCCTGGCCGACGTGCTGATCCTGGTGCCGACCCGGCGTTCGGTGCGGGCGCTGCGCGAGGCCTTCCTGCGCGCGTCCGACGGCAAGCCCACGATCCTGCCGCGAATGGCGCCGCTGGGCGACGTCGACGACAGTGAATGGGGCCTGTCGCCGGGCGACGACGCGGCGCTCGCCCTGCCGCCCGCCATCGATCCCATGGAGCGCGAAGCGCTGCTGGCCCGGCTCGTGGCCGCCTTCAGGGACGACCAGGGCCATCCGATTGCGCAATCGGCGGCGCAGGCGCTCAAGCTCGCGCGTGAGCTGGGCGGATTGCTCGACGAGCTGTCGATCGAAGGCGTGGGCTTCGACAGGCTGGCCGGTCTCGTCACGGGCAACTTTGCCGAGCATTGGCGGCGCACGCTCACCTTCCTCGATATCGTCGGCACCGCCTGGCCGGCGATGCTGGCCGAACGCGGCCAGATCGACAGCATCGGGCGTCGAACGCTCGCCATCCGCGCCCAGGCCACACGGTGGCGCAACCATCCGCCCGCAACACCGGTGATCGCCGCAGGCTCGACCGGCTCGCAGCCGGCCACGCGCGAACTGCTGGCCGTGGTCGCCGGCCTGCCGCTGGGCGCGATCGTGCTGCCTGGCCTCGATAGCGAAATGGACCGGGACAGCTGGGACAAGCTCGAGCCGTCGCATCCGCAATTCGGCCTGCATGAACTGCTGTTGGCGCTCGGTGTCGATCGCACCTCGGTGCCGGACTGGCCCGGCAGCCGCGGCGGCGATCGGGCGCGGCGGACGCTGGTCGCCGAACTGATGCGGCCAGCCGAAACCAGCGAGGCCTGGGCGCGGCCGGATCCGGCGGCGCTGGACCACGTCGCCCGCGCCGACTGCGCCACGTCCCACCAGGAGGCGGTCGTTATCGCGCTCGCGCTTCGCGAGGCACTGAATGAGCCGCGCCGCACGGCGGCATTGATTACGCCCGACCGCGAGCTGGCGCGACGCGTCGGCGCCGAACTCAGGCGCTGGAACATCGAGATCGACGATTCGGCCGGCACGCCGCTGGCCGACACGCCGCCCGCCACCCTGCTGCGCGCGCTGCTCGCCGCGGTCGACGGCGGCTTCGGCCCGGTCGATCTGTTGGCGTTGCTGAAACATCCGCTCTGCGTGCTCGGCCGGTCGCGCGCCGATCTGCTCGACACTGCACGCCGTCTCGACCGCAAGTATCTGCGCGGACTGAAGCCCGCCATCGGCCTCGAGGCGGTGCGCCGGATCGTCGCCAACCGGCGTAAGGACGACGACGCGGACGCCGATGCCGTGCGTGCCCTGATCGATCGGCTCGACGCTGCCACTTCCGGCCTTGCCGTGCTGATGACCGAGGGCGCCCCGCCCGACGCGCTGCTCGACGCCACCATTGCGGCCGCCGAGATGGTCTCCTCGGCCGACACGCTGTGGCGCGGCGAGGCCGGCGAGGCGATGGCCGAGACGCTGGCAAGGCTGCGCGGGGCCTGGCGCGACCAACCAACCGTCGCGGGCGGCGAGTGGCCGGGACTGCTGGCGGCCATGCTGGCGTCCGCCACGATCCGGCCGCGTTACGGCCGCCATCCCCGGCTCTCGATCTGGGGACCGCTCGAAGCCCGCCTGCAGCGCGCCGATCTCGTGATCCTCGGCGGCCTGAACGAGGGCAGCTGGCCGCCGTCCGTCGAGACCGGGCCGTGGCTCAACCGGCCGATGCGCGGCGCGCTCGGCCTGCCGCAGCCCGAGCGGCGCATCGGCCTGTCGGCGCACGACTTCGTCTCCGCGCTGGCCGCCGACCATGTGCTGCTGACCCGCGCCGAGCGCGAAGGCGGCGCTCCCACCGTTTCGTCACGCTGGCTGGCGCGGCTCGATGCGCTGCTGGGTCATGACCCCAATTCGGCTGGCGAGCTGCCCAAATACATCCAGCGCGGCCGACGCTACATCGACTGGGCCGAGGCGATCGACCGGCCGGACGATTACAAGCCCTGGCCGCGTCCCGAGCCACGGCCGCCGCTGGCGGCGCGACCGACCGAACTTTCGGTCTCCAGCATCGAGCAATGGCGGCGCGATCCCTACGGCCTCTATGCACGGCAGATCCTGAAGCTCCGCCTGCTCGACCCGCTGGAAGCCGAGCTGGGCGCAGCGGAACGCGGCTCGGCACTGCACGCCGCCCTCGACGATTTCCTGAAGAGGCATCCCTCCGGCCTGCTGCCGGGCGACGCCATTCACGAGTTGGAGGATATCGGCGAGAGGCATCTTGGCGAGCTTTTGACCGCGCCGGCCGAACGCGCCTTCTGGTGGCCGCGCTTCCAACGGCTGGCGCGCTGGTTCGTGGGCGAAGAGAACAGGCGCCGCGCCTCGGGCCTGCGCCTGCTCGACGGCGAGACGGCGGGCTCGATCAAGGTCGGTCCGCGCAATCGCCCACTCACCATCACCGCCATCGCCGACCGCATCGACGAACTGGGCACCGGCGTGTGGGAGGTGATCGACTACAAGACCGGCCGCGTGCCCTCGACGCGCGAGCTCGAGGGGCTGTTCGCGCCGCAGCTCCTGCTCGAGGCGGCGATGGCCGAAACGGGCGGGTTCAGGAAGATCAAAGGCAAGGCTGCCGAGGTCATTCTCACCTACTGGCGCGCCAATGGCTTGGGCGACGGCGGCGAGATCAAGAACATCAAGGGTGCGGACAAGCTGATCCCGGCGATGCTGGCGCTGGTCGAGAAGATGGCCGAGCGCTACGCCAATCCCGCCACACCGTACGTGGCACTTCCGCAGCCGGAGTTCGTGCCGCACTTCAACGACTACGAGCACCTCGAGCGCGTGGCCGAATGGTCGACCACGGGCGGGAGCGACGAATGAGCGCCGCCGCATGAGCATCCTCGGGCTCGATCCCGTCATGCTGGCCACGGCCGAGCAGCGCAAGGCGACGTCGCCAGCGCAGTCGGCCTGGGTCGAGGCCAACGCCGGCACCGGCAAGACCAAGGTGTTGACCGACCGCGTGACGCGCCTGCTGTTGGCCGGCGTCAAGCCCGAGCGCA
The DNA here is from genome assembly GCA_016191685.1 of Rhodospirillales bacterium. Taxonomy (GTDB): domain Bacteria; phylum Pseudomonadota; class Alphaproteobacteria; order Reyranellales; family Reyranellaceae; genus Reyranella. Next base: position 18,474 of record JACPVT010000110.1, on the reverse strand, counting down.
TCCTCTGCCTCACCTTCACCAAGGCCGCTGCCGCCGAGATGCGCAACCGCCTGGCCGCCCAGCTCGGGCGCTGGGCGCTGGCCGAGGAAGCCAATCTCGACAGGGAGATCGCCCAGCTGATCGACCGGACGCCGGAAGCGGAGGAGCGCGTGATCGCGCGCCGCCTGTTCGCCCGCGTGCTCGATGCGCCGGGCGGCATCAACATCCTCACCATCCATGCCTTCTGCCAGGCGCTGCTGAAGCGTTTTCCCCTCGAGGCCGGCGTGGCACCGGGGTTCGAGGTCCTGGACGAGGGCGAAGCGGGCACCATCCTGAAACAGGCGCAGGACGAGCAGATGGCGGCACTCGCCCGCCGCGATGCGCCGCCGGCGCTGCGCGACGCCCTGGCCGCCGTCGCCGGCCGCATCTCCATCGCCGAATACGACGAACTGATGAAGAAGCTGCTGGGTGAACGCGCCTGGCTGCTGTCGCGCATTGCCGACGAAGCCGGTCTCGCCAATGAGCGCACGCGGCTCGCGGCAGCCCTGGGCGTCACCGCCGATGCCGGTGCCGGCGCGCTGGTATCGGCCTGCTGCAACGACGCCGCCTTCGACGGCCCAAGCCTGCGCGCCGCCGCCCGCGCGCTGGCCAAGGGCGAGAAGGAGAACCGGAAGTACAGCGAGCTGATGCTGCTCTGGCTCGATGCGGCCGAGGAGCGGCCGGGCCGGCTCGACGACTATCGCTCGGTGTTCTTCACCCAGCAGGGCAAGCCGCGCAAGAAGATCGCGGGCAAGGCAGCGCTCAAGGAAATGCCCGAGATCGAGGCGGTCCTGCAGGCCGAGAGCGATCGGCTTGCCGCCGCACACGAAGCCATCCGCGCCGCCGTACTGGTGGAGCTCACGCTCGCCCTGCTGCGGCTGGGTCTCGACATCGTCGGGCGCTACGCGCACGGCAAGCGGCGGCGCGCAGCCCTCGACTATGACGACCTGATCGTCGCCACGCGGCGCCTGCTGGAACGCGCCGACAGTGCGGCCTGGGTGCTCTACAAGCTCGATGGCGGCATCGACCACGTCCTGGTCGACGAAGCGCAGGACACCAACCCCGACCAGTGGGAAGTGATCCGCCGCCTGACCGAGGAGTTCTTCGTCGGCGCCGGCGCGGTCGATCGCCGCCGCACGATCTTCGCCGTCGGCGACACCAAGCAGTCGATCTTCGGCTTCCAGCGCGCCGATCCACGCAAGCTCGCAGACATGCGCGTCTGGTTCGCCGAACGCAGTGCCGCGGCGGAGATGAAATTCCAGGCAGTGGACCTCGTCGTTTCGTTCCGCTCGACGGCGGCCGTCCTCGATGCCGTTGACTGGGTGTTCGGCGAGGAAGCCGCCGCACGGGGCCTTGGCGCGGCCGGCGACGTCCTTCACCTGCCGAGCCGCACCGGCCAGCCGGGCAGGGTCGAGCTGTGGCCGCTGGTGCGCGGCGCCCGGAGCGCGGCCGATCCCACCGATCTCGACGCTGATCCCGGCGCGCTGGCGCCGCCGCACGAACGGCTGGCACGGCTCATCGCGCTGCACGCCAAGGGCCTGATCGGCCACGAGCGGCGCTCGAGCACCGGCAAGCCGATCCATGCCGGGGACTTCATGGTTCTGGTGCGCCGGCGCAATGCCTTCGTCACGTCGCTGGTGAAGGCGCTCAAGCGCGAGGAGATCGAGGTAGCCGGCGTCGACCGGCTCGACCTCGGCAGCGAGCTGTCGATCCAGGATCTGCTCGCGTTGGCCCGCTTTGTGCTGCTGCCCCAGGACGACCTCAATCTGGCGTGTCTCCTGAAGTCGCCGCTGGTCGGCCTCGACGAGGAGGCGCTTTTCCGCCTGGCCTGGAGCCGATCCGGCCGGCTGTGGCGCGAGTTGCGCCGGCGCACGGCCGAGGACCTTCAGTTCGCCGCCGCACACAAGCGCCTCGCGGCCTGGCTCGCGCGAGCCGACTACATGACGCCGTTCGACTTCTTCGCCACCGTGCTCGGCCCGGAGGGTGGTCGCGAGCGTCTGCTGGAACGTCTGGGACGCGAGGCCGCCGATCCGATCGACGAACTGCTGGCCCGCGCGCTGCAGTATCAACGCGCCGAATCGGGCTCCCTGCAGGGCTTCCTGCGCTGGTTCGAGGCCGGCGGCGGCGACATCAAGCGCGACCTCGACGCCAACCGACGCCGCGAGGTACGCATTCTCACCGTGCATGCCGCAAAAGGACTGCAGGCGCCGATCGTCTATCTGCCCGACACCACGCGCGTGCCCCAGAACAACGAGCGCCTGTTGGCCGCGGCGGACGGTCAGGCGCGGCTGTGGGTGGCGCGCAGCGACGACGCCAACGAAGCCGCCCGCGCCTGGCGGGCCGAGATGCGGGCGCGCTCGATGGACGAGCAGAATCGGCTTCTCTATGTCGCCATGACCCGGGCCGAGGACCGGCTCTATATCGGTGGCTGGGTCGGCGCGCGGCCACAGGACTCCGGCTGCTGGTACGACCGCATTGCCGCCGGCCTGGAAGCCAGCGTTGCCGCCGACATTTCGACCGATGTCGATCAGCCGCGCGGTCGCGCCATCAAACGCTCCTTCGATTTCACGCAAGGCCCGCTCGGCGCCGACGGCTGGGAAGGCGACGGCTATGAGCTGGTCGGCGAGGGCCGAATCCCCGGCGGCAGCCAGGAAGAGCTGCCGATGGCCGCGCCGCACGCCATGCCGAGCTGGTCACGCCAGACGGCGCCCGCCGAGCCCGACCCGCCCGCCCCGCTGGCGCCGTCGCAGCCGCTACCCGACGAGGCAACAAGCGAGAACCCGCCTTTCAGCCCGCTCGCCAGCGAGGAGTCCAACCGCTGGCGGCGCGGCGTGCTGATCCATGAACTGCTACGCCATCTGCCGGCAATCGCGCCCGCGGCCCGCGCTGCTGCGGCGCGCCGCTTCCTCGCCCAGCCGGCGCATGGGCTTAGCGCCGAGACCATCGACCTTTGGGCGGACGAGGCGCTTGCCGTGACCGAGGCTCCGGCCCATGCCGCGTTGTTCGCCGCGTCGTCTCGCGCCGAAGTCCCGCTGATCGGCACCGTGCGGACGCCGCGCGGCACCTTCACCGTCAGCGGCCAGGTCGACCGGCTGGCCGTTTCCGAAAGCGAAGTGCTGATCGTCGACTACAAGACCAATCGGCCGCCGCCCGACTCGACCGACGGTGTTGCACTCGCCTATCGCCGCCAGCTCGCGCTCTACCGCAGCCTTCTCCAAATGATCTATCCCGGCCGCCCGGTGCGGGCCTTCCTGCTGTGGACAGCAGCTCCCAGGTTGATGGAGATCGACGGAGAAACATTAGATAAATCAATGCCTTATGCCGCAGCTCCTTGACTCGCGGGGTTCCGGTTCCTAGCTTCCACCTAAGGGCGGCGCCGGTCCATTGACCGGCCTGTATTGTATTTGGGAGAACCCACCATGACCGTCAAAGCCACCGATGCTTCCTTCGAGCAGGAAGTCCTGAAGTCCGACACGCCCGTCCTCGTCGACTTCTGGGCCGAGTGGTGCGGCCCCTGCCGCATGATCGGCCCGTCGCTCGAGGACATCGCCAAGGACATGGATGGCAAGCTCAAGGTCGTGAAGGTCAACATCGACGAGAACCCGATGGTGCCGACGCGCTACGGCGTGCGCTCGATCCCCACGCTGCTGCTGTTCAAGAACGGCCAGGTCGCCGCGACCAAGATCGGCGCCGAGCCCAAGCAGAAGCTGGTGAGCTGGATCAACACCGCGATCGCCTAGGAACCTTCAACCGTTGCGGGCCAATACGGCGCCCGCGAGGTAGAGCGAACCACAGATGAGAACGCGCATCGGCGCGGGCTGGGTGGCCAACAGGTCCTCCAGCGCCGCGCCGATATCGTTGGCGGCGGCGCAATCGAGTTCGACCTCGGCCGCCTTGGCGCAGGCTTCCGCCGGGGTGTAGGCGCTGTGGCCTTCGGGAAACGGCACCGCGCGCGCAGCGACGGCATGACGCGCCAACGGCCGCAGGAAACCCGAGGCGTCCTTGGTCGTCTGCATCGCAAACACAAGGTAGAGCGGCAGCGGTGCCGGCTCCTTGGCCCAATCGCTGGCCATGCGCCCCAGCGCCAGGCCGCAATCCTCGTTGTGGCCGCCGTCGAGCCATAACTCGCAGCCCGGCGGCAACGCCTCGACAAGCGGCCCCCTGGTGAGCCGCTGCAACCGCGCCGGCCATTCGACCGACTTGAGCCCGGAGCGGATCGCCTTCTCGTCGATGACGAATTTGGCCGCGCGCAGGCGTTCGATGCAGGCCACAGCGGTCGCAGCATTGTCGAGCTGATGTGCCCCGACCAGCACCGGCGCCGGCAGGTCGAGGCTTACCAAGTCGCTTTGGTACGTGAAGCCGGAAGCCGTGGGCGCCACCTGCCATTCGTGGCCGAGGCGAAAGAGCGGCGACGCGAGCCTGGCCGCTTCGGCGGCGATCACCGAAGCCGACACGTCGCGCTGGCGGCCGATCACCGCTGGCACGGCATGCTTGAGGATGCCGGCTTTCTCGCCAGCGATGCTTTCGAGCTTGTCGCCCAGGAAGCCGGTATGGTCGTAGCCGATCGGCGTGATTGCCGAGAGCATGGGATCGACCACGTTGGTGGTGTCGAAGCGTCCCCCCATTCCAACCTCGATCACCGCGAGGTCGGCCGGCACGCGGGAAAAGGCGAGAAAAGCCGCAACGGTCGTGATCTCGAAGAAGGTGATGGGATTTCCCTGGTTGGCCTTTTCGCACTCCGTCAGAACGGCGTCGAGTTCATCGTCTTCGATCAGGCGTCCGGCAACCCGGATGCGCTCGTTGAAACGTACGAGATGGGGTGAAGTGTAGACGTGCACGCGATAGCCTGCCGCCTCGGCCATCGCCCTGACGTAGGCCACCAGCGAGCCCTTGCCGTTGGTCCCGGCGACGTGGACGACCGGCGGCAGCTCGCGATGGGGCGATCCCATCGTCTCGAGCAGCCGCTCGGTGCGCTCCAATCCGAGATCGATCAATCGCGGATGGAGCCGCAGGAGGCGGTCCAGAATGGCGTCCGTCACGGTGGAAAAGCTCAGCGGACCGCGACGGCGAGGCCGCGGTCCTCGGAAACGACGGGATCCATGAGCAGCGAAGTCAACCGGATCAGGGTCTCGCGCAACTTGTGGCGGTGCACCACCGCGTCGACCATGCCGTGCTCGAACAGGTACTCGGAGCGCTGGAATCCCGCCGGCAGCTCCTGGCGGATCGTGTCCTGGATCACGCGCGGACCGGCAAAACCGATAATGGCGTCGGGCTCGGCGATGTGGACATCGCCCAGCATCGCGAACGATGCCGACACGCCGCCGGTGGTGGGATCGGTCAGGACGACGATGTAGGGCAGGCCAGCTTCCTTCACCTTGCGTACGGCGATCGTGGTGCGCGTGAGCTGCATCAGCGACAGGATGCCCTCCTGCATGCGGGCGCCGCCCGAGGCCGAAAACACGATCAGCGGCGCCTTGCGCGCCACCGCGAGGTCGGCGGCCATCACCAGCCCCTCGCCCACTGCGGTGCCCATCGAGCCACCCATGAAGCCGAAATCGAGCAATGCCACGATGGCGATGCGGCCGCCCATCGGGCCGCTTGCCACCACCAGCGCATCGGTCGTGCCCTGGGCCTTGGCCTGGGCCTCCTTGAGGCGAGCGTCATAGCGCTTGGTGTCGCGAAACTTGAGCGGGTCGGCAATAACGCGCGGCAAGGGATGCAACTCGTAGCGGCCCTCGTCGAACAGATGCGGCAGGCGCTTCAGGGGCCGCAGCCGCATATGATGGCCGCAGTGATTGCAGACCTCCTGGTTGGCCTCCCAGTCGCGCATGAACAGCATCTGTTCGCACTTGGGGCACTTCAGCCAGAGATTTTCGGGCGCTTCCTTGCGGGCGACCAGCGCGCGCAGTTTGGGCCGGACGAAGTTGGTCAGCCAGTTCATGGCGGCGGTATCGCACGAATGGCCTGCCTGGCCAAGATCGGGGAGACCGGGTTCACCGCCAGAAGCCGCTGAAGGGCGGCACGAAATCTCCGGGTTTCTTCACCTGGCAGAACAATTTCCGCGACTGGTAGTCGGCGCAGAGCTTCTCCGCCGCCGCGGGCTCGAGGTCGGCGATAATGGCGGCCTGACGGGTCGCCTTGTTCGACGTCACGGGCAGGATCCACTCCTTGCCGAGGCGCGAGAAGCCGAGCGTCGCGAGCTGGGCCTGGCCCTTGTCGAAGGCCGTGCGCGCCGTGCGCCAGTCGCCGAAGGTGCCGAGCCAGGCGGCGTCGCCAGGCATCTCGTAGCGGATCGTGCCGCACTCGCCGTAGGGCAACACCGTCGCCGGCCCGCCGCCGCCGTTGCGAAGTTGCCAGATCTTGGGCCGGCTGCCGGCGGTCTTGAGCAGGTAGGCCTCGTCGAGCAGGCGGATGATGAACTCATCACGCAGGTCGGCACGCTTGAAGCCGAGCGCGACGGCGACCAGGCGACGCCCGTCGCGGACCGCGCTGCCCACGATGTTGAAGCCCGAGGCGCAGATGAAGCCGGTCTTCAGCCCATCGGCGTAGGGCGCGTAGAGATCGAGGAACTTGATGCCCGGCCCGATCTTCTGTTTGCCGAACATGAAATCCTGGGTGCGGAAGTAGCCGTAGTACTGCGGGAACTCCTTGACCAGCGCGACGCCGAGCAGTGCGAGATCGCGCGCCGTCGTCACTTGGCCGGGATCGGGCAATCCGTTGGCGTTGCGGAACTGGGTTGCGGTCATGCCGAGCCGCGAGGCCGTCTCGGTCATGCGCTGGGCAAACGCGGCTTCCGTGCCCGAGATTCGTTCGCCGAACGCGGTGGCAACGTCGTTCGCCGAGCGCGCCACCAGGGCCTGCAGGCCCTGCTCCACCGTGATCGAGCTGCCCGGCGCGACACCGAGCTTCGACGCCGGCTTGGAATTGGCGTTCTGGGAAAACGGCAGCGGCGACGTCAAGGACAATCGGCCCGCCTTCAACTCCTCGAAGACGATGTAGATCGTCATCATCTTGGTGAGCGAGGCAGGATACCATGAGAAGCCCGCGTTACGCTCGAGCAAGGTCTCGCCGGTGGCGACATCGACCACCACATAGGGGCCGGCCGGCACCGGGCCGGAGGGCGAGTCCACCGGGGCGATCTGGGCCCGGGCCGACGCCGCACAAAGGCCGAGGAGGCCCAGGACACAGAACAGAAGACGCAAGTTCATCGCCGCCGACGCATGAGGGACGTTCAGCATACGCGCTTCCGTTGCCCCGCGGGAGGTATTAGATCGGGGGCATGCTCAAGGTCATGATCGCCCCCGTCACGCCGTTCCAGCAGAACTGCTCCCTTGTCTGGTGCTCCGACACCATGGAAGGAACCGCCGTCGATCCGGGCGGCGACTTCGACATGCTGAAGCAGGCGATTACCGAGCAGGGCATCAAGGTCACCAAGGTCCTGCTGACCCACGGTCATGTCGACCACGCTTCGGCGGCCGGCACCATGGCCGAGCACTATGGCGTCAAGATCGAGGGGCCTCACCGCGACGATCTGTTTCTGATCGAGGGGCTGCCCGAATCCGGGGCGAAGTACAATTTCCCCGTCTACAAGCCGTTCATTCCCGACCGCTGGCTCGACAACGGCGATACGGTGAGCCTGGGAAACCTTGTATTCGATGTCGTCCACTGCCCCGGCCACACGCCGGGCCATGTCGTGTTCGTCAACCGGCCGGCCAAGGTCGCCTTCGTGGGCGACGTGCTGTTCCGAGGCTCGATCGGCCGCACCGACTTTCCGCGCGGCAACCACGAACAGTTGCTGAACTCGATCCGCAAGAGGCTGTGGCCGCTCGGCGACGACATCACCTTCGTGCCCGGCCATGGCCAGACCTCGACATTCGGCTGGGAACGCAAGACAAACTCCTTCGTCGCCGACCTGCTATTCGACGACGAGGAAGAAACGGCGAAGACCTAAGCCTTCCGCACGCCGCGCACGCCGTCGGCCAGCGCCTTGATGTAGGCAAAGACGCCGGGCACGAGGTCGGGCTTGGCCTTGCCCTTGTCGTCGAGGCCGGCCTTGACGCGCTCGACGATGGCGGTGCCGACCACCGCGGCATCGGCATGGCGCGCCACGGCGGCGGCCTGATCGGGCGTGCGGATACCGAAGCCCACGCCCACCGGCAGCTTGGTGTGGCGCTTGATGCGCTCGACGTGGGTGCGCACGGCCTCCTCGGTCGCCGACTTGGTGCCGGTGATTCCCAGCACGGAGACGAAATAAACGAAGCCCGACGAGTATTTCAGCACGGCGGGCAGGCGCTTGTCGTCGGTGGTCGGCGCCGTCAGCAGCACCGTGTCGATGCCGTTGGCGACTGCGAAAGGCTTCAGTTCATCGGCTTCTTCCGGCGGCAGGTCGACCAGGATGAAGCCGTCGACGCCGGCGGCCGCCGCTTCCTTGCAGAACCGCTCGACGCCGCGCTGGTAGATGAGATTGTAGTAGCCCATCAGCAGGATCGGCGTGTCGTTGTCGCCGGTCTCGTTGCGGAAACGCCGCACCATGTCGAATGTCTTGTCGACGGAGATGCCGGCCTTCAGCGCGCGCTGGCCGGCGAGCTGGATCGAGGGGCCATCGGCCATTGGGTCGGTGAAGGGCATGCCCAGCTCGATCAGGTCGGCGCCGGCGGCCGGCAGCCCTTTCAGGATCTGGTAGCTGATAGCACCGTCGGGATCGCCGGCGGTGATGTAGGTGACGAGCCCGGCACGCTTGTCGGCCTTGAGTTGGGCGAAGCGCCTGGTGATGCGGCTCATGATTCGATCTTCATCCCCATGCGCGCGGCGACCTGCGGCACGTCCTTGTCGCCGCGCCCGGAGAGGTTCATCACCAAAAGATTGTCCCTGGACAGCGTCGGCGCGAGCTTGATGACATGCGCCAGAGCATGTGAGGATTCGAGCGCGGGAATGATGCCCTCGAGCTTGCAGAGAAGCTGAAACGCTTCGAGCGCTTCGTTGTCGGTCGCCGAAACATATTCGACGCGGCCGTTTTCCTTGAGCCACGAATGTTCGGGGCCGATGCCGGGATAGTCGAGGCCGGCCGAGATCGAGTGCGCCTCGGTGATCTGGCCTTCCTTGTCCTGCAGCAGATAGGTGCGGTTGCCATGCAGCACGCCGGGACGACCGCCGGTCAGCGACGCGGCATGCTGGCCGGTGTCGATGCCGTGACCGGCCGCCTCGACGCCGACGATGCGGACGCCCTTGTCGTCGAGGAAAGGATGGAACAGGCCCATGGCGTTCGAGCCGCCGCCGATGCAGGCCACCAGCGTGTCGGGCAGCCGGCCTTCGGCCTTCATCATCTGCTGGCGCGTCTCGTTGCCGATGACGCACTGAAAGTCGCGCACCATCGTCGGATAGGGATGCGGGCCCGCCACCGTGCCGATGCAATAGAAGGTCGTCTCGCAGGTCGCGACCCAGTCGCGCAGCGCCTCGTTCATGGCATCCTTCAAGGTCGAGGAGCCCGCCGTCACCGGCCGGACCTCGGCCCCCAGCATCTTCATGCGGAAAACGTTGGGCGACTGGCGCTCGACGTCGACCGATCCCATGAAGACGACGCAGGGAATGTCGAACAGCGCGCAAGCCGTTGCGGTGGCCACGCCATGCTGGCCGGCGCCGGTTTCGGCGATGACGCGCGTCTTGCCCATGCGCTTGGCCATCAGGACCTGGCCCAGCACGTTGTTGATCTTGTGGCTGCCGGTGTGGTTCAGCTCGTCGCGCTTGAGATAGACCTTGGCGCCGCCCAGCTTCTCGGTCAGGCGCTTGGCGTAATAGAGCGGGCTCGGCCGGCCGGCGTAATGCTCGAGCAGGTAGTCGAGCTCGCTCTGGAACGCAGGATCGGCCTTGGCGGCATTGTAGGCCGTTTCCAGCTCGAGGATCAGCGGCATCAACGTTTCGGCGACGTAGCGGCCACCGAAAATGCCGAAATGCCCGCGCTCGTCGGGGCCGGTGCGGAAACTGTTGGGTGAAATGGCCATCGCGGTTCCTGTCGGGACGGGCGGACTTAGCAGTCCCGGCAGGGGTCGGTCAAAAGCCCTAGCGTTTCTTTTTCTTGGCCGATTTCTTCTTGGCCTTGGCCTTTGGCGCCACCTTGCGCTTGGCTGCCGGCTTGGCCGCAGCGGCGCGCGGGGCGGGTGCCTCCTCGATCTCGACGATCACCTCGATCTCGACCGGAATGCCGCGCGGCAGCGAGCCCATGCCGACCGCCGAGCGCGCATGGCGGCCACGCTCGCCGAACACTTCCACGAAGAGGTCGGAGCAGCCGTTGATCACTTCCGGCTGGCTGCCGTATTCCGACGTGGCATTGACCATGCCCAGCACCTTGACGATGCGCTTCACGCGGTCGAGGTCGCCCAGCTCTTCCTTGAGGGCGGCGAGAATGCTGAGGCCGGTGTCGCGCGCGAAGCCGTAGCCTTGATCGATGGAGAAGTCGCGGCCGAGCTTGCCCACGGGCAGCGGCTTGCCCGGCAGGCCCGGGCCCTTGCCGGCAAGATAGAGCAGATTGCCGGTGCGCACGGCGTTGACGTAGCTGCCCACCGGCGTCGTGGGCTTGGCGAGCTCGATGCCGAGCTCCTTCAATCGTTGCTCAACCTTCATGCATGTCCCCTTCAGAGCGCCTTCACCCGGTCGAGGAAGGCACGAATCAGTTCGATCGATTTCACACCCCGGCTCGATTCGACGCCAGAAGAAACGTCCACCGTCGGCGCGCCGGTCACGCGCACCGCCTCGGTTACATTGTCGGGCGTGAGGCCGCCGGCCAGGAACCAGGGCAGCGGCACGGTGAGGCCACGCAGGATCGTCCAATCGAAGACCTTGGCGTTGCCCCCGGGCAGGACGCCGCCAGCCGGCTCGAACATCAGTCGGTCGGCCACCGACGCATAGGCCGCGATGCCGCGTTCGGCATCCTCGCGCGTGGCGACATTGATCACTTTCATCACGGCCTTGCCCGTCCGTGCCTTCAATCCGGCCACGCGTTCGGGCGTCTCGGAGCCCTGAAGCTGCAGCATGTCGATCGCGCCGGTCGCCAGCCGCTCGTCGAGCAGCGCATCGTCGGGATCGACGAACAGGCCGACCCGGCCAACGCTCTTCGGGACCCGCGCGCCCAGCATGTGCAGCACTTCAGTGGAGATGTGGCGCGGCGAGCGCGGATAGGTGACGAAGCCGACCCAGCGGGCACCACCCTGCACCGCGGCATCCACCGTGTCAGGTGCTGAGAGGCCACAGATCTTGGCTTCGACGCTCATAGATCGTTGACGCCGGCCTCGCGCGCGATGGCCTCGGCCGCCGCGCGCGGGTCTGCGGCCTGGTAGATCGGCCGGCCGACGACCAGATTAGTGGCGCCGAGATCGACCGCCTGGCGCGGCGTCATGGCCCGCTTCTGGTCGTTGGCCGCGCTGCCGACGGGCCGGATGCCGGGTACCATCAGGACGAAATCAGGGCCGCATTGCTTGCGCAACGCCGCGATCTCGAGCGGCGAGCAGATCACGCCGTCGAGTCCGCTCTCGTGTGCCAGAGCCGCCAGCCGCAGTACTTGGGCCGACGGATCGGCGTTGACGCCCGTCGCCTCGAGGTCGGAGCGGTCGAGCGAGGTCAGAACCGTCACGCCAAGAAGCTTGGGCCGCGGCACGTTGAATTTGGCGGCCTGGGTGCCGGCCTCCTCCACTGCCGCCTTCATCATCTCGCGGCCGCCGCTGGCATGGAGAGTGATGAAGTTGGGGGCCAGTTCGACCACGGCGCGGATGCCGCCGGCCACGGTGTTGGGAATATCGTGCAATTTCAGGTCGAGGAAGAAGCCCACGCCCGTGGCTCGTACCGGCGTCGGAAAAGCGTAGCGTACGCCGGGCGCGCCGTGTGCCAGGAAGAATTCCAGCCCGAGCTTGATGCCGCCGACGGCCGGCTTCGGGCCCCCGGCAATGCTCTGGATGAGCCTGGTGGCCTGGGCAAGATCGATAGTGTCGATGCTGCAATAGACGGGGTTCGTACGGGTCCGCATGGCGGGCGCAACCTAGAGGCCGCGCCGCCAACCAGCAATCATGAATTGGCCAGCCATCAGGAAGTACGCACCCGTCGCACCGCATCCTGCCAGCCGACATAGCGGCGGTCGCGCGAGGCGGCACCCTCGACCGGCCTAAAAGCCCGGTCGAGCGCCCAGGTCGTCGACAGCGCCTCGAGCGAAGGCCACAGCCCAGCCTGCAGGCCGGCCAGGAAAGCGGCCCCAAGCGCCGTGGTTTCGATCACCTTCGGGCGTTCGACCGGCGTGCCGACGGTGTCGGCCAAGCGCTGCATCAGGAGATCATTCACCACCATGCCGCCATCGACCCGCATTTCGTCGATCTGGGCGCCATCGCCGCGCATCGCATCCACGAGATCGCGGGTCTGGTAGCAGACCGAATCGAGCGTGGCGGCGGCGATCTCGGCCGGGCCAGAATCACGTGTGAGGCCAAGGATGGCGCCGCGGGCATCGGGGTCCCAATGCGGCGCGCCGAGGCCCACGAAAGCCGGCACAAGGTAGACGCCGTGGCCCTCGCGGGCGCGCGCTGCCAGAGCCTCGACCTCGCCCGATTTTTCGATCAGGCCGAGACCGTCACGCAGCCATTGCACGGCGGCACCGGCAATGAAGATGCTGCCCTCCAGCGCATAGGTCCGCCGGCCGCCGAGCTGGTAGGCGATGGTGGTGAGCAGGCGGTGCCGCGAATGGACGGCCATGCTGCCGGTGTTGAGCAGCGCGAAGCAGCCGGTGCCGTAGGTCGTCTTGACCATCCCGGGTTTGATGCAGGCCTGACCCACAGTTGCCGCCTGCTGGTCGCCGGCCATGCCGAGCACCGGAACCGGCGCACCAAGGAAGTCGGCCGTGGTCACGCCAAGCTCGCCCGAGCAGTCGACCACGCGCGGCAGCAGCGAAGCCGGCACGTCCAACAGCTCCATCAGCTCGGGATCCCAGGCCCCCTTGCGGATATCGAGCAGCAAGGTGCGGCTGGCGTTGGTGGCGTCGCTCGCGTGCACCTTGCCGCCGGTCAACCGCCACAGCAGGAAGCATTCGATGGTGCCGGCGGCAAGCGCGCCCTTCTCGGCCGCGGCCCGGGCGCCGGCGGTATGCTTCAGGATCCACTCGATCTTGGTGCCCGAGAAATAGGGGTCGAGCAGCAGCCCGGTCTTGTCCGCGACGGCCTTCTCATGGCCCGCCTTCTTCAGTTCGGCGCAACGCTCGGCAGTGCGGCGATCCTGCCAGACGATGGCATTGTGGATCGGCTTGCCGGTGGCGCGGTCCCACACCACCGTCGTCTCGCGCTGGTTGGTGATGCCGATTCCGGCAAGGTCGGTGGGCTGGAGCTTGGCCTTTGCGAGCGCACCGCGACAGACCTCCACAGTGGCCGACCAGATCTCTTCCGGATCGTGCTCGACCCAGCCTGGCTTGGGGAAGATCTGCGGCAGTTCCTTCTGCGCCGATGCCACCGGTCGCCCAGCGGCATCGAAGACTATGGCGCGGGTGCTGGTCGTGCCCTGGTCGATGGCGAGAACGTGCTTGCCGGCCATCGCGCGGGAGTGTCAGTGGGCCCGGTCGATGGCGAAATCGACGGCCTCGAGCAGAGCTGCCTTGAGCGGTGTATCGGGAAACAGGCCGAGCGCGTCGCGCGCCATGGCGCCGTAGTGGCGCGCGCGCTCCAGCGTGTCGGTCACCGAATGGTGGCGCTGCATGAGCGCCTGGGCGTGCTCGAGGTCACCGTCGCGCTGATCCAGCTTCTCGATGGTCCGCTTCCAGAACTCGCGGTCGACCGCACCGCCGCGCAGGAAGGCCAGGATGACCGGCAGGGTGATCTTGCCCTCGCGGAAATCGTCGCCCACGGCCTTGCCGAGATCGGCCTGCCGCCCGACGTAGTCCAGGGCATCGTCGACGAGCTGGAAGGCGATGCCGAGGTTCATGCCGAAGCTTTCCAGCGCCACGCGCTCCGGCCCGTTGCGGCCAGCGATCATGGCGCCGACCTCGGCCGCCGCGGCGAACAGCTTGGCGGTCTTGGCCTTGATCACTTCGAGATAGGTCGCTTCCGGCGTGCTGGTGTCGCGTTGGCTGACGAGTTGCAGCACCTCGCCCTCGGCGATCGTCGAGGAGGCGCGCGACAGCACGCCCAGGATGTCGAGCGAGCCGACGTCGACCATCAATTCGAAGGAGCGCGTGAACAGGAAGTCGCCGACCAGCACCGAGGCCTTGTCGCCCCACACCGAGTTGGCCGACGGCTTGCCGCGCCGGAGCGCGCTCACATCGACCACGTCGTCGTGCAGGAGGGTGGCGGAATGGATGAACTCGACGCACGTCGCGAGCTTGATGTGGCGGTCGTCTTCGTCGGCATAGCCGCAGAGCCTGGCCGATGCGACCGTGAGCAGAGGCCGCATGCGTTTACCGCCGGCGCCAACCAGATGGTTGGCGAGTTCGGGAATCAGGCTCACGGGCGAGCGCATCCGTGCCAGGATTTCTCGGTCGATCCGCGCCATGTCGTCGGCGCAGAGCGACAGCAGCGGCTCCAGGCTGGGAGTCCGGCGCATTCCTTCGAGGGAGACGACCTTTGCCATGATGGGAGAATAGTTGCCCGATGATGCCTGGTTATTGCGACACGATGTCGTGAGATGATGCCTAGCATGGAAACGGTTCCAACCGAAAATGCCTTGCTGGGTGGCCGCGTCCGGTTGTTGCAGCCGCCGCGTGGTTATCGTGTCGCCGTGGATGCCGTGCTGCTCGCCGCCGCAATCGAGGCGGCGCCGGGCGATCGCGTGCTCGACCTCGGCGCCGGTGTCGGCGCCGTGGGCCTCTGCCTGGCCGCACGCGTACCGGGCGCAAGGCGTTGGCCACCGTCGAATCAAGTGCCGATCTCGCCCGCTGGCTCACCGTGGCGGTAGGTGGCCTGAAACCGACGGGCACGTTGACCGTGATCCATCGCAGCGACCGGCTGGAGGAGATCGTGGATCATCTCGTGCGGCTGGGCTGGGGCAATGTGACCGTGAAGCTCCTCCCGCCCGCCGCGCGCGTCCTGCTGCGCGCCCGGCGGGCAGGTACGGCGGTGCGACACCCCTCGCCGCCCCTCGTCCTGCATCGCCCGGAGGGCGGCTATACGGAAGAAGCCGAAGCGATCCTGCGCCACGCCGCTCCGCTTGCCTTCTAGCGCGCCCGCCGCGACAGTGCCGGCCATGTTGAATTGGATCAGAGACCGCTTCCGCCGTACCCCCACCGTGCCGGTGATCCGGCTGGCGGGCGTCATTGCCTCCACCGGTGGCCTGCTGGCGGGCCGCAGCCTGTCCATCGACCAGGTGGCACCCTTGCTCAAACGGGCCTTCGACATGCGCGGCGCCAAGGCGGTGGCGCTCGCGATCAACTCGCCCGGAGGCTCGCCGGTGCAGTCGGCATTGATCGCCCAGCGCATCCGCCTTCATGCTGCGGAAAAGGGCCTGCCGGTGATCGCCTTCGTCGAGGACGTGGCGGCCTCGGGCGGCTACTGGCTTGCCTGCGCGGCCGACGAGATCATCGTCGATCCCAGTTCGATCGTGGGCTCGATCGGCGTCATCAGCGCGGGCTTCGGCTTCCAGGATCTGATCGCCCGTCATGGCGTCGAACGCCGCGTGCACACGTCGGGAGAGCGCAAGGCGATGCTCGATCCGTTTCGCCCCGAGAATCCCGAGGACGTAGAACGCCTGAAACGCCTGCAGGCGGAAATCCACGACGGATTCAAGGATTGGGTTCGCCAACGCCGGGCCTCGCGCCTCAAGGGCGATGAGGCGGCGCTGTTCAACGGCGAATTCTGGACCGGCAAGCGCGGTCTTGAATTGGGGCTGGCGGATGGTTTGGGCGAACTTCGCGCCACCCTGCAGGCACGTTACGGCGCCAAGGTGCGCCTGCCGGTGATCGGACCGCGCCGCCGCCTGCTGTCCCGCTTCGGCCTTGCCACCGGACTGGATGAAATCGGACCTGCGACCCTTGTCGCGATCGAGGAGCGCCTGCACTGGCAGCGCTTCGGACTTTAGATTTGCGCGACACGCCGAGAATCGCAGAATGGTGGAAGGTGCAGCGATGGAGTGCGTGATCCGGGCTGCCCATGAGGGCGATGCAGCAGACGTGAGCTCGGTGATCCTGCGGGCGCTCCGAGAATCCAACACCAAGGACTATTCGCAGGAGGTCATCGAACGGCTGGTGAAGAACTTCAGCCCTGCCGAGGTGCTGAAGTTGATGGGCAGACGAAAAGTCTTCGTTGCCGTGACAGGCGACCGGCTTGTCGGGACCGCCAGCCTGGACGGAAAGGTCGTTCGAACGGTATTCGTGGCACCCGATCTCCAGGGGCGAGGCGTCGGCAGGCGTCTCATGGCCGAGGTCGAGCGCGCCGCGCGCGAGATGGGCGTGGAAGCGCTTACAGTCCCATCGTCGGTTACCGCAGAGCACTTCTATTCCAAGCTGGGTTTCAAGGCCGTGCGCGACAGTTACCACGGCGACGAGCGTACCATCATCATGGAGCGCTCCCTGGCACCACCTTAAGTGGGTTTCGAGTCGAACTCAGGTATCGCAACGTCCAGGAGATCCGCAATGAAGCTTCGCTCGCCTGTCAGTCCCGACGACCTCGCCGCCGTGCGCGCCTGGTTCGACACATTGTCGAAGCACTGCCGCGCCGTCGACTACGAGGGCGCACGGCCGATCTTTGCCGACGACATGATCGCCTTCGGCACCTTCACCGACTTCATGCATGGCCGTGATCTTGCCGAGCAGAAACAGTGGCGCAATGTGTGGGGTACGATCCGCAATTTCCGCTACGATCTCGATAAGGTCGAGGCCATCGTCTCGGCCGACCGGCTGACGGCAGTCGGCATGGCCGTGTGGCAGTCGGACGGTTTCCATCCCAACAGCGATCCCTTCGACCGTCCCGGGCGGACCACGGCCGTCCTCGGCCGCAAGGCGGTGGGCGATCCGTTCGTCGCCACCCACACGCACATGTCGCTGTTCCGCGGAACCCCGGAGCGCAGCTTCGGCAAGTTTACGAAGAGCGCCGTCATCTAGACTGCGCTTGTGAGCTTCAATCCGACGATGCCGGCAATGATCAGCCCGATCGAGGCGAGGCGCATGAGGTCCGTCGACTCGCCGAACAGGAGGATGCCCGTGATCGCCGTGCCGACGGCACCGATGCCGGTCCAAACCGCGTAGCCTGTCCCGACGGGCAGCGTCTTCAGGGCAATGCCGAGAAGGACAATACTCACGACCATCGACGTGACCGTCAGGATCGTCGGCATAAGACGCGTGAAGCCTTCGGTGTATTTCAGTCCGGTCGCCCAACCGATCTCGCAGAGACCGGCAACGAGGAGAATGAGCCAAGCCATGGATGCACCCTTCGCAAGAAGCGGGGTCGTACCCGCCAAGTGCAAGGTCAGATAGGCAAGCCGCAGGAAGCGCGCAAGACGTTGCGCTTCCGTAGCTCTCAGGCCGGATCGACGGCGCCCTTGCGCTCCACGATCATCCTGTATTGGTCGGGTTGGCGATGGACGGCGAAATTGAAAGTTGTCGCCTTGTAGCTCTTGCCGGCATCGAGGTCGCAGCGATGGACGATCAGCTCGTCGCCATCACCGCCGGCGCGCGCCACCACCTTGCCCGACGGCGCCACGATCATGCTGTCGGCGAGCGAGGGCACGCCCTCCTCCATGCCTCCCTTGGCGACACCGACCACCCAGCTGCCGTTCTGATAGGCACCAGCCTGCATCGAGAGCTGGTTGTGGAACCAGCTGTGCTCATCGTGGTCGGGGGCCGGCGCATTGTGCAGCGGCGTGTTGTAGCCCAGCAGGACCATCTCGACATTCTGCAGGCCCATGACGCGGTAGGTCTCGGGCCAGCGGCGGTCGTTGCAGATGCACATGCCCATGTTGCCGCCAAACGCCTTCACTACCGGGAAGCCGAGATTGCCAACCTCGAAGTAGCGCTTCTCCAGATGCTGGAACGGGCGCTCCGGCTCGTGCTCAGCGTGGCCCGGCAGGTGGATCTTGCGGTACTTGGAAACGATGCTGCCGTCGCGCTCGACTAGGATCGAGGTGTTAAACCGGCGAACCTTGCCGCCTTCGTTGGCGAGCTCGGCATAGCCCAGACAGAAGCCCAGGCCGAGTTGCCTGGCCTCGTTGAACAATGGCGCCGTTTCGTTGCCCGGCATTTCACGTTCGAAGAACGAATCGACTTCGGCCTGGTCGGCCATCCACCAGCGCGGAAAGAACGTGGTGAGCGTAAGTTCGGGGAACACCACCAGATCGCAGCCCATGCGCCTGGCTTCGCGCAGATGCGCGACCAGCCGCTCGACCACGTCGCGGCGCCAGGCGCTCGGTCTTCACCGGCTTCAGCACATAGTCCAGCGCCTGCTGCTCGAAAGCCTGCACTGCGTACTCGTCGTAGGCGGTGACGAAGACCACGCGTGTCTTGCCCTCGAT
>JACPVT010000109.1 GCA_016191685.1 Rhodospirillales bacterium | reverse complement strand
GCAGGAAGATGTCGTGAATGTGCACGAGGGCGCCCGACGGCAGGCGCGGCAGGCCCGCGATATCGGCACGCGGCATGGGATCGATGGCGAGGATTTCGCCGACGCCGCACTCGGCGCGCGCCAGGATACGGGTCGAATGTCCCGAGCCGACCTCGATGATGCGCCGCGGCTTGCGCTCGCGCACCAGGGCATAGGCGACCGCGGCGTCGAGCGAGGGGAACCAGGATTGCCCGAGCAGGCTCTTCAGCCCTTCGATACCGCCGGCGGGATCGTCGCCGGCATGGGCATCGACGGCGTCGAGCATCGCTGTGAACGTCGCGGCCTGCCGCTCGAACAGCTGCTCGATCGCCGGATAGGGTGGCTGGGTGCCGGGCGGCGGCAGCAACGGCGCGTAGCGGTGCGGAATGAACCAGCCGCGCGGCGCCAGGCCAAGGACGGTCGGCAATCCCAGCGCCAGTCGCCGCCAGCGTCCGCGCAGGCTTGGCGAGCCGGTCACGGCGTGAGCGTCAGGCCTTCGTGGGCGACGATCGCGCGCGGCAGGCCGCCCGGGGCATTGCCGGGTCGGGCCGCGGCGGCATCGCGCGCCACGCCGTCCATGAAGGCATCGTCGTGGCTGGGGTCGTGATGGAAGATGGCGAGCGTGCCGACGCCGGCCGCGTCGGCGATCCGGACGCCCTCCTGCCAGGTCGAATGGCCCCAGCCGCGATAGCGCGGATATTCGGCGTCGGTGTAGCTCGAGTCGTAGATCATCACGTCGGCGCCGCGGCACAACTCGACGATGGTCACGTCGCGCTCGCCTTCGCGATGCTCGGTATCGGTGATGTAGCAGATCGACTTGCCGCCATGCTCGACGCGGTAGCCGGTGGCGCCATTGGGATGGTTGAGCGGTGCCGTACGCATGGCCACCGCTTCGCCACAGGACAGCGTCTGGCCGCTCCTGAATTCTTTGAAAGCAACGGACGCCTGGAAGACTTCCAGCGACACCGGGTAGAGCGGCGCCTGCATCAGGTGGCCGACGACCTTCTTCAGCGTGTAGGGCGCCTCGAGGTGGCCGGCCCACATGCGCACCGAATTGCGCTTTTCGAACAGTGGTTCGAAGAAGGTGAGGCCCGAGATGTGATCGAGATGGGTGTGGGTGAAGTAGATGTCGAGGTCGAGCGGGGCCTGGCGGGCGAGTTCGAGGCCGAGCGTGCGGATGCCCGTTCCGGCATCGAAAATCAGCCGGCGACCGCCGGCGGTGACTTCCAGGCACGAGGTATTGCCACCATAGCGTGCGTATTCGGCGCCGGAGCATGAAATCGAACCGCGCACGCCCCAGAACCGGACTTTCAGACCATCGGCCAAGGACTCGATCCCTCCCGTTCTTCTCCGGGCGCAGAGTCCACGGGCGGGTGGCTCGCGTCAACCAAAGGTACCCCCCGCCGGGCTGCCGGCCCCGTTCTTGCAGGGCGAGCCGAAAGGCGCTGATTCACGTATTGTTGCAGGGACCGGGTGAAATCACAGGTCCGCGCGCGTTGCCTGCAGCCTAGTTCGGGGTAATACTTGCGTCATGGAAATCGACAATCATGCGACCACCCCCGCGATCGTCGGCCCGCCGACGCGGACGGCGAAGTTCGCCATCGGGCAGGTGGTGAAGCATCGCGTCTACCCTTTCCGGGGCGTCATCTTCGACGTCGATCCGGTATTCGCCAACACCGAGGAGTGGCTGTCGTCGATTCCCGCCGAGGTTCGGCCGCGCCGCGACCAGCCCTTCTATCATTTGCTGGCCGAGAACGCGCAGACAACCTACGTCGCCTACGTCTCGGAACAGAACCTGCTGCCCGACGACACCGGCAAGCCGGTGTCGCACCCGCAAGTGCCGCACTTCTTCAAGGAACTGAAGCGCGGCCACTACGTCTCTCGCGACCGCGCGCTCCACTGATTTAGTGGATGTCCTCCGAGGCCGCGAAGGCCTTGCGCAGGACCTCGATTCCGAAGCCCTTCTTCTTTGCCGCGTCGAGGATCACCTTCTCCTTGCGCGCCAGAAGATCGATCGCCGCCGGCAGCTTGGCCGCCAGCTCATGGGGAATGACCACGGCGCCATGACGGTCGGCATGGATCAGGTCGCCATGCACCACGGCCATGCCGAAAATATCGACCGGCATGCCCCAACCTTCGACATGAACAAAGGCGTGGCTGGGGCCGACCTTGCCGGCCAGGATCGGGAAGCCCTTGGCCAGCACGCCGAGATCGCGCACTGAACCATTGGTGACGCAGCCCAGGACGCCCAGGCCGCGATGCACGGTGCTGTTGACCTCGCCCCACATGGCGCCGGTGCCAGGATTGGAATCGAGATCCTGGATGATGGCGACGGTCGGACCCTCGCCGCTCACGACGTATTCGTACCAGCCGACGCGCATCTTCTTCTTTTCGGCCGCGGAGCCCACCGCCGGCTGGGCGGCGCGGATGATGCCGGTGCGGGCGTAACCCACCATCGGCGGCGCGTCGCGCTCGGTGGGATAGAGATGCTGGGTGGTGAATCCGGTGGCGGTGCGGACGCCGCGCGCCTCCTCGAGCGCGTTGCAGATGGTGGGGGTGTCGACCGCCCGCAGCGCGTCGAACAATTTCTTCTGGGCCTTGGCGTCCATTGTTTCCTCCTCGGTTCGGCGCGTCTCAGTTGAGCGCAAAGGGAAAGTACTTGTCGTTGATCTTCTTGTAAGTGCCATCGCTCAGCATCTCGGCCAGCGCCTTGTTGAATGCATCGCGCAGCTTGGCGTCCTCGCGGCGCAGGCCGGCGGCGACGCCGATGCCCAGTGTCTGGTTGTCCTTGATGTCCTGGCCGACCAGCTCGCAGCACTTGCCCTCGGGCTTCTGGCTCCACAGCCAGAGCTGCACCTTGTCGCCGAACACCGCGTCGATTTCGTTGCTGGCGAGCGCCTGCAGCGCCTCGGCCAACGTGTTGTAGCGCTTGAGCTGGGCGGAGCGGCGGAAGCTCTTGTCGGCCCAGTCGGCGTGCATCGAATCCTTCTGGATGCCGATCCGCTTGTTGCGCAGCAGCGACGGCGGTCCGTCGAACGGCGCGCCCTTGGCCGCGATGAAGGCGCCGGGCGAGAGATAGTAACGGCGCGACAGGCCGAGCCGCTTGCGCCGCTCGCTGGTCACTTCCATCGATGACATGATGATGTCGAACTTCTTGTCGATCAGGCCGGGGATCAACTCGTCCCACTTGAAGGCGGCGAATTCGCACTCGGCCTTCATGCGCTGGCAGGCCTCCTGTGCCAGCTCCATCTCGAAGCCCGCAGGCATGCCCTTGCGGTCGAGGTAGTTGAAGGGCGGGAAGGCGGCCTCGGTGGCGACCGTGATCTTGAACGCGGGCGGCGTGAAGGGCGACTTCGGTGCGGGCTTGGCCGGTGCCGGTGCCGGCTTGGCCGGCGGGCGCTGCTGCGCGGCCGCCACGCCCGCAACGGCCAGCAGCAGCACCAGAAGCGCCAATGCCCGCAGCGCCAGCCTCATGCGATCAGCCGCTCGAGGACAGCGTTGAGGCGCTGGCGGCCCGCAGCGGTGGCGCCGAAGCGATCCGGCCGGATCTCGAGGAAGCCCGCCTTGACCAGCGGCGCCAGCCTGGCTTCGTCGAGCGCCGCGACGGGATCGGCGCCGGTGACGGCCGCGAAGGTGGCGCGGTCGATGCCGTCGGCCAGTCGCAGTCCCATCATCAACGCCTCCTCCACCAGATCCTGCCCGGCCACGACCGAACTCTCCACCGTGCCGTGGCCCGACCGCTCGACCGCTTCCAACCACGCTTCAGGCCCGCTCGCCCGCCGCGTCGCCCGTTTGGTCGCGCCACCACTCGTTGAGCCCAGGGCGAAGCGGCCGTGGGCGCCCGGGCCGATGCCGACGTAATCCTGATACCGCCAGTAGATCAAATTATGGCGGCAGGCAGCCCCTGGCCGGGCATGGTTGGAAATCTCGTAGGCGGGAAGACCTGAAGCCGCGAGGCGCGCCTGGGTCGCCTCGAACATTGCAGCCGCCGCCTCCTCGTCCGGCAGGACGAAGGCGCCACGGGCATGGTCGGTGAAAAAGCGGGTGCCGCGCTCGATGGTCAGTTGATAGAGCGAGAGATGCTCGCCTGCGAGGCCGAGCGCCTGCTCAAGTTCCGTGGCCCAGGCTTCGGGCGTTTGTCCCGGCCGGGCATAGATCAGGTCGAAGGAGTAGCGCCGGAAATGGCGGCGCGCGGTGTCGAGCGCCTCAAGCGCCTCCGCCGTCGAATGCTCGCGGCCGAGGAACTTCAGCGCCGCGGCATCGAGCGCCTGAAAGCCCAGCGACACCCGGTTGACGCCGGCCTCGGCCAGGGCGGCGAACCGGCTGGCCTCGACCGAAGTCGGG
Source organism: Rhodospirillales bacterium (assembly GCA_016191685.1). Taxonomy (GTDB): domain Bacteria; phylum Pseudomonadota; class Alphaproteobacteria; order Reyranellales; family Reyranellaceae; genus Reyranella. The sequence goes on along the minus strand of JACPVT010000109.1, from coordinate 15,811 downwards.
TTGGCCTCCAGCGTGATCTCGACCTCGGGGGCGGCGTCCCACAACGCCTTCACGCGGGCGATCACGGCGGCCACGGTCTCGGGCGCCATCAGCGACGGCGTGCCGCCGCCGAAGAAGATCGTTTCGACCCGGCGGCCCGGCGCCTCGCCGGCGGCGTGCTCCAGCTCCTTCAGGAGCGCGTCTCGCCAGCGCCTCTGTTCGACGCCCTCGCGGACATGGCTGTTGAAGTCGCAGTAGTGGCACTTCGATTTGCAGAAGGGCCAATGGACGTAGACGCCCAGCGGCTGCGCGTTCATCTGAAGCAGGCCTCGACCATCATCCGGAAAGCACGGCCGCGATGACTGATCGCGTTCTTTTCCGCGTCGGACATCTCTGCCGTGGTGCGCGTGTAGCCTTTGGGTTGGAAGCAGGGATCGTAGCCGTGACCGCCGCTGCCGCGCGGTGGCCAGACGATGCTGCCGTCGCAAGTGCCGTGGAACAGCTCGAGATGCTCATCGGGCCAGGCCAGCGCCAACACGCAATGAAATGTGGCGGCGCGGGCGGCGTCGGTCCTGGGAACGTCGCGCCTGGCGAGCTCTTCCTGGATGCGCTGCATGGCGACCTTGGCGTCGCGGGCCGGACCTTCCCAGTCGGCCGAATGGACGCCGGGCTGTCCGTCGAGCGCATGGACGCTGAGGCCCGAATCGTCGGCCAGTACCGGAAGCCCACTTGCCCGGGTTGCTGCCAGCGCCTTGATCGTGACGTTCTCCTCGAAGGTCGTGCCGGTCTCGTCGGGCGCCGGCAGGCCGAGATCGCCCGCCGAGACGATCTCGATGCCAAATGCACCCAGCATGGTCCGGATCTCGCCCGCCTTGCCTCGGTTGTGGGTGGCCACGACCAGCTTGGGCAAGGTGAAGCGCCGCGGCATCAGGATCTGCCGCCCTTCACCGGCCAATCGCCAGGCGCTGCAGGTGCGCCAGTTCGCCGACGCCCTTCTTGGCGAGATTGAGCAGCTCCATGAACTGCGGCTCGGAGAACGGCTTTTCCTCCGCCGTGCCCTGGACCTCGACGATGCCGCCATCGCCCGTCAGCACGAAGTTGGCGTCGGCCTGGGCCTTGGAATCCTCGGGATAGTCGAGGTCGAGGACCGCTGTGCCCTCGAACAGGCCGCACGACACTGCGGCCACCTGGCCGGTCATCGGGTTGGCCGTGAGCTTGCCGTCCTTGATCAGGCGCTCGAAGGCGAAATGCAGCGCCACCCAGGAACCGGTGATACTGGCCGTTCGGGTGCCGCCGTCGGCCTGCAGCACGTCGCAGTCGATGTTTATCTGTCGCTCGCCCATCGCCGGCAGATCGACCACGGCGCGCAGAGCGCGGCCGATCAGGCGCTGGATCTCCTGGGTGCGGCCCGACTGCTTGCCGCGAGCAGCCTCACGGTCCGTGCGGGTATGGGTCGAGCGCGGCAGCATGCCGTATTCAGCGGTGACCCAGCCGCGGCCCGAATTACGCAGGAAAGGCGGGACCTTCTCGTCGACCGAGGCGGTGCAGAGGACGTGCGTCTCGCCGAACTTCACCAGGCACGAGCCTTCGGCGTAGCGGGAGAAGCCCGGCTCGAGAGAGATCGGGCGTAGTTGGTCGGGGCTGCGGCCGGAAGGGCGCATTTGCTTCTCCTGAAGATATGTCGCCCGGATGGCGGGCGGCCGGTGTAGCGCCGGGGCGGGGCTAAATCCAGCTGCGCAAGAGCATTCATTGACCCGACCCCTTGCACTACCTACATTTTTTCCATGGCGATCCACCGTATCGGTTCTCCCGGGGGGGTCCTTACCGACAGTCCCCCCGGCCAACGACAGACGGCTTCGGTTGCCGAGCTGAACGACCGCGCGCGCGAGGTCCTGCGCCTGGTGGTCGAGAGCTACGTCGAGACCGGTGAGCCGGTCGGTTCGCGGGCGCTGACGCGCAAGCTCACCGAGACGCTGTCGCCGGCCACCATCCGCAACATCATGGCCGACCTGCAGGATGTCGGGCTGCTCTATGCCCCCCACACGTCCGCCGGTCGCTTGCCGACCGATGCCGGGCTGAAACTCTTCGTCAACGGCCTGCTCGAGGTCGGCAACATTTCCGAGGAGGAGCGCAGCAGCATCGAGGCGCGCTGCGCCACCGTCGGCCGCAGCGTCACCGAAGCGCTGGAGCAGGCAACCACCTTGTTGTCGGGCCTGTCGCGTTGTGCCGGCCTCGTGATGGCGCCCAAGACCGAGCAGCCGCTGAAGCACATCGAATTCGTCAATCTCGGCCCGGGCCGCGCCCTGGTCGTGACGGTGACCCAGTCGGGCCACGTCGAGAACCGCGTGATCGACACGCCGCTTGGCCTGCCGCCCTCGGCGCTGGTCGAGGCCACCAACTACCTCAACGCGCGCCTGATGGGCCGCACCTTCGAGGATGCCCGCCGCCTCATCCTGGAAGATCTGAAATTGAAGCGCGCCGAGTTGAACGACCTTACCGCGCGGGTGATCGAGTCGGGCCTGGCGACATGGGCCGGCGAGCCCGGCAGCGCACTGATCGTGCGCGGCCAGGCGCGGCTTCTGGAGGACATTACTGCTATCGCCGACCTCGAGCGCGTGCGCATCCTGTTCGACGCCCTCGAACGCGGCGAGGGATTCGTGCGCCTGCTCGAACTCGCCAACGGCGCTTCGGGCGTGCAAATCTTCATCGGCGCCGACAATCCGCTGTTCGCCAACACCGGCTGCTCGATGGTGGTGGCACCGTTCCGCGACTCGCAGGAACGCATCCTGGGCGCCATCGGCGTCATCGGCCCGACCCGGCTCAACTACGCCCGCATCATCCCGCTCGTCGACTACACCGCCCGCGCCATCGGCCGCGTCGTCGGCTAGGCGCGTTCCGACGCGCTACCAGTCCTTTTCGTCGAAATCCTCGAGCAGCTTTGTCTTGTCGTCCTCGGCCGATGGTTTCGCGTCCTCGTCCGCGGGATGGGCGAGGACGCGCAGGCGCGTCTCGCGCGTCAAGAGCGGCAGCAGCTCCAGCAGGTCGGCCTGGGCGAAGGCAACGCAGCCCCGGGTCGGGGCGTAGTCCTCGCGCGCGACGTGGAGGAATATGGCGCTGCCCCATTCGCCTTCCGGCGGGTCGTCGTTGTAGCCGACGACGACCACGAGGTCGTAGAGGCCGTCCTCGCGCCACATCTTCTCGTGGCCCCAGTCATTGGGAATGTGGACCAGCCGGTTGTAGGTCGGCGCCCGTGGGTCGTCGCACCAGCCGTCATGCTCGTTGATCGGCCGGGCCGGCAGGGCGACCTTGGGCAGGACCAGCCGGTCGTTGCGGAAATAGAGACGGCGCAGCGGAAATTCGCCAGCCGGGGTGGCGGCATCGCCCTCGACCTTGTCCTCACGCACCCCGCCCGCACCCAGCGTGCAACGCCAGCGCCGGCCGCCCAGGCTGGCCCAGCCCAGCGAGGTTTCGGCCGAATCGGCCTGCACGATCAGGATGTTTTCGTCGGTCATTGCCTAGCACTCCGGTGCCCTTCATAAAGGCACGCTCTTGAGGGAGAAAGCGATGGCTTATGTCGTGCCGCCGCCGGCCACCGTCGGCGTGCCGGTCCATGGAACCGGCGATCTGTTCCCGGTCCGCCGCATCTTCTGCGTCGGCCGCAATTATGCCGCCCATGCCCGTGAGATGGGCCACGATCCCGACCGCGAGCCGCCGTTCTTCTTCACCAAGCCGGCCGACGCCATCGTCATCTGCGCCGACCCCAAGAATCCGACCAAGGTCGCCTACCCGTCGGCCACCAAGAACCTGCACCACGAGATGGAGCTGGTGGTGGCCATGAAGTCGGGCGGCGCCAACATCGCCGTCGATAAGGCGCTCGATCACGTCTTCGGCTACGGCGTCGGCCTCGACATGACCCGCCGCGACCTGCAGAACCAAGCCAAGGACATGGGCCGGCCGTGGGACATGGGCAAGGGCTTCGACCAGTCCGCGCCGATCGGCGAGATCTTCCCTGCAGCCAGCATCGGCCATCCCTCGACGGGCACCATCCAGCTCGACGTCAACGGCAAGACCCGACAGAAGTCGGACCTCAATGCGCTGATCTGGAGCGTGCCGGAGACGATCTCGTACCTGTCCGGCCTGGTGACGCTGGCCACCGGCGACCTGATCTATACCGGCACACCCGATGGCGTCGCCGCCGTGGTGAAGGGCGACACGCTGGCGGGATTCGTCGACGGCTGCGGCACGGTTACCTGCACGCTGGTCTGACCGTCGGAAACAGCCCGATCTCTCCATTTTGGAGATAATCGGCCGGAGACGATCCGCTCCGGAAGCGATGGGCCGTGACGCAATCGGCGGCTTCGACATAGTGCGGCCATGGACAAGCCGCTTCTCCACCACGGCGACGCGCGGCGCCCGGGCCTTTCCTTCGGATTGGCGGGCGTCGTCGCTGCGTTGGTTCTTTCGATCGGATCGACATTCGCACAGACCAGCGGCGGCGTGCTCAAGGTTTATCACCGCGACAACCCGCCCAGTGCCTCGATCCACGAGGAGGCGACCAACTCGACGGTCATTCCCTTCATGTCGCTGTTCAACAACCTGGTCATCTTCGACCAGCAGGTGGTGCAAAACAGCGACCAGTCGATCGTGCCCGAACTCGCCAAGTCGTGGCGCTGGAACGCCGCGATGACGGAACTCACCTTCAAACTCGAGGAAGGCGTGACGTGGCATGATGGCCGACCGTTCACGGCCAGGGACGTCGTCTGCACCTTCGACATGTTGGCCAGCAAGGGACCGGAGAAGCTGCTGCGCAACCCGCGCAAGGAATGGTATCGCAACGTCGACCTCGTCAGCGCGCGCAATGACCACGAGGTGACCTTCTACCTCGGCCATCCGCAGCCTTCGATTCTCACCATGCTGGCGTCGGGCTATTCGCCGATCTACCCCTGCCATATCTCGCTGTCGCAGATGCGCAAAAAGCCGATCGGAACCGGCCCCTTCAAGTTCGCCTCGTTCGCCGAATTCCAGTCGATCCGCGTCGTTCGCAACCCCGATTACTGGAAGAAGGGCCGGCCTTATCTCGATGCCATCGAGTTCACCGTCCCCACCAGCCCCGCGACGGCGGTCCTGAGCTTCATCGCCGGCCGCTTCGACCTGACCTATCCCTGGGAAGTGACGCCGGGTGACCTGAAGGCCATAAAGCGGAGTGCGCCGGCCGCGGTGTGTGAAACGACATCGATGAATCTCAACATCAACCTGTTGGTCAACCGTACCGCGCCGCCCTTCGACAACGCCGATATGCGCCGCGCCGTGATGCTGACGCTCGACCGCCAGGCTTTCGTCGATACATTGAGTGAGGCCACCGTCGCGATCGGCGGCACGATGCAGCCGGCCGATGACGGCGTCTGGGGATTGCCGGCCGAGGTTCTCGCCGGCGTGCCGGGCTTCGGCCCCGACATCGACAAGAACCGCGCCGAGGCCCGCGTGCTCATGGAGAAGCTGGGCTATGGGCCGGACAAGCGGTTGCCGCTCAAGGTCTCCACGCGCGGCATCGCCCTCTACACGGACGCAGCGCCCCTCCTGCTCAGGCAGCTCAAGGAGATCTACATCGACGCCGAACTCGACATCGTCGAGACCTCGCTGTGGTTTGCCCGGCTGAACCGCAAGGACTATGCGGTCGGGTTGAACGCCACCGGCAACGGCGTCGACGATCCCGACCAGACCCTCTACGAGAACTTCGCCTGCAAGTCGGCGCGCAACTACACGGGCTACTGCAATCCCGAGGTCGAGAAGCTGTTCGACCTGCAGTCGAGCGAGACCGATACACAGAAGCGCCGCCGGCTCGTGCATGAAATCGACGTCAGGCTACTGGCCGACGGTGCCCGGCCACCGATCACCTGGAAGCGCGGCACGACCTGCCAGCAGCCCCACGTGAAGGGCTACGTGAACATGGTGAACAGCGTCTACAACGGCTTCCGCTTCGAAGACGTCTGGCTCGACAAACCGCCGCCGACCACCGGGGTCAGCAAGCCACGCAAAGCGGCCGGCACGCCGGGTATGCCGGACAGGATTGTCAAAGCTGCTGCGCCCTGAAGGTGTCGCACTTGCGGTAGTCGCCACTGTCGAGGCCGATGCGAAACCAGCGCGTGCGCTGGGTGCTGGTGCCATGCGTAAAGCTGTCGGGAACGACCCGGCCCTGCGTCTGGCGCTGCAGCTTGTCGTCGCCGATCGCCGTCGCCGCGGCCATCGCCTGGTCGATGTCGCGATCGTCGATCATCTTGCCGCCGCGCTGACGGTCGGCACGGTTGGCCCAGACGCCGGCGAAGCAATCGGCCTGCAGCTCTGTCCGCACTGATAGCGCATTGCCGTCGCGCTTGCTCATGTTCTGGCGCATCTGCTGCACCTTGCCCGAGATGCCCAGCAGGTTCTGCACATGGTGCCCGATCTCGTGGGCGATGACATAGGCCTGCGGAAACTGGCCGGGCGCACGGAAGCGCGCCGCCAGCTCGTCGAAGAAGCCGAGGTCGAGATAGACCCTCTGGTCGGCCGGACAATAGAACGGCCCCATGGCGGCCTGGCCGACGCCGCAGTCGGTCCGCGTGGCGTCGCGGAACAGCACCAGCTTCGGTTCGCGATAGACCTTACCCATGTCGCGGAAGATGTCGGACCACACGGTCTCAGTGCTCTTCAGCACGCGCGCGACGAATTGCGTTTCGGCATCGGCCGCTGGCGGCTGGGCTCGGCGGCTGGTCGACGACGATGGCGCCGGTGCGGAGGTCGAGGTGCCGCCGGTCATGCCGCCCAGGATCTCGCCAGGGTCGGCGCCGAACAGCAGCGCCAGCACGATGAAGCCGACCACTCCCAACCCACCCGTGAACACACCGCCACCACCGCCGCCCATCGGGATCGGCATGCCACCGAAGCCGCCGCCGCCGAATCCACCACCCATCGTTAAAGTGTGTGGTGAGGCCTCCGTCGCCTTGGCCTATAGTGCGCCCCCGATGAGCCTGACTGTCGCCACCTGGAATATCAACTCGGTCCGCCTGCGGATCGGCAACGTCGAACGGTACCTGCGGCTGCGCAAGCCGGAGGTGCTCTGCCTGCAGGAAACCAAGTGTCCGGACGAATTCTTCCCGCACCTGGCGTTCGAGGCGCTGGGATACACCCATCGCCTGGTACAGGGCATGAAGTCCTACAACGGGGTGGCGATTCTTTCGAAGGTTCCGTTCACCGCCACCACCATCCACCATCGCTGCGGCAAGGAGGATTGCCGCCACATCGAGGCGGCGCTGGATCTCGGCGGCGACCCGATCCTGCCGAGAACGCGAAGTTCGCGCACAAGCTCGATTTCTACCGCGAGATGGCCAAATGGTACGCCGCGCACAAGCCCAGGCCGCGCGCCCGCAAGGGCCTGCGCCGCATCGCCGTCGGCGACCTCAACGTGGCGCCGCTGGAACACGACGTGTGGAACCACAAGCAGCTCCTCAAGATCGTGTCGCACACGCCGGTCGAGGTCGATCTGTTCGGCCGGATGCAGGCGTCACTCGACTGGATCGACGTGCCGCGCCGTTTCGTGGCCGCCGACAAGAAGCTCTATTCGTGGTGGAGCTACCGCAACAACGACTGGCGGGTCTCGAACCGCGGCCGCCGGCTCGACCATATCCTCGCCACGCCGGCGCTGTCGGGGGCGATCAGCAGCTACCGCATCGATACCGACCTGCGCGACTGGGAGAAGGCCTCCGACCACGTCCCGGTGCTGGCGACGTTCGACGTCTAGGGAGATAGCTCATGAGTATCATCGGTGTCCTCGTCATCGGCCTGCTCGTGGGCCTGCTCGCACGCTTCATCACGCCAGGCCCCAACCCTCGCGGCATCATCGTCACCATGGTGATCGGCATCGTGGGCGCCGTGATCGCGACCTACGGCGGCCAGGCGCTCGGCCTCTATCAGTTCGGTGAGCCGGCCGGCTTCATCGGCTCGGTGATCGGTGCGATCGTGCTGCTGGTGCTGCTGAAGCTGATCGACCGCTGAGGTCAGCCGACTCGATAGAGAAAATAGCGGTCCTTCGGGACGCCCGGCGGTTCGGGCAGGCGCTGCCAGCGCGGCACTTCCAGCGCCTGGTTGGCCAGCACGTAGCCGCCGGGACCGGCCAGGGCGTCGAGCGTCGGTCCGAGCCAGGCGGCCATCGCCAGGTTGGCGGCATGATCGCCGGTGCCGAGATCGGTGTGGATCAGCGCCGCCGTGGCACCCAGCGTCCGCGCGGCGCGCGGCAGCGACTCACGCGCCTCGCCCAGGAACAGACGATCGTCGGGCGGGATGCAGTCGGGATGGGCTGCCACCTGGCGTTCGAAGACGTAGATGTCGCGCGCCGGGAAGAGGTCGCGCAGATGATCGTAGGTGCGGCCGTTGCCCAGCCCGACCTCGAGGATCGGGCCGCCCAGCCGGTCGACCGCGGGCTTCAGGAAATTCAGGCAGTCGCGCTGCGCCTGCATGCGCGCGATGAAACTGTCGAGACGGCTCATGCGCGGCCGTCAGGCGGCCCTGGTCGCGGCGCGCAGCTTCTCATTGGTGTCCTCAAGGCGATGCGCCAGCTCCCGCATGATCTCCACCGCCATCTGCGGGAACTCCGCGACGAGGCGGTAGAACATGTCCTTGGTGATCTTGAGCGTGGAAAGCGGTTCCTTCGCCTTGATGGTAGCGGTGCGCGGCACATCGCACAGGATGGCGATCTCGCCGAAGAAGCTGTTCCTCTTCATCTCGGCGACGGCGATCTGACCGCCCGGCGTGTCGATCAGCACGTCGGCCGTGCCGCCCAGGATGACGTACATCGTGTCGCCCGGATCGCCCTGGTGGCAGACCTCCTGGCCGACGCCGAAGTTCACGCGCTCGCTGGTGAAGGCCAGCAATTTCAGCTTGGCCTGCTCGATCTTGGAGAAGATCGGCACCCGCTTGAGCAGCTCGACTTCTTCATTGAGGTTCATTGCGTCCTCCTCGTTTTCGTTACGCCGACGCCATCAATTCGGTATAAAGCCCGCCGCGCGCCGCCAGTTCCGCCGGCGCGCCCTGCGAGGCAACCCTGCCGCCCTGCATGACCACGATCCGCTCGAACGGCTCGGCCTGCGCCGGCCGGTTCGCGATCCACACCACGCCACGGTTCTCCGTCGTTGCCGCCGCCAGGATGTTGTCGCGAATGCGGTCCTGCGTGCGGCCGTCGAACATGGCGACGGCCTCGTTGACGATCAGGAGCTGTGGCCGCTTGATCACGGCGCGGGCGATGCCGAGTTTCTGCCGCTGGCCCGCGGGCAGGCGTTTGCCGGCAACGCCGACATTGTACTCCAGTCCGACTTCGATCGCCTGGTCGCGCAGTCCGAGTTCGTTCAGAACCTCGGCGATCAGCGTGCCGATCCGCGTCTCGGCCTCGGCCTGTCCGTACACCAGGCGCCCGAACAGGACATTGTCCTGCAGGGTGGCGGCGCTGTTGTAGCGCGCGAAATCGTAGAACTCGACGGCGCCGCGCAGCTCGGCCGGCAGGCCTTCGGCGAAGGCGTGCCGGGCCGCCAGGATGCGTCCCTCCATCTCGGCATCGATCAGGCCGAGGCGGTGGCGCGCCTCGATATAGCGGAAGGGCAACGTCATCAGGCGCGGCCGGTCGGCGTCGGGCACGGCCTCGATACCCTTGCCGCCCAGCCGCTGCAGCAGCAGCCGCACATTGGGCAACTCGTCGGCCGAGATGAAGCTGTACTGCTCGAACAACGGGTTGTCGGGCGACAGTCCCGAGAACAGCTCGACCATGGTCTCGGCGATGCTGAGGCCCATGCGCTGCAGGTCGAGATTGAGGCCGGTCGCCTGCAGCACCGACTGCACGTAAGGGTCGGCCGCGATGTTGTCGCCGTCGAATTGCTTGCCGAGCGGCGTGCCGAACAGCAGGTTCTCGGCCACCGACAGGTTCTTGTTGTAGAGATCGCCGTTGAACGGCTCGACGAGGCCGGCATAGGTCGCGTTCTGCAGGCGGCCATGCAGGGTGTGGCGCGCCTTCAGAATCTTTTCGGCAAGATCGGGCCTCTGCGCCGCGTCGATGGTGCCGCGCAGGCCTAGCGAATAGATGTCCTCGTCGATCTCGACCTGGCGCAGGGCGTCGACCATGCGCGGCAGCAGGTCGGCCGGCCCGGTGGCGCCGGCCAGTTCGTAGTCGATCCAGTCGGCATTGGGATCGAACGGCGGATTGCCGGCGCGCGCCGATTCCTTCCAGAACGCCTCGCGCACCACGCGCGTGGCGTCGTCGTAACTGGCCGGCGCGACGGGACGGAATTTCAGGCCGAACAGCAGGTTGTCGCGGACCGAGAGCGGGAACAGATAGGTGTCCTGGCCGACGTAGGCAGTGCGGGCGCCCAGCATGTATTCGGGCACCTGGAAGAAGTCCTTGCCGTCGAGCCGGATCGACCCTCCGGTCGGCAGCACCAGGCGGGCCAGCATCTGGCCCAATACGTCCTTGCCCGAGCCGGCGCCACCGATCACCGCCAGCTTGGCAGCGGTCGGCACGGAAAGCGTGACGCCGTCGAGCAGCTTCACCCGCCCGTCTTCGGAGAAGGTGACGCCGGCCAGCGCCAACTCCTTGCCGAGCGGCGGCGGCGGGCCCTCGGGGATCGCCTGCAGCTCCGGCGGCATCATGCCCTCGGGCTGGAACTGGTCGATCACCTGCTCGTACTTGATCTGCACGTCCTGGCGCTGCTGGTCCCAGTCGATCAGCTCCTTGATCGGCGACGGCAGGTCCTTGTAGGCGAGCAGGACGCCGACCACGGCGCCGACGTCCATCTGGCCGGTGATCGCGAAATAGCCGCCGATCAGGTAGATCGCGAACGGCGTCGCCTGGGAGAGAAAGTTGTTCCAGAATTTGGCGACGAACTTCTTCTGGTAGAGGTCGAAGCGGATCTTGAAGATGCGGCCGAGCCGCTCGGAGATGTCGGCGCGCTCGTAGTTGGCGGCGCCATGGACATGGATCTCGTGGACGCCGTCGGCAGTCTCGGCGATGCGGCCGGCGAGCAGCCTGGCCGAGAGCTGGCGTTGCCGGCCGAGCGCCAGCACCGGCTTGCGGAGCCTCGGTATGATCGCCATCTGCACGCCCAGCAGGACGACGACGACGATGCCGAGCAGCCAGTTCTGCAGCATGATGAAGATGATCGCCGTCAGCGCCTGGCCGCCGAGGAACATCGGCGCCACGAAGGCATCGCCGATGAAGCCGCCCAGGGGCTCGACCTCGTCCTTGACCATGGTGGCGAGTTCGGCCTGCTTGACCTTGCGGAAATGGGCCGGCGGGAAGCGCAGGATGCGGTCGTAGAGTTCGTAGCGCAGGCGACGCAGCATGCGCTCGCCCATGCGGCCCTTCTGGGTGTTGATCGTCTTCTTGAACTGGCCGTTGATGACCACGGCGCCCAGGAAGACGAAGCTCATCACCACGAGATACTGAAGCTGGTCGACCTGGAAGCCGTCGAAGAAACGGATGACCTTGCCGGGCAGGATGGCCGACAGGTCGAGTTCCCAGACCAGAAACGGGATGGTCTTGCTGTCCTTGAAGGCGTTGCCCTGGATGCCGTTGTTGATGACCGACTTCGGCACGGTGAGCGACAGGAAGTAGAAAAGCTGGGCCAGCACCACGAGCGCCAGGATCACGAGCTGCTCGGGCCGGCTGTGCCGCCAGATGTAGGTGAACAGATTGCGTTGCATCGAATCCTGTGCGGCGCCGACCCAGTTCTGGCTCCAGTTCCGGTATATTCGATCAGCCCCTTGATTACATTCGATTTTTCGTGTCAGAGGGGCCCGATTTCACGCCGCGGCCCCGCTGTGGCATAGTCCGTCAACATTCACCGGCCGGGGCAGGAGGCGCTTCGTCCAGGGGGAGACGCGTCGCATGCCCGCCAGCAGCCGGTCCAAGCGTGTGCTGATCTACAGCCACGACTCATTCGGCCTCGGCCATGTGAGCCGCTGCCGCACCATCGCCAACGCCCTCGTCGAGGCCGACCAATCGGTGTCGGTCCTGATCCTGTCGGGCTCGCCGATGATCGGATCCTACGAATTCCGCTCGGGCATCGACTTCGTGCGCGTGCCCGGCGTGGTCAAGCAGATCGATACCGGCGAGTACGATTCCGCCAACCTCCGGGTCGGCGTCGAGCACACGATGGAGATGCGCACGCGCATCATCCGCGACACCGCCGACATCTATCGCCCCGACCTCTTCATCGTCGACAAGGAGCCGCTCGGCCTTCGCGGCGAGGTCGGCCCGGCGCTGCGGATGCTGAAGGACCGCGGCACGCCGCTGGTGCTCGGCCTGCGCGACGTCATGGACGATCCGGCGGCGCTCGCCCAGGAATGGGAGCGCAAGAAGATCGTGCCGGCGCTGCGCGATCTCTACGACGAGATCTGGATCTACGGCCTGCCGCAGATCAACAAGCCGCTCACCGGCATCGATGTGCCGCCGTCGGTGCGGCACAAGACGGTCTACACCGGCTACCTGCACCGCGAGCTGCCGCTGCATGCCGACATCCCGCACGAGATCGGGGAGATCGACGGGCCGTTCATTCTGGTCACGCCCGGGGGCGGTGGCGACGGCGAGGATCTGGTCGACTGGGTGCTCGCGGCCTATGAGCACGATCCGCACATTCCCTATGGCGCGGTGATCGTCTTCGGCCCGTTCATGTCGGCAACCGCACGCGAGGCCTTCAAGGAGCGCGCCGCGAAGTTCCGCAACATCCGCAGCCTCACCTTCACCAACAATCTCGGCGCGCTGATGCAGCGCGCGGAGGGCGTGGTCGCGATGGGCGGCTACAACACGTTCTGCGAGATCCTGTCGTTCGACAAGAAGGCGATCATCGTGCCGCGCACCAAGCCGCGGCTGGAGCAGTTCATCCGCGCCCGCGCCGCGCGCAACATCGGCCTGATCGAGATGCTGGATGCCGACAAGGGACGCGATCCGCAGGCCATGGCCACGGCGTTGCGGCAGTTGCCGCAGCAGGGCCTGCCGAGCGATGTCGTGGTGCCCGGCCTGCTCGATGGTCTGGGCAACGTCTGGCGCCTGGGTGTTCGCGGGCTGGCAGCATGCGCGTCGCCTGCCGGGCTATGCCCTGGCGCGTCGGAAATTCCTCGCCGACCTCCGGCGCGACCCGACCGCCAACCGGGTCCGGCGCTGGGGCCAGGCGCTGGTGCTGGCGGCCGAGCTGCCGGCCTCGATCGACCGGCTATATGCCCATTTCCTGCATACGCCGGCCTCGGTCACGCGCTACGCCGCCACGATGCGCGGCCTGCCGTGGAGCGTGTCGGCGCACGCCAAGGACATCTGGACCAGCGCGCCGTGGGAGGTCCGCGACAAGCTCGGCGATTGCGCCTGGCTGGTCACCTGCACCGGCGTCGGCCTGCAGCAGCTGAAGGGCCTGGCGCCCCACCCGGAACGCCTGAACCTCGTCTATCACGGGCTCGACTTCGCCCATCTGCCGCCGCCGCCGTCGGCGCGGCCGCGCCGCGACGGCACCGCCGCCGCCGATCCGGTGATCATCCTGTCGATCGGCCGCAAGGTCGAGAAGAAGGGCTACGGCGATCTCCTGCAGGCGCTGGCCCGGTTGCCGGCCAAGCTGCACTGGCGCTTCGAGCATGTCGGTGCGGGCGAGCTTGCGGAGGCGCTCAAGGCCGAGGCGGCGTCGCTCGGCATCGCCGAACGCTGCACCTGGCACGGCGCGCAGCCGCAGAAGGTGGTGTTCGCAGCACTCGCGCGCGCCGACCTGTTCGTGCTGGCCAGCAAGCGGGCGGCCGACGGCGACCAGGACGGTTTGCCCAACGTGCTGATGGAAGCCGCCCACCAGGGCTTGCCGCTGGTGTCGACGCACGCCGCCGCCATCGGCGAATTCATCGAGGATGGCGTGAACGGTCTGCTGGTGGCGCCGGCCGCACCGCAGGAGCTGAGCGCGGCGCTGGCCCGTATGATCGGCGATCCCGACCTGCGGCAGCGCCTCGCACGAAGAGCCGGCGAGGTCGTGCGGACGCGCTTCTCGTATGAAGCCGGCGTCGACTGGATTGCCGCCGCGCTCGGCGGGCAAGGCATGGGCCAGCAACGCTCGCAAACGGCGCGCGCCGCGGAGTAGGTCCATGCGCGTGCTGCTGCACACGCCGCTCAAGCCGCCGGACAGTCCAACCCCCTCGGGTGATCGCGAGATGGCGCGCGGGCTCGTGCGCCTGCTGCGCCGGCTCGGCCATCGCGTCGTGATCCCGGCGCTGAGCCGCGTTGTCCCGGGCGTCCCGGCGCCCGAGGCCCACCTTGCGCTCGAACGGGCAGCCCGCTGCCAGGCGGCCCGGCTGATCGCGCGCTGGCGGGCGTTGCCGGCCCGCCATCCCGAGCGCTTCGACCTCTGGTTCACCTATCACTGCTACTATCGCAAGCCCGACTGGCTGGGGCCGCTCGTGACGCAAGCGCTCGGCATCCCCTATGTGATCGTCGAGGCGAGCCATGCGCCGCGCCGCGCCCAGGGGCCGACGCGGCTCGGCCATCGCGCCGTCGAGCGCGCACTGGCCGCCGCCGATCTCGTGCTGACAGTCAATCCCCGCGACGTCGCCGGCGTGAAGGCACGCCTCGGCGCCGGCTCCCGCCAGCTCCGGCTGCCGCCCTTCATCGACACGGCACCCTTCCGACTCCTCGCGCCGCGCGCCGTGAACGATCCGCCGCTGCTGCTGAGCGTCGGCATGATGCGCACCCGCGACAAGCTCGAGTCCTACCGGATACTGGCCAAGGCCCTGGTGCTGCTGAAGGACAAGCCATGGCGCGCGGTGCTGGCGGGCGACGGTCCGGCACGGGCTGAGATCGAGGCCCTGATGGCGCCGCTGAACCAGGGCGGCGAGGGGCGTGTGCGTTTTGCCGGTGCCGTGCCGCACGCCGGCCTGCCGGCGCTTTATGCCGCCGCCGACCTTTACCTTTGGCCCGCGATCAACGAAGCCTACGGCATGGCCTTTCTCGAAGCCCAGGCATCGGGCCTGCCCGTGGTCGCCGGTCGTACCGGCGGCGTGCCCGCGGTGGTCGCCGATGGCATCACCGGCCTGCTGACGCCGATCGGCGATGCTGCGGCCTTTGCCGCGGCCGTGGCGCGGCTGCTCGACCGGCCCACGGAACGGGCGCGGCTGGGGGCTGCCGCTGCGGCGCGTGTCGCCTCGCATCACGACGAGCGCGCGGCGGCTCGGGCGTTGGCGGCCGCACTCAGGACGCTGCGATGAGGGACGTGCCCTTCGCCCTCCTGCGCCACGCGCCCACCGAGTGGAATGCCTTGGGCCGGCTGCAGGGTCTCACCGATACCTGCCTCAGCCCCGAGGGCGAGGCGGCGGCGCGCCGCTGGCGTCTGCCGCCGCCGGCGGACGGCTGGAAGCGGCTTTCCAGTCCGTTGCAGCGCGCGCGTCGTACGGCCGAACTCCTGCAACCTTCTGCCGCCGTGACGATCGACTCGAACCTGCGCGAGATGAGCTTCGGCGTCTGGGAAGGCCGGACCCTGCCCGAGCTGCGCGCGGCGGGCGGCACTGCGTTCGCGGCGGCGGAAGCGGCCGGGCTCGATTTCCAGCCGCCGGGCGGGGAGTCGCCGCGCGCGACGATGGTCCGCATTGGCCGCTGGGCGAGAGATCTGGCGGCCGCGGGCGAGCCGGTGGTTGCGGTCTCGCACAAGGCCGTCCTTCGCGCCCTGCTGGCGCTGGCGACCGGCTGGAACATGCTGGGCCGGCCGCCGCACAGACTCGACTGGCGCTCGGTACACTTCTTTATCGCCGACGGCGACGGGCGAATCACGATCGAGCGCCTGAACGTTTCGCTCGAAGG
>JACPVT010000108.1 GCA_016191685.1 Rhodospirillales bacterium | reverse complement strand
GGTCAAGGTCGGCGACCGGGTCGCCGGCTGCTTCATGCAGAAGTGGATCGGCGGCGCGATCGACGAGGCGGCACAGGCCTCGGCGATGGGCGGCGCGATCGACGGCATGCTGACGGAGCTTGCCGTTCTGGAAGAGGATGGCGTGGTCAAGCTGCCGGCCGGCATGAGCTTCGAGGAAGGCGCCACCTTGCCTTGCGCCGGCCTGACGGCGTGGCACGCGCTGGTCGAGATCGGCAACATAAAGGCCGGCGATGTCGTGCAGATCCTGGGCTCGGGCGGCGTCTCCATCTTCGCCCTGCAGTTCGCAAAAATGTTCGGCGCGCGCGTGATCGCAACCTCGGGTTCCGCCGCCAAGGCCGAGCGCCTGAAGAAGATGGGCGCCGAGGCGGTGATCGACTACAAGGCCACGCCCGACTGGGACAAGGAGACGATGCGGCTGACCGGAAACCGTGGCGCCGACATTACCGTGGAGGTAGGCGGCGCCGGCACGCTCCCCCGTTCCTTCATGGCGACGCGCCTCGGCGGCCGGATCGCCGTCATCGGCCTGCTCACGGGCATGGCCCAGGTCGACCCGATGCCGATCCTGCGGCGCAACCTCCGTGTTCAGGGCCTCTATGTCGGCAACAAGCAGATGTTCGAGGCGATGAACCGCGCCATCGAGGCCAACGGCTTGAAGCCGGTCATCGACAAGGTGTTTCCTTTCGCCGAGGCTGCGGCCGCCTATCGACACCTGAAGAGCCAGAACCATTTCGGCAAGATCGTGATCGCCCACGCGTAGGAGAGGCTTCGATGAAGAACCTGTGGTCGCAGAGCGACGCCAAGACGGCGATCGCGCACCACGCCGCCAAGGGCATCAACGAGGACCTGGCACTGCGCGTCTACACCACGCGGCTGCTGGGCGGTGAGCCGCGGCTGGTGCTGCACGGCGGCGGCAATACCTCGGTCAAGACCGCGATGGCCGACATCACGGGCCAACAGGTCGAGGTGCTGTGCGTCAAAGGCAGCGGATGGGACATGGGCACCATCGAGGCGCCCGGCCTGCCGGCGGTGCGGCTGGCACCGCTGCGCGAGCTGCAAGGCCTGCAGGCGCTCTCCGACGAGGACATGGTGAACGTCCAGCGCACCAACCTGCTCGATTCCAAGTCGCCCAATCCCTCGGTCGAGACGCTGCTGCATGCCTTCCTGCCGCACAAGTTCATCGACCACACGCATTCCAACGCGGTGCTGTCGCTCACCGACCAGCCCGACGGCGAGGCGCTGGCGCGCGACGTATTCGGCAAGCGCGCGGCGCTGGTGCCCTATGTCATGCCGGGCTTCGCGCTCGCCAAGAAGTGCAGTGAAGTCGGCAAGGCCCATCCCGATGTCGAGGGGTTGATCCTGCTGAAGCACGGCATCTTCTCGATGGGCGCCACGGCGGAAGAAGCCTACGTGCGCATGATCGACCTGGTGACGCTCGCGGAGAAACGTCTGGCCAAGGAGACTCGCAAGATATTCGCCGGCGTCACGCTGCCCAAGACGATCGCGAGCGCCGCTGACGTGGCGCCGATCCTGCGCGGCCTGCTGTCGCTTGCTGCGAAGAGTGGCGGCCGCGAAGCGGCGCAGCGCTTCGTGTTCGAGTTCCGCACCGGACCGAACATCCTGGCATTCGTCGGCGGCAAGGAGATCGCGCGCTACAGCCAGCAGGGACCGGTGACGCCCGACCACGCCATCCGTACCAAGGGCGTGCCGATGATTGCGCCGGCGCCCGAAGCCGGCAAGCTCGACGCCTTCAAGAAGGCGGCGAAGGCGGCCCTCGATGCCTACGTCGCCGACTATCACGCCTATTTCGCGCGCCACAACACGAAGCAAATGCCACCCAAGAAGGAACTCGATCCGATTCCCCGCGTCGTGCTGGTGCCGGGTCTCGGCCTGTTCGGTCTCGGCAACAGTTCCAAGGACGCCAAGATCGCGGCCGACCTTGCCGAAACAACAGTGGCTGTGGTGGCCGACGCCGAGCGGCTGGGCACCTACGAGTGCATTCCCGAGCCCGACATCTTCGACATCGAATACTGGTCGCTGGAACAGGCCAAGCTCGGCGCCGCGGCCGAGAAGCCGCTGGCGCGCCGTATCGTCGTCGTTACCGGCGGGGCGTCCGGCATCGGGGCGGCCACGGCAGCGGCCTTCGCGCGCGAGGGCGCGGAAGTAGCCGTGCTCGACCGCGACGTTGCCAAGGTGAAGGGCCTCGGCATCGCCTGCGATGTGACGGAGCCCGCCTCGGTGCGCGCGGCCTTCGACAAGGTCGTGGCGACCTACGGCGGCGTCGATATCGTCGTCTCCAATGCCGGTGCCGCCTGGCAGGGCCGCATCGGCGACGTCGACGACGCCACCCTGCGCAAGAGCTTCGAACTCAATTTCTGGGCCCACCAGAGCGTGGCCCAGAATGCCGTGCGAGTGATGCGGACTCAGGGGCTGGGTGGCTGCCTGCTGTTCAACACTTCCAAGCAGGCGGTGAATCCCGGCCCCGACTTCGGACCCTACGGGCTGCCCAAGGCGGCGACCCTGTTCCTGATGCGCCAATACACCCTCGACCACGGCAGCGACGGCATCCGCGCCAACGCCGTCAACGCCGACCGCATCCGCACCGGCCTGCTGACCGACGACATGATCGCCCAGCGCTCCAAGGCGCGGGGCTTGAGCGAAGCCGACTACATGGGCGGCAACCTGCTCAGCCTCGAAGTGACGGCCGACGACGTGGCCCAGGCCTTCGTGGCGCTTGCCAAGGCGCCCAAGACCACCGGATCGGTGACGACGGTCGACGGCGGCAACATCGCGGCGGCGCTGCGCTAGGCCGGAAAGGGCTGCTCAGGCGAGCTCGTCCTGCAGTTCTTCCCGGCGCGTGCGCAATGCTTCGCCGATCTCAGCGAGATCGAGCTCAGCCTGCTCGATCTGGGGAAACAGATCGCCTTCCTGGATCTCGACGTGGCGGTCGACGCACTCGATGAGAAACCGGATCCGCTCGTCGGTCTGGGCATCCGGCCCGCCACCATCGAGCGCATCATCGAGCCGGTCGATCAGTGTCATGACGTTGTCGTGCTCGAGTTCCGCCGCAGCCAGGAGCTGCTCCATGTTGTCATCGTCCTCGAACGCCTCGCGCACCCGGGGAAAGAAGACTTCCGCCTCGATCGTGCTGTGAATGGTGAGCTCCCGGGAAATGCGATCGGCGATGGCCGCCTTCCTCATCCGGTCCTGCGCCGCTTCGTAATCCTCGAGCAGTCCGGTCACCGTTTCGTGGTCCTGCCTGAGAACGGCGAGCGCGTCGTCGCCGTCCGGCGCGACCTCGCGACGTCCCAACCCATTTTGTCCGGTTCTGGCAGTAGGCATGCTGCGCTCCCTCGCTTGGGGTCCTTGGCAATCGCCTAACGCCTCATGGCCATACGAGTTGCCGGACAGCCGATCGGTCGCGCACCGTGCATATTCCGCGCACCGAATGGCGCCGCTTCAGGTAGGTGCAAAGCCCGCACACCGGCCGATAATGGCGGCCCATCGCCTGGAGAGCCGCGCCATGCCGATCAAGACACGTCCCCTCCATCCCCATATCGGCGCCACGATGACCGGCATCGACGCACGCCGGCCGCTCTCCAGGGAAGATGTCGCCGCCATAGAGGCCGGCATGGACCGTCACGCCGTTCTCGTGCTGCCTGGTCAGGACATCACCGACGAGCAGCAGCTCGCCTTCACGCGCAACTTCGGCCCCTTGGAAGAAGGTGCCAACTCGACGGTACGTGCCAACGAACTCCGTCTAGCGCCGACCTTCGCCGACGTCTCAAATCTCGACAAGGACGGGGCCAAGTTGGCGCGCGACAACAAGCGGCGCATGGCTTCCCTCGGCAACCGGCTCTGGCACTCCGACGCCTCGTTCCGCGCCGTGCCAGCACGCTATTCGCTGCTGAGCGGCCGCATCGTGACGACCGACGCCGGCAACACCGAGTTCGCTGACATGCGTGCGGCCTACGATGCCCTCGATGCCGCGACCAAAGCCGAGGTCGAGGAGCTGGTCTGCGAACACTCGCTGATCTATTCGCGCCAACAGCTCGGCTTCACCGAGTTCCTGCCCGACGAGCGCGTGTCGATGAAGCCGGTGCTGCAGCGGCTGGTGCGCACGCATCCCGTGACGGGGCGGAAGTCGCTGTATCTCGCCGCCCATATCGGCGCCATCGTCGGCTGGCCGCGCCCCGAGGCGATGGCCTTCCTCCGCGACCTGATGGAGCACGCCACGCAGGCGGCATTCGTCTACGTCCATCGCTGGACGAAGCATGACCTGGTGATCTGGGACAATCGCACCACCATGCACCGCGTGCGCCGCTTCGACGACCTCAACATCGTACGCGATATGCGCCGCACCACGACCCGCAGCGACGGGCCGACGGTGGCGCAGCAGGCGGCCTAGGGACGGACCTCGAATTCCGCATCCTTCTTCGGAATCAGGTCGTAGGGCAGCGCGAAGCCCGGCATCGCCCTCAGCCGGTCCCGCCAGGCGGCGAGGTTGGGGCGCGTGTCGATCGACAGGCCGCCTTCGTGCGCGAACACCATGCGGCCCCAGCAGCCGATGTCGGCGATCGAGCAGGCATCGCCCACCAGCCATTCGCGGCCGGCCAGTGACTTGTCGGCGAAGTCGAGCGCGGCCTCGGCCTGGGGCCGGAAGAAGTTCACGATGTCCTGCGAGACGTCGGGGCGGAAGCGGGCGAAATGGCGGACGCGGGCCACGTTGGTGATGGCGTCGTTCTCCCAGGAGAGCCATTCGCGGGCCTGCCAGCGCTGCTGTTCCGTCCTGGGCTCGAAGTGACCGGTGGTGCGCGCCAGATAGTCGAGTACGACATTCGACATCACGATGGTGAGGCCGCGGTGGCGCAGCACCGGGACCTGGCCGTAGCGGTTGAGGGCGAGGTGGGCCGGCTCCTTCTGCACGCCGTTCTTGAGGTTGACCGTGCGGAACGAGAACGGCAGGCCGGCGAGCGCCAGGAAGAGCATCGGCTTGTAGCTCGAACTTGAGGTAAAACTGCCGTGCAGAACGAGGCGTTCTTCGCTCATATCGTCTCCTGTGGCGCGGACCCGGGGCAATTCGTACTCTTCCCCGTCCTCGGAGGAAACGAACATGACGCCGCTCAAGCGCCGCAAGGTCGGAAAGACGAAACTCGAAGTCACGGAGCTGGGCCTCGGCGGCGCGCCGATGGGCGGCTTTCGCGCCACCATCTCCGACCCCGAGGCGGTGAAGCTCACCGATGACGGCTACGACGCCGGCATCCGCTATTTCGACACCTCGCCCTACTACGGCTACGGTCGCAGCGAGCTGCGCATGGGCGCGGCGCTGCGCGAAAAGCCGCGCGACAGCTACGTGCTGTCGACCAAGATCGGCCGGATACTGCATCCGATGAAGCCCGGCGAGAAACCGCCCGCAGACTTCCGCGAGAATGGCCTGCCCGGCTTCGCACCGGTCTTCGACTACACCTATGACGGCGTCATGCGCTCGCTGGAGCATTCGCACATGAGGCTGGGCCTGCAGGAGATAGACATCGCCCTGATCCACGACGTCGATTTCTGGACCACCAGGGACCGCGCCGTGCTCGAGGAGCGCTTCAAGACGGTGATGGATTCGGGCTATCGCGCGCTCGACGAGCTGCGCCGCGCCGGCGTCATCTCGGCGATCGGCGTCGGCATCAACGAAAGCGACACCAGCACGCGCTTCATCAAGGCCGGCGACTTCGACTGCATGCTGCTGGCCGGGCGCTACACGCTCCTCGAGCAGGGGGCGCTCGAGGAATTCCTGCCGGAATGCCAGAAGCGCAATGTCTCGGTGATCCTGGGCGGGCCGTACAATTCCGGCATCCTGACCGGCAACGTGAAAGTGGGCGCCCCCCACGACTATGTCGCGGCGCCTCAGGCGCTGATCGAGAAGGCGCAGAAGATCGAGGCCGTGTGTGCGCGGCACGGCGTGGCGCTGGGCGCGGCCGCCATGCAGTTCCCGCTGTTCCATCCGGCATTCTGTGCGGTGATCCCGGGCGCGCTTAGTACGGCCGAGGTACAGCAGAACGTGGCGCACATGAGCGTGAAGATTCCGGTCGAGCTGTGGAGCGAACTGAAGCGCGAGAAGCTGCTCGATCCCGCGGCGCCCACGCCGAACTGAGGAGACCGCCCTTGAAGATCGTCGACGCGCAGATCCACATCTGGTCGCAGACCGTGACGCCGCCGTCGGGCCTGCATCGCAAGGTGACGAGCTTCACGGCCGAGGAGGCGCTGAAGGAGATGGACGAGGCCGGCGTTGCGGCTGCGCTGATCCATCCGCCCTACAGCTGGGACCCGACCTCCAACCAGCTCGCCCTCGACGCCGCCCGGAAATATCCCGAGCGCTTCGCCGTGATGGGCCAGTTTCCGCTAAAAGATCCCGAGAGCCGCAAGCGCATCGTGGGCTGGCGCAACCAGCCGGGAATGATGGGCCTGCGCTGGGCGCTGCTGCAGCCCGCCGAGCAGCAATGGCTGAACGATGGCCTGCTCGACTGGGTGTGGCCCGCCGCCGAGAAGGAAGGGATCCCGGTGGCAACCATGGGCGGGATCTTTCCCGACAAGTTCCGCGCCATCGCCGAGGCGCACCCGAACCTCAGGATGATCGTCGATCATTGTGGACTGAACCGCCACGGCCAGGACGAAGAGGCTTTCATCCATCTCGACAAGCTGGTGGCGCTTGGAAAATTGCCCAACGTCGCGGTGAAGGCGACCGGCGCGCCGCACTACTCGACCAAGGGCTATCCGTTCCGCAATATCGAGGACGGGCTGCATCGCATCTTCGACGCGTTCGGGCCGAAGCGCTTCTTCTGGGGCACAGATATCACCCGCATGCAGTGCACTTACCGCCAGTGCGTCACCTTCTTCACCGAGGAGCTGCCGTGGCTCAGGGGCCCCGATCTCGAGGACGTGATGGGCCGCGGGCTCTGCGACTGGATCGGCTGGAAGCTGAAGTTCTAACAGTTACTTCTTCAGCGGCAGGATCTGACCGCGAATCTCGCCGTCGGGATACTTCTCGGTCATCACGTTGACGTACCAGCGGCCGGCCAGGACTTCGCCGGCCTGCTGCTCGGTGAGTGTGACGCCATCGTCGATCGTCGAGCGGTCGGCATAGAACGGGATGTCGATTGGCACGACCCGCGGCGCGTTCTCGCCGGGTGCCGCGGGGCCCTGCAGATAGGCCATGGTGACCGGCCCACTCAGCCTGACCAGGTTCAGGCGATATTCCAGCACCTTGGTCGAGGGCCGGTAGACCGCCGCGAAATAGCCGCTGCCCCTGCTGTCGGTCGGCGGCACCTCGCTGGCGCCGTTCAAGGTCGCCCGGAAGTCGGTCTTCGGCAGCCTGGGCTCGCCCGGATAGAACGAGCAGCCGGCGATGGCGAGGAATACGCCAAGGACCAGGGTCAACCGACTCATCTGACGATGTCTCCAGTGCATCTGCCCTAGTCTACGTCGCTTCAGCGACGATCGTCCCCGTCGGCGCGCACGCCAGACACAGATTGTGGGGCACAACAGACACCTCACTACCACTACAAGCGGACGACCGACTGTCGCATGGCAAGCGGCCCGGCTTTTGCTGAGAGGTCTCCCAACAGTCTCGAAATGAGCAGGAACAACCTGCAGCCGTTGCCGTTCACTATCTGGGAGATCGCATGACCCTTGAAAAACCGCGCATCACGGCAAAAATTGCCGGCCGCGCCCTTCATCCCCTGCTCCGTCCCTTCGCCATCGGCTATTTCCTCGCCGTGTGCGCCTGCGACCTGATCTATTCGCAAGCCAGCGTCTTTGCGCGGAGCGGCGCGCCTGAATTCGCCTCGATCACCGAATGGCTGCTGATCGCCGGCCTGGCAACGGCCGGACTGGCCGCGGTTGTCGCCCTGATCGACCTGTTGGGTGAGCGCCGCTTCCGCAGCCTGCCAGACGCACGGATGTTTCAACCACAACAAACCCCTATGGGGGATTGGCGAGCGCCGGCCTTCGGAGGGATGATCGTCCCCGGAGGACCGCGCCCATGAAATACGACGTCATCTCCGCCGACGGCCACGTCGACCTGATCTGGCTGCCACCCGACCTGTTCACCAGGAACGCGTCGAGCCAGATGAAAGAGCGCATGCCCTACGTCGTCGAAGGACCAAAGGGTCCGGAATGGACGAGCC
The DNA here is from genome assembly GCA_016191685.1 of Rhodospirillales bacterium. Classification (GTDB taxonomy): domain Bacteria; phylum Pseudomonadota; class Alphaproteobacteria; order Reyranellales; family Reyranellaceae; genus Reyranella. The sequence continues at coordinate 1,840 of JACPVT010000108.1, read as the reverse complement.
GCAATGGCGCCAAGTTCGGCCTGGTGAACGGCATGGGCTCGGCCGGTCGCGAATATGTCCCGGGTATCATCCACCGTTCCGACCGCATGGCTTCGACCGGCCTCTACGACGACGGCAAGAAGGGCATCCGCCGCCTCACGGAGGTCGACCTGCGTCTCAAGGACCAGGACCGCGACGGCGTGCAGGCCGAGGTGCTGTACGGCGTGCTGGGCTCGAGCGGCCGGCTGAACGATCCCGAGGCCGCGCTGGAGATGCTGCGCATCTACAATGACTGGCTCCATGACTTCTGCAAGGCCGCGCCCGACCGGTTGATCGGCCTCGCCAACATCCCGAACTACAACATGGAGGAGTCGGTCGCCGAGGCGATGCGTTGCGCCAAGCGCGGCGTGCGCGGCCTCGACATCGCCAACCGCCCCGACATGACGCCGCTGTGGGACGAGCATTGGGAGCCGCTCTGGAAGTTCGGTCACGAGACCGGCATTCCGCTGCACTTCCACACGATCGGCGGCCGCTCGCCCGACGTCACCAAGTTCCCGGCGCATGTGCAGCGCCGCATCTTCGCCGTGCACATCACCGGCTTCCAGATGCACATGAGCACCATGCTGATGGGGCTGATCTTCTCGGGCGCCCCGGAGCGCTATCCGAACCTGAAGATCGTGATCGGCGAGGCCGGCCTCGGCTGGATCCCCTACGTGCTGCAGCACATGGATCTCGAGTGGGAGGACCAGTTCAAGGACCTCGACCTCAAGATGAAGCCCAGCGAGTACTGGCATCGCCAGTTCTACGCCACCTACCAGACCGACCCGGTGGGCATCGAACTGCTAAAACACCTGGGTGAGGACAACGTCATGTGGGGGTCGGACTTCCCGCACCCCGACGGCATTTGGCCGGACAGCCAGCAGTTCCTGACCGAGGAGCTGACCGGCGTCTCGGCCGAGGCGCGCCGCAAGATCGTCCGCGACAACGCGATGAAACTCTATCGACTGAACGCGTGAGCGACACAAAAAGGGGCAGCACCCTAAGCACCGCCCTGCTGACGACGCTGGCGATGCTGGCCTTTGCCGGCAATTCGCTGCTCTGCCGGATCGCCTTGCGTGACACCGCGATCGACGCGGCGAGCTTCACCGCGATCCGGCTCGCCTCTGGCGCACTGATCCTGGCGGCGATCCTGGTATTGCGCGGGAAACGTCCCACGGCAGGTGGCAGCTGGCCGATGGCCGCCATGCTGTTCGCCTACGCCGTGTGTTTCTCCTTCGCCTACCGCGACCTCACTGCGGCGACCGGCGCGCTGCTGCTGTTCGGCGCCGTGCAACTCACCATGATGGGCTACGGCCTGTGGACCGGCGAGCGGATCGGCGGCCTGCGATTGGTGGGATTGCTGCTGGCGCTGGGCGGCCTGGTCTGGCTGCTGCTGCCCGGCCTCGCGGCGCCGCCCTGGCTGGAGGCCACCTTGATGCTGGCCGCGGGCGCGGCCTGGGGCATCTATTCGCTGCTGGGTAAGGGCAGCGGCGATCCGATCGCGGCGACCGGCGGCAATTTCCTGCGCTCGCTGCCCTTCGCCGCCGTGCTCGTCCTGGCCGCGACGACGGCCATGACACCAGGCGGAACGGTCGACCGGTCCGTGGACCATATGGGCGCGCTTTATGCCGTTCTCTCCGGCGCGGTGACGTCGGGCCTGGGCTACGTTCTCTGGTATGCGGCACTGCCGATGCTCAAGGCAACCTCGGCCGCGACGATCCAGCTCTGCGTGCCGGCCATTGCGGCCCTGGGCGGGGCAGTGCTACTCGCCGAGCCGGTGACGGCACGACTGCTGGTGGCGTCGGCGGCCATCCTGGGCGGC
>JACPVT010000107.1 GCA_016191685.1 Rhodospirillales bacterium | reverse complement strand
GGTGTGTCGCCGGCCGCGGATCATCCCGGACGGCGACGCTTCCGCCTTGGCGAGTACGGCGACGGTCTCACCGCCGATCCCGGCCAGCACGCGGCGTGCGGCCTCGGCATCGATCGCATCCTTCATCACGTCATGACCGATGACGAGGTCGCCAGCCCAACCGGGCGCGTTGCCCAGAACGACGATCTCGTTGCGCAGCAGTTCGACGCCGGCCGAGGTGCTGGCGACCCTGGAGTAGAGCGACCAGTCGCGGCAGATCGCCTGCTCCGGGGCGTCCTTCACTTCGCCCAGCGCCAGGGCGACGCCGAGCGCGGAGGCGCCGCGCGACAGCGCCATCGAATGGTAGGTGTCGTCGGTCGCCGTTGCGACGCCGCGACGGGCTGCTTCCTCGATGCGCTCCTTAGTGAGAAGTGGACACTTGATTTGGACGAAGTGAACGTCCGATGGCGAGACGATACCCGCATCCTTCATTGCCAGCGTGACCGCGGTCGCGGTTTCCTCGACCTGAGGCGTCCGGCCGATCTCCTCGGGCTTGAAGGCGTGCGTGAGGCCGATGCCGATGGCCAGCCGCGGCGCGGACGCCGCCGTCGTCGCGGACTCGCGGCAGAACACCAGCAGGTGCGGCGACAATCCGCCCTCGGTGCCACCCGACATGACGATGGCGACTCGCTTTTCGATCTCGGCCAGCGCGCAGCCGAGCTTTTCGGCCAGCAGCAGCTTCAGCGCCAACGTGGCATAGCCTCGGGTGAAATCGTTGACGCAGCCGTTGCCCTCGGTCTTGCCGACGATGGCTACGATGGTCGCGGGATCGACCTCGCCGGCGTCGATTGCCGCGGCGAGCGCCGCCGTATCGCCCGGCCCGGCCGTCGGCAGGCGCAGCAATCTGGTGCGGCGGGCCACGTCAGGCGGCCTTGCCGGCGTCGCTGCCGTGGCGCGCCCGCCGGCGGCGCAGCCAGGTCACCGAAACCAACGCAATGGCGATCACGGCAAAAGAGACGCCCGTTGTGACGGTGCCGAGTGCATAGAGCACCGGCGTCGTCACGTTGGTGGTCATGCCGTAGATCTCGAGCGGCAGGGTGTTGAAGGTACCGGCGGTGTAAAGGCTGCGCGCGAATTCATCGTAGGAAAGCGTGAAGCCGAACAGGCCGACGCCGATCAGGCTCGGCAGCAGGATCGGGATGACGACGTGCCGGATCGTCTGCCACGACGTGGCGCCCAAGTCGCGCGACGCTTCTTCATAGCGTCGGTCGAAGCGGTTGAAGACCGCGAACATGATCAGGAGCCCGAACGGCAGCGTCCAGGTAAGATGGGCGCCGAACGCCGAGGTGTACCAGGTCGGATCCCAGCCGAGCACGCGAAACAGCAGGCCGATGCCGAGGCTGATCAGGATCGACGGCACGATCAGGCTGGCAATGGCGAGATAGAAGACGATGGCGGAGCCGCGGAAGCGGGTGCGGAAGGCAAGGCCGGCCGAGAACGAGGCCACCACCGTCACCAGCATGGTCGCGGCGCCCAGGATCATCGAGCGCTGGAGGGAGCCGGCGAAGTCGCCGACCATCTGCTTCTCGAACAGGTTCTTGAACCAATGAACGGAAACGCCATTCATTGGGAAGGTGAGCCCGCCCGACGGGCCCTGGAACGACAGAATGAGGATCGTCAGCGTCGGCCCGTAGAGAAACAGCACGAACAGGCAGAAGAAGGCGCCGAGAAACCAGAAGGCCGGACCGCGCTTGCCGTGCTGCACGTCACAGCTCCTTGCGGATGTCGACCATGCGCATCATGGCGGCGACAATGAACAGCACCAGCAGCAGCAGCACGACTGCATTGGCGGCAGCAGCGGGGGACTGCAGCAGCGACATGGCGTTGGCCATCATGAGTCCCACCGAGGCGCTGAGGCCGCCGCTCATCATGCGCACCGTGACGAAGTCGCCCATGACGATGGTGACGATGAAGATCGAGCCGATGGCAATGCCGGGCTTGCACAGCGGCAGGATGACGTTCACCAGCGTCTGCCAGCCCGAAGCGCCGGCATCGCGCGCCGCCTCGAGCAGACTGCGGTCAACGCGCATCATCGAGTTGAAGATCGGCACCACCATGAACAGCGTGTAGAGGTGGACGTAAGCCAGCACGACTGCGAAGTCCGAGTAGAGCAGGAACTCCAGCGGCTGCTGGATCAGGCCCATGTTGATCAGCGTCGTGTTGGCAAGGCCGTTCCGCCCAAGGAACGGGATCCACGAAATCATGCGGATGACGTTGGAAGTCCAGAACGGGATGGTGCAGAGCAGGAACAGGACCGTCTGCACCGTCGGCGAACGGACGTGGAAGGCCATGAAGTAGGCGACGGTGAAGCCGATCACCAGGGTGAGCGCCCAGGTAATGACGGCGAACTGGATGGTTTGCTGGTAGGTCCGCCAAGTAACCGGCGAGAGCAGCAGCTCCTCGTAATTCTGCAGCAGGAAAGCCGGGATGATCTGGGTCGTGTTGTAGTCGAAGAAACTCACCACCACGATCGTGGCGATCGGCACAACGAGGAACAGCAGGAACACCAGCGCCAGCGGCGCGACCTGCAGGTAGGTGATCCAGTGCTTTACACGAGACATCGAAGGACGGGGCGCCGCTGTTGCGGCGCCCCTCCCCTAGGTTTGTCTTCTATCAGGCCGCGATGAACTGGTTCCACTTCTGAACCATGTAGCGGTCCTCATCCATCACCGCGTTCCAGCAGGCGACAGCGCCCATGCGCTCGTAGAACGAGCCGCCATCGCGCACGGCACCCTTCTTTTCCACGACGACACCCTGCGGGTTCTTGATGTCGCCCTGGGCGGGCTTGCCTTCCATCCAGAAGCCCCATTCATCGGCGCTCATGTTGGCTTTGGCCGTCTCGAGCACCGCCGAGTAGTAGCCTTGGCGATTCAAGAAGGCGCCGACCCAGCCCGACAGGTACCAGTTGATGTACTCGTAGGCGGCGTCGAGTTGCGCGCCCTGCAGGTGCTTGGCAAGCGACAGCCCGCCACCCCAGGCGCGGTAGCCTTCCTTGAGCGGCTGGTAGACGCAGGGTACGCCCTTGGCGCGCACCGCCGACACCGCCGGCGACCACATCGACTGGATCACGACCTCGCCCGAGGTCATGAGGTTGACCGACTCGTCGAAGGTCTTCCAGAAGGCGCGGAACTGGCCTTCCTTCTTGGTCTTGATCAGGAAATCGATGGTCTTGTCGATCTCCGCCTTGGTCATGTTGCCCTTGTCGCCATACTTCACGATGCCGGCCGACTCGCAGATCATCGCGGCGTCCATGATGCCGATCGAGGGAATGTTCAGGATCGATGTCTTGCCCTTGAATTTCGGGTCGAGAATGTCCTTCCAATTCTCGATCTTGCGGCCGACCAGGTCGGGACGGATGCCGAGCGTGTCGGCATTGTAGATCGTCGGGATCATCGTGAACCAACCGGTCTGACCCTTGGCAAACTTGGTCGAGCCCGGCCCTTCGACGAAGCTCACCGTGTTCGGCGCCGTGCCCTGAGCGATGACGCTGTCGGGCTTCAGCTTGCCGGTGGTGAAGATCGGCACGATCTTGTCGAAGTACTTGATCTTCTTGACGTCCATCGCCTGCAGCGTGTTCGCCGGGAAGACCTTCTTGCACATCCAGTATTCGATGTCGCCGATGTCGAACGAGTTGGGTTGCGTCACGACACGCTGGACGACTGCGTCGGAATCGAGCGCCGTCATCTGCAGCGTGATGCCAAGGTCGGCCTTGCACTTCTCGGCGATCTCGTTGATTGCCGACACGCCGGTGCCGCACTGGCGCAGCACGATGTTCTTGGTGGTCTGCGCCCAGATCATCGGGAAACCGGTGATCGCACCACTGCCCACGACCGCGCCTGCAGCACCCGCGGCACCCTTCAGCATCCTGCGGCGGCCGATGCCGCCCTTCATCTTGCGAGCCATCTCGTTCTCCTCCTCAGTCAACGGCGGCGCGGGGCCGCCTCCCCTCAATGTCCAAGGACGTGTACGTCCTCAGGCTTCCACGAAAGAACCACGGGCTGGCCGGGCGCCACGGGCGACGCATCGAAGCGCGCCTCCGACACCACGGCCGAAAGAGTCTCCAGGCCCGCCACCTCGATGCCGACCTGCACCGTCGCACCGAGATACTCGACAGACCGCGCGATGCCGGAGAGAGACGAGGCGCTCGCCTCGGCCGCAGCCCCCGCCTGCACGGTCATGCGGTCGGCGCGGATGGCGACCAGCGGCGCATCGCTCTTTGCCCGCGCCACCGCCGCCGGAAGGACATTGTGGCCGCCAATGAATTTCGCGACGAAGGACGAGGCCGGTCGGTTAAATACCTCGCGTGCGGTACCGGCCTGCTCGATCTTGCCGCCGTTCATCACCACGACGAGATCGGCCAGCGCCATGGCCTCGTCCTGGCTGTGCGTGACATGGATGAAACTGATGCCGAGTCGCGTCTGCAGCGTCTTCAGCTCCTCGCGCATTTTTATGCGCAGGAACGGGTCGAGCGCCGACAATGGCTCGTCGAGCAGCAGCACCTGCGGATCGGTGATCAGCGCGCGGGCAAGCGCCACCCGCTGCTGCTGGCCGCCCGAGAGCTGAGCCGGCAGACGGCCGGCGTAGGGTTCCATCTGCACGCGTCCCAGCATTTCCTGCGCCCGGGCCCGGCGAGTCTCCTTGTCGACGCCACGCATCTTCAGGCTGAAGGCGACGTTGTCGGTGCAGTCGAGATGCGGAAACAGGGCGTAGCTCTGGAACATCATGGCCGTGCCGCGCGCCGCCGGCGGTAGGTGGGTGATGTTTTCGCTGCCCAGGATGACGTCGCCCTCGCTCGCCTCCTCATGGCCGGCCATCATGCGCAAGGTCGTGGTCTTGCCGCAGCCCGACGGTCCCAGCAGGCAGCAATAGGTGCCGGCCGGAATGCGCAGGTTGATGGCGTCGACCGCGACGGCCTCGCCATAGCGTTTGGTCAGGGAAACGAGTTCAATGTCCGGCTGCGTCGCCATGGTCCCCTCGGAAGCAAGCCCCATGCCAGCACTGTAAAATAACTGGGGAAAATAGGCCTGGCCAGTGGCGCAAGTCTTGCTGACCCTCGGCAATGGGATTTCCCAGGGAGCGAAACGAATGCGATTGATCGGCGTCGATGTCGGCGGGACGTTCACCGACTTGGTCTATGCCGACACGGATGCCGGCCGGACTGCCGTCCACAAGATCTCGACCACGCCGGACGACCCCTCGCGCGGCAGGCCGGACCGCCGTGCACAAGATTTCAACAACGCCGGACGACCCGTCGCGCGGCGTGGTGCAGGGGCTGGTGGCGCTCTGCGACAAGTTCGGGATCCCGCGCGAGACCATCGACACGGTGTTCCACGGCACCACCATCGCGACCAATGCCATCCTCGAGCACGACGGCGCCATCACCGGCATGATCACGACGGGCGGCTATCGCGACATTCTGCACATCGGCCGCCACCAGCGGCCACAGCACTACTCGATCATGCAGGACATCCCCTGGCAGGATCGACCGCTGGTCAAGCGCCGTCACCGCAAGACCGTGACGGAGCGGCTGGTGCCGCCCAAGGGCGAGGTGCTGGAACCGCTCGACGAGGAAGGCGTCCGCCAGGCCGCGCGCGAATTGAAGGAGGCCGGTGTCGAAGCCATCGCCATCTGCTTCCTGTTCTCCTACCTCGACTCCGCCCACGAGGCGCGCGCCATGGAAATCGTCCGCCAGGAGTATCCGGCGTGCTTCGCCACGACCTCGTCGTCGGTGTCGCCGCAGTTCCGCGAGTTCGAGCGCTTCACTACGACGGCGATGAACGCCTTCGTCGGGCCGAAGGTGCGCAACTACGTGACGCGTCTGGAGTCGGAGATTGAAGCTTCAGGTTTCAAGGCCGACCTGCGCATCATGGCGTCGAACGGTGGCGTGGCAACGCCCGCCATGGTGGCCGAGCGACCGGTGCTCACGCTCCTCTCCGGCCCGGCGGCGGGCGTAATCGGCGGCGACTGGGCGGGCGGGCTCTCGGGCCGGCGCAACCTCATCACCTTCGATGTCGGCGGTACCTCGGCCGATATCGGCATCGTGACCGACGGCGGCTTCGGCGAGGCCACTGCCCGCGACACCTGGATCGCGGGCTTCCCGGTGATGGTGCCGATGATCGACGTCCACACCATCGGTGCCGGCGGCGGCTCGATCGCCCACCTCGACCAGGCCGGTGCCTTCAAGGTCGGCCCCCGCTCGGCCGGCGCCGTGCCGGGCCCGGCCGCCTACGGCCGCGGTGGCACGCGCGCCACCGTCACCGACGCCAATGTCGTGCTGGGCCGCCTCGACGGCGGCAACTTCCTGGGCGGCGGCATGTCGCTCGACGAGGTCGCTGCCCGGCGCGTCATCGGCGACCTTGCGCGTGAGCTCGGCCTCTCCGACCGCGAGGCGGCCGAGGGTGTGATCACCGTGATCAACGCCAACATGGCCAATGCCATCCGGTCCAGAACCGTCCAGAAGGGTATCGATCCGCGCCACTATGCGCTGGTGGCCTTCGGCGGCGCGGGCCCGCTGCACGGCGTCGAAGTGGCTGAGATGCTGGGCGTCACCGAGGTGATCGTGCCGCCGCATCCTGGCATCACCTCGGCGGTCGGGCTCCTGATCAGCGACCTGCGCTACGATGCCATCCGCACCTCATTCCAGGTATCCGGCGCCGCCGACCTCGCGCGCATCAATGCCGACTTTGCGGCGATGGCCAAGGAACTCGCCGGCCGTTTCACCGCCGACGGCATCGATCTGGCGAAAGTCACCTTCGAGCGCCGCGGCGATCTGCGCTATGTCGGCCAGGGCTATGAGCTGCGCGTGCCCTTCCCCGACGGCACGCTCGACGAGGCCGCGCTCGGCAAGGTCTTCGAGGCCTTCCATGAAATCCACAAGCGCGAGTATGGCCATCACTTCGCCGATTCAGCGATCGAGATCGTGAACCTGCGGTTGGTCGGCGCCGCTAGTGCGGCCAAGATCGCCAAGCCAGCGGTCGGCACCGCAACGTCGGTGGCAGCGGCACTCCTGCGTACCGGCATGTGTACCTTCCGCGTTGCAGCCAAGCTCGCCGACTATCCCACCGGCTTCTACCGCCGCGAGCTGCTGCCGATCGGCGAGCGCGTCTCGGGGCCCGCCATCATTCTGCAGATGGATTCGACCACCGTCGTTCCGCCACACTACACTTTCGAAGCCGATGCCGCCGGCAACCTGATCGTCCGCCGCGCCGACGCCTGAGGAGATCGCCATGAGCACCGCTCCCCGCCGCCAACCTTCGACCAAGCCCGACCGCATCGATCCGATCACCACGTCGGTGATTCAGGGTGCGCTCGAGAACATCGCGGTCGAGATGGGGTACAAGCTGATGCGCATGAGCTACTCCTCGATCATCCGCGAGTCGGAGGATTTTGGAGCGGCCCTCGTCGATGCCGAAGGAAGAGGCCTCGCCGAGTCGGCGCAATCGACGCCGCTGCAGTCCGGCCCGATCCCGGGCTACGTGCGCGGTATCCAGAGGATCCTGGCCGAACGCGGCGAGACTATCCGCCCGGGCGACGTGATCATGCACAACGACGCCTATTCCGGCGCGAGTCACGGACCGGACGTAGCCTTCATCGTGCCGGTCTTCGTCCAGGGCCGTCTGATCGCCTTCGCCGCAACCACGGCGCATCACCTCGACATCGGCGCGCTCTCGCCCGGCTCCTGCGGCATCGTCGAGGCGATCGACGCCTACGCCGAGGGCCTGCAATTCAAGGCGATCAAGGTCTACGACCGCGGCGTGAAGAACGAGGCCGTGTGGCAGATCGTGCGCGACAACATCCGCGCCTCCGACCTCGTGGTCGGCGACATGGACGCCCAGGTCGCGGCCGCCCGTATCGGTGCGGACCGCATGGTCGAACTCGTCGAGCGCTACGGCCTCGAAACCTTCGATCTCGCCTGCACGGCTTTGATGGATCATGCCGAACGGCTGATGCGCCAGGCCATCGCCAAGTTACCCGACGGCGTCTACCGCGCCGAGACGGCGATCGATGGCTATCTCGATTCGGACGACCCTTCGAAGAAGGAGCTGCCGATCGTCGTCACCATCACCAAGAAGGACGATTCACTCGTCGTCGACCTCACCGGCACCGCGCCGCAGGTGCCCGACCGGCCGATCAACATGCCGCTGGAAGGCACCGCCGATATTGCGATCTGGCTCACCATCCGCTCGGTGCTGCTTGACACCGAGATCCACGGCCACATCCCGGTGAACGCGGGCCTGATCCGGCCGATCACCATCGTGGCGCCCAAGGGCTGTCTCGCCAACCCGACCTTCCCTGCACCCACCATCGCCCGCTTCTGTCCCGGCAATCAGCTCGCCGACACGGTGATGAAGGCGCTGTCGCACGCCATGCCGGGCAACGTCTCGGCCGGCATCGGCAATCTCAAGGTCATCGCCTTCTCCGGCCTCAAGGACGAGACCCACTGGGTGCACATGGAGATCTTCGAGGGCTCTTACGGCGGGCGCCTCGGTAAGGACGGCATGGACGCCGTCGACACGCTCTACGCCAACACCCGCAACAACCCGATCGAGGACATCGAGACTCACCTGCCGCTTCGCGTGCTGCGCTATGAGCTGCGCGAGGACGTATCGGGCGCCGGCAAGTGGCGTGGCGGCCTGGGCTCAGTGCGCGAGTTCACGTTCCTGAGCGATGGCGGCGCCTCGGTGGAAGGCGAAGGCCATCGCTACCGGCCCTGGGGTTTCCTGGGCGGCGGCGAAGGCATGCCGGCCAAGCTCGATCTCGTGACGCCCGGCAAAGCCGACCGCGCATTGCCCTCGAAGGTCCCGCACATGAACATCGCCACCGGCGGCCGTTTCATCTGCTACGGCCCGGCCGGCGGCGGCTACGGCAATCCGCTGGAGCGCGATCCGGCCAAGGTGGCCGACGACGTATTGGACGGCATGATCTCGGCCGAGACGGCGCTTCGGGACTACGGCGTCGTCGTCTCGGCCAAGGGCGCCGTGGATCAGGCCGCCACCGCGAAGGCCCGCGTCCGTCAGTGACTTCTTGACCCGATTTCCTTTATGATGGACGATATGTCTAGTAAATTGGAAATCGGGAATGACCATCAACGACCGCATCGCGGCCCGCGTCCGCCAGATCAGGACTGACCGCGGCTTGTCGCTCGAGGCCTTGGCCGAAGCCTCGGATGTCAGCCGGTCGATGATCTCGCTGATCGAGCGTGGCGAGAGCAGCCCGACGGCCGTCGTGCTCGAAAAGCTGGCGACCGGCCTCGGCGTGCCGCTGGCCTCGCTGTTCGATGCGCCCGCGGCGCCGTCCGATCCTGTTTCGCGCCGCGCCGCACAGGTCGAATGGCGCGACCCGGGTTCGGGCTATCGGCGACGCAACATATCGCCGGGCGGCTTCCCCTCCCCCATCCAGGTCGTCGAGGTGACGTTTCCGCCGGGCGCGCGCGTCGCCTATGAAACCGGGGCACGTCCGGCCATCACGCATCAGCAGGTCTGGGTGCTGCAGGGCGCGATCGAGGTAACGCTCGGCCGCGAGCGCTTCGACCTCGGCGCCGGCGATTGCATGGCGATGGTCCTCGACCAGCCGATCGCCTACCACAACCCGACGTCGAGGC
>JACPVT010000106.1 GCA_016191685.1 Rhodospirillales bacterium | reverse complement strand
CCTGATCCCGGCCGAGCTCAACAAGGGCTTCGGCTTCCTTCATGGCAAGCCCGCCACGGCCTTTGCCCCGGTCGCCGTGACGCCCGATGAGCTCGGCGGCGCCTGGGACGGCGCCCGGCTCGACCTGCCGCTGATCTCGACGTTGAACGGCAGGGAGTTCGGCCATCCCAATGCCGCCACCGACCTGACATTCGATTTCGGCCAGCTCATCGCCCACGCCGCCAAGACCCGCCATCTCGAGGCCGGCACTGTCGTCGGATCGGGAACGGTCGCCAATCGGGACGCGGCGGCCGGTTGTTCCTGCATTGCCGAGCGGCGGGTGCGCGAGACGATCGAAAAGGGCGCTCCCGTGACGCCGTTCATGAAATTCGGCGACCAGATCCGGATCGAGATGTTCGATCGCAGTGGCAGGTCGGTTTTCGGCGCCATCGACCAGAAGGTCGTACGCTACACGTCGCCTGCCTAAGCCATGCTAGAGTGATCGCCGGAGGCGGTCATGAAGCTCATCGGCTATTTTCGTTCGTCCGCGGCGTATCGCGTCCGGATCGCGCTCAATCTCAAGGGCATTGCGGTCGAGCATGCGTCGCGACACCTGCGCAAGGGTGAACAGCGGGCGCCGGACTATGTCGCCATCAACCCGCAGAAGCTGGTGCCGGCACTGGTGCTCGATTCGGGTGAGGTGCTGACGCAGTCGCTCGCCATCCTGGAGTATCTGGAGGAAACCCATCCCCAGCCGCCCTTGCTGCCCCAGGATCCGGTCGGCAGGGCGCGCGTGCGGGCGTTGGCGCTCATTCCAACGGCTGACATCCATCCCATCCAGAATCTACGTGTGATGGGCTATCTGCGCGAGAAGTTCGGGCAGACCGAGGAGAGCGCCTTCGCCTGGTCGCGGCACTGGATCGAGACGGGCTTCGAGGCCTACGAGGCATCGATTGCCAATGATCCCAGGACCGGCGCCTTCAGTCACGGCGACTCGCCGACCATGGCCGATCTCTGCCTCGTCCCCCAGGTCTTCAATGCCGCGCGCTTCAAGGTCGACATGAAGCGATACCCGACCATCCAGCGCATCTACGATGCCTGCATGAAGCAGCCCGCTTTCGACGCCGCCCAGCCCGCCAGGCAACCGGACGCCGAGGCGTGAAGAAAGGCATCGTCGCGGGCGTCGTCGCAATCGCCCTGGTTGGTGCTGGGGCGGCAGCGCTGCCGGTCCTGCAGGAGCATGTGGCGGCGGCGATCAAGGCGGAAATCGAACGCGACGGCACCACCACCGTGAATCAGGTCGAGGTTGGGCTTCTCGCCCGCCGGATCGTGCTCGTCGATCTCAAGTCCAGCCACACCGCCGGATTGTCCGTGGGCCGCTGGGAAGTCTCAGGCCTCGGTTGGCCGCTCGCAGAATTGATGCGAGGACGGACGCCATTGCCCGGCTTCCGGTGGGGCGACCCTCTGCAGGCCGATCGCGTCGAGCTGAAGGATCTGCGCGTCGGCAATCGCGGCAGCGGCGGGACGTGGAAGGTGGACTTGCTCGTCCTCGAAGGGCTCGACCTGGCGCGCTTCGACGCCGGCGATGCCGGTCCTTACGGCCCTGTCGTTCTCGTGGCGCGGACCATGAATGCGCTGTCGGTGCGTCGCCTGGAAATGTCTGGCGCGGCAGTCGCTCTGCCGGGGAACGGCGACACGTTCGGCATGGCGACGGTCGTCGCGGAGCGCTACGAGGGTGGGCGGGTGGCCACGATCGTCGCCGGAGGGATCGAGGTTACGGCACGCCAAGGCCGCGCGCCGCTGCTTCGAGTGGCCGACGTCGATGTCGGCGGCCTCGACATTCGCCGGCACCTGGCGGCTTTTTCGTCGGTCGATTGGTATCCCAATGCCCCGATCGGGCAGATCAGGGTCGAACACGCGAACGCCTCGGGTTTCGGCGGCGATGCCTTGGCACGATATGGCGTGTCGCTCGGCTCGGTGAGTATCGAGACGGTGCGCGAAGGCGACAAGATCAGCCGCTCGCGAACCCGCGTCGGCGGCTTCGTACTGGCGCCGCCGCTGCGCAACATGGAAAGCCTGAAACTGCGCCTGGCCCTTCAGGCGATGGGGCTGCGCGAACTCCGGCTGGATTTCGACTGCGCCGGCACGGAGGATCGGGTGCGGGCCGAGATCACGATCGACCGCTGCGCCCTCACCGGGCCTGAGCTCGCCGAGATCAGCCTCACTGGGCGGATCATCGGAGCCGACGAGGCGTTCTGGCACGCCATCGATGACGGCGATCCCGCCGCTCTCTACGAGTCGAAGGCAGCCCTCTCCTCGGCCCGGCTGGTGCTGGCCGATCGGAGCCTGCTGGAACGTGCGCTCAAGGCGCTTGCGGCGACGACGGGGCAACCGGTATCGGCAACCAGGGTCAATCTGGCGCGCGACATCAGGCGCTTTCAGCCGGCCGGTGTGCTGATTACCCAGGGTCTGGAGCAGCTTCTCGACTCGACCGCCCGCTTCGTCGAGCAGGGCGGCACGCTCACGTTCGACGCCCGACCGGACCCTCCGCTGGCGATCGACAGGATCGACTACCTGACCGGCCCGGGCGCCGATCTGGTCGACGCGCTCGGCCTGTCGGCGACACTGTCGCGCTAACGCCTGCGGGCTTCGGCGATCAACTTCTTCAGCGCGTCGGCCTCGACGGCGCCGGGGACGAACTGGTCGCCGATGACGAAGGCGGGTGTGCCGCGGACGCCCAGCGCGCTGGCCAGTGCCATGTTGCGATCGATGAGCTGTTTGAACTTGGGGTCTTCCATATCCTTTTCGAGGAGGGCGACGTCGAGGCCGACCGACGTCGCGATCTCCAGTATGCGCGCGCGGTCAAGCTTGCCGTTAAACTCCATCAGCGCGTCATGGAGCGCGAGGTGTTTGCCTTGTTTGGCTGCGGCCATTGCCGCGAGCGCGGCCAGGCGCGAAGCCTCGCCCAGGATCGGCAGGTCCTTGTAGATGACCTTGACCCTGCCGTCGGCGGCCACCACGGACTTCAAGGCCTGATGGGCACGCTTGCAGTAGGGGCATTGATAGTCGTTGAAGTCGACAATGATGACATCGCCTCCGGCGTTGCCGCTGGACGGGCTTTCCGGGTCGGCCAGAAGCCCGTCCTTGTGCTGGCGTATTGCCTTCAGCGCCACCGCGTCACGTTGGCTGTCCTGCTTGCGCTCGAACTCCTGCATCACCTCGACCAGGACTTCCGGGTTGCCGATCAGATACTCCCGGACCCGCTTGCCGAACGCTGCCTTGTCGCCGACGTCTGCAGTTGCGGTCGGCGCGCCAACATCGGCGGGCTTGGTAGCGCCCACGGCGAGAAGCGCGCCGCCGCCGATCAGGGCGGCGCAAAGAACGAGAAGGATCGAACGCATTGTCGGGAACTCCACGGGAGAGGTGAGGGGCCGGCGGCGTGACCCTAGTGGTCGTCAGCGGCGCGGGCGAGTATTGATGTAGGCCTTGATATCCTGGGCGCGCTGCCATGCCGGCGTTCCGGGCTGCAGGCTACGCTCGGCGGTGGCGGCATGCGATTGCGCCTCGGAGCGTTGTCCCCGCAGGATCGCCATTTCGGCGCGAGCGAGCGAAGTCATGCCGGCGTTGTTCTGCTTGGAATAGCCGGCCGCCAGCAATCGCCAGAGTTCGAATGAGCCTGATTCCTGTTGCACGGCGAGTTCGAGATTGCGGATGGCCTCGCGGTCGTTCTCCGGATTGTTGGTGTCGAGAAGGGCGCGGGCTAGGTCGATTTTCAGGATGCCGACCGCCGGCAGCAATTGAACTGCCCGACGGTAAGATGTGACGGACTCGGCGGCGCGGCCGTTCTCGTACAACATCTGACCCTTGACCTCGTGAAAATAGGGGTCGTTGGGATACTCCTTCAACAAGCCGTCGATCGTGAGCAGCGCCGACCCGAGATTGCCCTTGCGATAGAGTGCGATGGCGCGGGCATAGCGCGCCGGTACCGAGCGGTCGGCCTCGCTGAAGCGTTGCAGGGCGATGTCGGGTGCGACGAAGCCATAGAGCTTGGCGACCATGCGGTGATGCATGTCGAGGAATTTGGGCGTGTCGGGTGTATTGGCGTAGGGCGAACGCGCAGCTGCTTCCTCGAACGCCGAGATCCGTTCTGGTGTCAGCGGATGAGTCGACAGGTAGGGATCGCGCTGCGTTATCGCCATGCGCTCTTCCTTCAGCAGGGTGCGCAGGAATTGGACCGTGCCCTTAGGTGACTGGCCGGTCTTCTGGAGATAGTTCATGGCTGCCTGGTCGGCTGCTGACTCCTGCGTCTGTGAATACTTGAGGAAGGACATGATCGACCCCGGCGCTTTGGTGGCGCCTCCGGTTGGACCGCCTCTGCCGCCGCCGGCGCCCGACACCGCTCCACCTGCCATCGCGCCGCCGGCCAGGATCGTCTCCAGGATCTGCATGGTCGACAGGGCTCGCAGTTCCTCTTGCATGCGGGCCAGGTGCCCGCCGGCGATATGACCGCTCTCGTGCGCCAGGACGCCGATCAGTTGATTGGGCGTCTCGGTCCGCATGATCAGGCCGGTATTTATGAAGATCCGCTGGCCACCCGCCACGAAGGCGTTGAGGGAACCGTCCTGGACGATCATGATCTCGACCGCGTTGGGGTCGAGGCCGGCGGCCCTCCAGATCGGAATGACGAATGTCCGGATGGTGTTTTCGATCTCGGCGTCGCGTATGAGATTGAGCCGTTGAGCGTAGGCAGCATGAAGCGGCGCCAGCGTGAGCAGCGAGAGGCAAATGAGGATGGCGATGCGTTTGAACACGGGCGGCACGGGTTGCAAGCAGGCTAGGAACGCGCGGCGGCCGCGTCAATTGCGCAGCTTGGCGCTGGTTGTCGTTCTTTTGCTGTCGGCTTGTGGCAGAAGTGAGACGGATCAGTCCAGCGATGCAGCTGCCAACGCCGCCAATCCAGCCGGCAAGGCACCCGGACAAAGCGGCCTGTCGGGCATATTCCGCGGCGCTTCCTTCGCCGCCGTCTCGGCGGACGAGAGCCGGGCCGCGGAGGTCGGACGTGAAGTCCTGCTGGGCGGGGGCAATGCGACCGACGCCGCAATTGCCATGTATTTCGCGCTTTCCGTCACCTTGCCGTCGGCGTCCGGATTGGGCGCCTCGGGCGCCTGTGTTGTGCATAATTCCAAGAATCAGAAGGCCGAATCCTTCGTGTTTGCGCCTGTTGCGGCGCCCGGCCCGATCAACCGTGTGTCGTTCTCGGTCCCCAGCAGCGTGCGCGCCATGACGCTGATGCACGTTCGTCACGGCCAGGTGCGTTGGGAACAGGTCGTCTCGCCGGGCGAGCGTCTGGCGCGATTTGGCGTGCCGGTGTCGCGGGCTCTGGCGCGCGATCTCCAGGCGGGAGGGGCGACCCTGTCCGATCGCGAGGCCCTTCGCGTCTTCGGCAAGGCTGGTGGCGGCCTGCTTTCAGAGGGAGATCGTTGGGTGCAGGCCGAGCTTGCGGGCACCTTGGGCACGATCCGGGCGCGCGGCGGCGTCGATTTTTTCCAAGGGTTGTTTGCGCGCAGCCTGTCGGAGCAAGTCTCGCAGATGGGCGGCAGTCTGCCGCTTGAAGCCTTGCGCAACGCGGTACCCCAGGCGGGTCCGCCAGCCGGCGAAGCCTATGGCCGCCAGCGCGTCTATGTGGCGCCGCCGCCGATGGCGGGCGCTTCGGCCCTGGCGGGTTGGCGGGGTCAGGCGCCGGCTGGCGGGACGCCGATCGATTCCGCTGGCTTCGCCGGCCTGGCGGCGGTCGATAGCAAGGGCGGCGCCGCTGCCTGCAGCCTGTCCATGGGGCAGCTGTTTGGTGCACGGGTCGTCGTGCGCGGAACAGGAATCCTGCTCGGTGCGCCGACGCCTGACGCTGCATCCGTGAGCCCGATGATCATCGCCTATCCCAGCAGCGGAGAGTTCACCTTCGCCGGCGCGGGCGGCGGGGCAGCGACCGCGGCCCAGGCGACGGGCGCCGTGGCGCGGGCCACGATCGAGGCCGGGCAGAACGTCGCCTCGGTGCTGGCCGCGCGCCGGGGTCAGGGTGGCTATGTCAACGCCATCGCCTGTCCCAGCGGGCTGCGCAGCAGTGCTGCCACGTGCCAGGGCGCCATCGATCCGGCAGGTGCCGGGCTCGCGCTGATCGCCGTCGAACGCTAGGCCCGGCGAGCATGTCAGGAAAGCTGTCGCGCCGCTCCGGCGCCGTCGATCCGTTCATCGTCATGGATGTCATGGCGGCGGCGGCGGAAAAGGAAGCGGCCGGCGACACTGTCGTCCACCTCGAAGTGGGGCAACCCAGTACGCCGGCGCCCAAAGGTGCGCTGGAGGCCGCCCGCGCCGCACTGGACTCGGACCGCATCGGCTACGTCGCGGCGCTTGGGATACCGGCTCTGCGCGAGCGCATCGCGCGCCACTATCGTGAGGCCTATGGCGCCGAGGTGCTGGCGGAGCGGGTGATCGTGACCACCGGCTCGTCGGGCGGCTTTCCGCTGGTGTTTTTGGCAAGCTTCGATCCCGGCGATCGCGTGGCGCTGGCGGCGCCAGGCTACCCCGCCTACCGCAACATCCTGGCGGCCCTCAATCTCGAGGCCGTCGATCTACCGACCTCGTCCGCCGATCGCTTTCAGCCGACCGTCGCGGCGCTGGAGAAAGCCGGACGGATCGATGGCCTGATCCTGGCAAGCCCGTCCAACCCCACCGGCACGATGGTGAATCGCGCCGAACTGAAGGCGCTCGCGGAGTGGTGCAGTCGCAACGGCGTGCGGCTGATCTCCGACGAGATCTATCACGGCATCGTCTATGAGGGCGAAACGCACTCGGCGGTCGAGATGTCGGACAGCGCGATCGTGGTCAACAGCTTCTCTAAGTACTTCTCGATGACCGGCTGGCGCGTCGGCTGGTTGGTCGTGCCGCCCGACCTGGTCCGGCCGATCGAGCGCCTGGCGCAGAATTTCTTCATCTCGGTGCCGACGCTGTCGCAGCATGCTGCGCTGGCGGCCTTCGAGTGCCGCGATGAACTCGATGGTCATGTCCGCCGATATCGCACCAACCGGGACCTGCTGATGGCCGGATTGCCGAAAGCCGGTCTCGATCGCCTGACTCCGGCACAGGGCGCCTTCTACATCTACGCCGACGTTTCGCATCTCACCAATGACAGCAGGGATTTCTGCAGCCGCATGCTGCGCGAGGCCGGCGTGGCGACGACGCCCGGTGTCGATTTCGACCGCGCGCGCGGCGCCGGCACGCTGCGCATATCGTTCGCCGGATCGACTGCGGAAATGGACGAGGCCGTGCGCCGGCTCAAGGCTTGGAGGCGGCTATGACGAGACTGCCGGCGGCGGTCGCGTTTCTCGTCCTGATCGCGACCGCGCCCGCACTGGCGCAAGGCGGCGCGAGCTTCGACTGCGCCAAGGCCTCGAGTGCCGTCGAGCGAACAATCTGCAAGAATTCCGAACTCGCCCGAGCCGATCGCGAAATGGCGGCGATCTATTCGGCGCTGGCAGCCAAGCTAGCTGGCCCGGCGAAGGAGCATCTGGCCAGGGATCAGGTGCGCTGGATCGGCAACCGCAACCGCGCCTGCAGTGGTGGCGCCGATGCGATCACCGACTGCCTCAAAGTGCGCTACGACGCGCGGGCCGCAAACCTCAAGGTGTTGGCCGACGGCATTTATCCGTTCATCGGCGAGCATGCCGTGTACAAGGCCGGCAAGGTCGGCAACATCACCTACTCGATCGATACGCGTTATCCGCAGTTCGAGGGCGCGACCGCCGACTTCTCGGCCGTCAACCGGACCTTCGCGGATGACGCGAGAAAGAGCGACGAGGACAGCACGCCGAAGGCTGACTCCGGTGTCGAGCGCGAGCAGACGTGGTCCTATGAACAGGCCTTCGCATTGCGTCGGCCGAGCACCAACGCCATTGCAGTCGCCATCGATTTCTACGGTTACAGCGGTGGCGCCCACGGCTTCGGCGGCACGGCGTGCGTGCTGGTCGACCTGCGTACGGGCAAGGCAGTGCAGCCGGGCGGCGTGTTCGCGCCTGGCGATGCCTGGCTGAAACTGGTGGTTGGGATCGTCGCGGCGGACCTCAAGAAGCAGTTCGTCAAGAATCCGGGCTTCGACGATGCGCTCGAGCCCGCGAACCTGGCCAAGACGCTGCGCGATCCCAGCCACTACTGCTGGCGCGCCGATCGGCTGGAGTTGATTTTCAACGCCTACGACGTCGGGCCCTATTCGGCCGGGGCATATCAGGTCGTGGTACCTTACGGCCGTTTGCGGCCGCTCTTCCGCGCCGACGGCCCGATCACGTGACAAGGAAGCTGCCATGAGCCGATCGATCCAGGTTCCCACCGGAATATTCGATAGCCGACAGTTCGGCTTTGCTCAGGTCACGATCGTAACAACGTCCGCTGGACGCGAGGTTCATGTGTCGGGTCAGACGGCCTGGGATGCCGAGCGAAACATCGTTGGCGCCGGTGACATCGGCCGCCAACTCGAAAAGAGCCTCACCAACGTCGCTGCCGCACTGGAATCCGTGGGTGCAAAGCTCGATCAGGTGGGTTCGTTGCGCATCTACATCAAGCAAAGCCACATGCACGAAGGCAAGGCTATCGGAGGCGCTCTCAAGGCGGTATTTGGCGACCAATTGCCGTGCTCAACCTGGGTCGGCGTTCCTTGCCTTGCCCGCGAGGAATTTCTTGTCGAAGTGGAACCCTCTCCGGTGCTCCTCCCACACGGACCCTAGTGCAGTTTGCGCCGGTCGCGGGCCGGCGCCGAAGCGCTCGCCGCCGTCGGCTGTCGGGTCTCGATCGAGGGTACCGGGCCGGAATGATGACCGATGATGTGCCAGCCGCCGCTCGACCGGGTGAAGCTGTTGGTCGCCATGAGCTGCACGTTGGGCAGTATCTCGCGACAGACCACGAGGGCGAGACCGGGGCGTCCCACCACCCATTCCTCGGCGCAGCGCACGCGGGGAGCTTCGGGATGGCGCATGATGGCCCGCCAGCTTGCCATGATCTCGGCTCGTTCGTGCAATGCAGCCTGGCCGGGATGAAGGCAGACCACGGATCCGGTCGGTGACCACAGCAGATCCATTGCGTCGGCGTCGCGGTCGTTGAAGGCACGATAGAACGCACGGTTGGCCGCGAGCACGGCATCGCGTTCCTCGTCGTCGAATTCCGCCAGGAGTGGCGGCAAGCGTGGCGGGCGGCGTGGCATTCGACCCTCGAAACTCCCTGGTTGCCTAGCCTAGGATAAGCCGACACAGAAGAAGCATCCAACAGCCGAGAACGTCGATGTCCATCCCCAAGCTCGAATTCCCGCCGTTCCATCTGCCGCCCGAGGCCGAGGCGTTGCGCGCCGAAGTGCGCTCCTTCCTCAGGGAGACGCTGCCGGCTCTCGAGACGGAGGACCGCTTCTCGAGCTGGAACACGCGCTCCTCGGACTTCAGCAGGGCGCTGGGCAAGCGGGGCTGGATCGGCATCACCTGGCCCAAACAGTATGGCGGCAGCGAGCGCAGTTTCCTCGACCGCTATGTCGTCACCGAGGAACTGCTGGGCAACGGCGCACCGGCCGGCGCGCATTGGGTGGCGGATCGCCAGTCCGGCCCGCTCCTGCTGCGGTTCGGCAGCGAGGAGCAACGTCAGGCCATCCTGCCGCGCATCACCGCCGGCGAATGCTATTTCTCGATCGGCATGAGCGAGCCCGATTCTGGTTCCGACCTCGCTTCGGTGCGGACCCGCGCCGAGCCGGTGCCGGGCGGCTTTCGCGTCAACGGCACCAAGGTCTGGACTTCGGGCGCCCATCGCAATCACTACTGCATCACCCTCGTGCGCACGTCCGGTCAGCACGGCGATCGCCACAAGGGCTTGAGCCAGTTGCTGGTCGATCTCAAGACGCCGGGCATCACCATCCGCCCGATCATCAACCTCGCTGGCCGCCATGACTGGAACGAGGTGACTTTCAACGACTGCTTCATCCCGGAGAGCTGCCTGATCGGCAACGAGGGTGACGGCTGGCTGCAGGTCACCAGCGAGCTTGCCTTCGAGAGG
>JACPVT010000105.1 GCA_016191685.1 Rhodospirillales bacterium | reverse complement strand
CGTCAAGCGGCGTCACCATGTAGCCGTCCGAGCCGGGCTCGGTGCCGGGCTTGAAGACCTCGTCGATCGTGCCGCCCTCGTAGGTGAAGCGAACCATGCGCAGGCCGGGCGGGATGCGGAACGGCGTCGGCGGCTTGCCCTTGAAGATCTCCTTGGCGATCTGCTCGAAGATCGGCACGGCATTACCACCGCCGGTCTCCTGGGCACCGAGGTTCCGCGGCTCGTCGAAACCGATGTAGATGCCGATCGTGATGTCGGGCGTCGATCCCAGAAACCAGTTGTCGCGCGCATCATTGGTCGTGCCGGTCTTGCCGGCGATCGGCCGGCCGAGGGCAGCGAGCCGGCCCGCGGTGCCGCGCACGGTGACGCCCTGCATCATGCTCACGACCTGGTAGACCGCCGCCGGATCATGGAAGGGCTTGCGCGAGTCGATCAGTTCGGGCGGCACAGGCTTGCCGCCCGCCGCGACGGCCTCGTTGCATCCCCTGCAGGCGCGCGGTTCATGGCGGTAGATGGTCTTGCCGTTGCGGTCCTGCACGCGGTCCACAAGGCTGGGCGTGATCTCGAGCGCGCCATTGGCAAGCATCGCGTAGGCCATGGTCATGCGCAGCAAGGTCGTCTCGCCGGCGCCGATCGCCATCGGCAGATAGGCGCCCATGTTGTCGGTGACGCCGAATTCCTTGGCAACCTCGACGACGTGCTTCATGCCGACCTGCTGGGCCATGCGCACGGTCATCAGGTTGCGCGACAGTTCGAGGCCGCGACGCACGGTCGCCGGTCCGAGGAAGTCGCCGCCGTAGTTCTTCGGCGTCCAGACCGGTTGGCCGTGGCCGGGGTCGTAGCTGAACGGCCCATCAAGCACGATGCTGGCCGGACTGAAGCCCGCGTCCATCGCCGCCAGAAAAACGAACGGCTTGAAGGCCGAGCCGGGCTGCCGGGCGGCCTGGACGGCGCGATTGAACTGGCTGCGGCCATAGGCCCAGCCGCCCGACATGGCGAGCACGCGCCCTGTCTGGGTATCCATGATCACCACGCCGCCCTCGACGTTGGGGACCTGGCGCAACGCATAGGTCTTGGGCGGATAGGGCTTGGCATTGGCCGGCGCGCCAGCGGGCTTGTCGATCTTTTCGACGACGACGACATCGCCCACGCTCACCACGTCGCGCGGCGCCCGTGGCGGGTTGCCGACGCGCTGGTCGGCGAGGGTCGGCCGTGCCCAGGTCATCTCGGCGAAAGGGATCGTGCCCTCGTTGTTGCCTTCACCACCCGGCAGTCCGACGATCTGCACCGACTGGGCATCGACCTTGTTGACGACCGCGAGCTGCCACGTCGGCGGTCCGAACAGCGGGCGGCGCTGGGTGATGCGGGCGAACTCCTCCTCCCACACACTCATGTCGGGAATCTTTGCGTAGGCTCCACGCCAGCCGTGGCGGCGGTCGTAGGCGATCAGTCCGTCGCGCAACGCTCTATCGGCGGCCGATTGAAAGGCAGGATCGAGCGTCGTGCTGACGGTGAGGCCACCCTCATAGAGGCCCTTCTCGCCATAGGCCGCCAACAGGTTGCGCCGCACTTCCTCGGCGAAGAAATCGGCCTGCGTCGTCTCGGTGGCGCCGCGGCGGCGCAGTTGCAGCTTTTCGGCGCGCGCCGCCTGCACCTCCGCCGGCTTGATGTAGCCGTCTTCCTGCATGCGATTCAGCACGTAATCGCGACGGGCGTACGCCTCCTTTTCGTTGCGCACGATGTGATAGCGGTTGGGCGCCTTGGGCAGCGCTGCGAGATAGGCGATCTCGGACAGGGTGAGTTCACCCAGCGAGCGGTCGAAGTAGTTGATCGCCGCCTGGGCCACGCCGTAGTTGCCCGAGCCGAGGTAGATCTCGTTGAGGTAGAGCTCGAGGATGCGTTCCTTCGAGTAGGTCTCCTCGATGCGGAAGGCGAGAATCGCTTCGCGGATCTTGCGCGCCAGGGTCGCCTGGTTGGTCAGCAGGAAGTTCTTGGCGACCTGCTGGGTCAGGCCTGAAGCGCCCTCCGGCCGCTTGCCGGGGTTGGTGACGTTGGAGATGATGGCGCGCACGACGCCGATGAAGTCGATGCCGGGGTGGGTGAAGAAGCGCTGGTCCTCTGCCGCGACGAAGGCCTCGACGACGCGCTTGGGCATGGCCGCAACCGGCACGAACACCCGCTTCTCGCGGGCATATTCCGCGAGCAGCCGGCCGTCAGCCGCATAAAGGCGCGACACAGTCAGCGGCTGATAGTCGGCCAGCTGCTTGTGATCCGGCAAGCCATGGCTGAAGTGCCAAAAGAGCCCGGCCACGGTCCCGGTGCCTACAATGAGGGCGGCCGTGGCGAAGGCCAGAAAGACTTTGACAAGATTGAGCACGGTCATCTTCTACGCGGCGCCTTTCGAGGCAGCAACGGCGAGAGTTACCGCGACTTACGCCTTTCTTGTGGCGGTGCTGGCCGCAAAATGGGCATCAACCGACCCGCGGAGCGCCCGCGCCAGGGCGATCTGGTGCTGGCGGACGGTCAGGAGCTTCTCGTCCTGGGGATTGGAGAGGTAGCCGAGCTCAACCAGGGCGGCCGGGATGTCTGGCGAGGTCAGCACGGCGAAGCCCGCCTGGCGGTGGGTCCGCGGCAGCAGTCGGACGCCGCTGCGGCTGAAGCCCTGGACGATGGTCTCGGCGAGCCGGCGCGAGTCGTTCACCGTGCCGCGATGGCTCATGGCCACGAGGGTGCGCGCGACATTGTCGTCCTTGTCCGCCAGCTTCAAACCCGCGACGACGGCGTCGGCGCGGTTCTCGCGGGCGGCAAGAGCGGCGGCTTCGCGGTCGGTCGCCGCCTCCGACAGCGTGTAGACCGAGGCGCCCCGAACGTCGGGATTGTCGTGCGAATCGGCATGCAGGGACAGGAACAGGTCGGCCTTGGCCGCCTGGGCGCGCGCCACCCGCTCACGCAAGGCCACGTAGCTGTCGCTACTACGCGTCAGCATCACGCGATAGCGGCCACCGGCCTGCAATTCGCGCTGGAGTTCGCGGGCAATGGCCATGACCACGGCCTTTTCCTGGGTGCCGCGAACACCCTGCGCGCCGGGATCCTTGCCGCCATGGCCAGGATCCAGGAAGACCAGTTTCGGCCGCGGCGGCGGCGTGGGCTTCTTCACCGATTTCGGCGCCGGCGCCTTTGCCCACGCATCGACCGCGCCGAAGCCAAAGGCTGTCAGACCGGTCAGCACGGCAAGCAGATCGCGACGGTGGAGGGCGGGCATGGCGGGCGCCACTTAATATGTCAGAGGGGTTTATTATTTTTGCGATATCTTAATCTAAATACATAAATTACCGGATAATTTCAAGTCTTATCAATTAGTTAAAGGACAAAATTCATGTACCTCAATCTTTTGATTGTCGCACCGGTATGAACCCCGTATGTTGCGTTTTGCGAGCAGTCGCCGTCGTTCGAAGCGCTCCCTATTGGGGTGTCGCTCCGACGGCAGTCCCCAGCCGGGCCAACGCTGGCGCCCCTTTTTGCAACGCAAGAACGGACGCGGCGGGTTCGCCAAAGGATTGTTAGACAGGCGGTGGCTATCAGGAACACCGAGGTTGGCAGGACCCAGTTGCGGTCCGGCGGCGCGATGCTTCCCCGTCTTGGCCTAGGTTTGGCCGTTCGACGGGTCGATGGCGCTCCGTCCCCCTCGCGCCAGAGAGGCGGCTTGGCCGCTGGTCGCTCGCGCCGGCTGGGACCGAACGCCTCGGGAGCGAGCCCATGGCAAGGCGCATGCTCATTGATGCGAGCCATCCCGAAGAAACTCGGGTGGTCGTCGTCGATGGAACACGACTTGAAGAATTCGATTTCGAGACTTCGACCCGCAAGCCCCTCAAGGGCAACATCTACCTCGCGAAGGTCATTCGCATCGAACCGTCGCTGCAGGCGGCGTTCGTGGAGTATGGCGGCAATCGCCACGGCTTCCTGGCCTTCTCGGAAATCCATCCCGACTACTATCAGATCCCGGTCGCCGACCGCGAACGGCTGATCGCCGAGCAGCAGCGCCTGCACGCCGAAGCCGATGAGGATCACGAGCCCCGTCGCCGCCGCCGTGTCGACCGCTCCGACATCGACGACGCCCGCGCCGCGCGCCGCGAGGAACCAGTCGCCGAGAACGGTGTCGATGAGACGACGCCATCCGAAGAGAACGGCCCCGTCGCTGAATTCGCCACCGAAACGCCAGTCGAGACTGCCCCAGTCGAGACGGCTCCAGTCGAGCCCCCTGCTCCAGAACCGCAAGCTCAGCCGGCCGCCATATCGAGCGAACGTCTCGATGGGCCGGCGCTCGCGGAACCGATCGAAGCGCCGGCGCCCACCGACCTTCCCGATGCGATCCCCGAAGCGGCAGTCGACGCCGCACCCGAGGACTCGGCCGAGCAGGCAGACCATCCGTCCGACCCGTCCGATCCCTCCGAAGCACCACAGCCCGAGGTCACCGTCGAGACCCTGGGCGGCGACGATGCTGTCGAGGAGCGCGAGACGCGCGAGCGCCGCCGCCGCAACCCGATCCGCCACTACAAGATCCAGGAAGTCATCAAGCGCCGGCAGATCCTGCTGGTCCAGGTCGTCAAGGAGGAGCGCGGCAACAAGGGCGCCGCCCTCACCACCTACCTGTCGCTGGCAGGCCGCTACTGCGTGCTGATGCCCAATGCCGGACGTGGCGGCGGCATCTCGCGCAAGATCTCCAACCCCGCCGATCGCAAGCGGATGAAGGAGATGCTGGGCGAACTCGACGTGCCGCAGGGCATGGGCGTGATCCTGCGTACCGCCGGCCTCGAACGCAGCAACATCGATATCAAGCGCGACTACGAATACCTGTCGCGCCTCTGGGATTCGATCCGCGAACTCACCATGCGTTCGACGGCGCCGGCGCTGATCTACGAGGAAGGCGACCTAATCAAGCGTTCGCTGCGCGACGTCTACGACACCGACATCGCCCAGGTGCTGGTCGAGGGCGAAGCGGGTTTCGAGGCCGCCAGCGGCTTCATGCGCCAACTCGTGCCGCACCAGGCCAGCAAGGTCGAGCTCTACAAGGAGCAGATCCCGCTGTTCCACCGCTACCAGGTGGAAGCGCAGTTCGACGCCATGCATTCGCCGACCGTCCAGCTGCGCAGCGGCGGCTACATCGTCATCAATCCGACCGAGGCGCTGGTTGCCATCGACGTCAACTCGGGCCGCTCGACCAAGGAGCGGAATATCGAGGAGACGGCGCTCAGGACCAACATCGAGGCGGCCGAGGAGATCGCCCGCCAGGTCCGCCTGCGCGACCTCGCCGGCCTGGTCGTGATCGACTTCATCGACATGGAGGAGACGCGGCACCAGCGGCAGGTCGAGCACAAGGTCAAGGACGCGATGCGCACCGACCGCGCCCGCATCCAGATCGGCCGCATCAGCGCGTTCGGCCTGCTCGAGATGTCGCGCCAGCGCCTGCGCCCCAGCCTGCTCGAGCATTCGACCGAGCTCTGCCCGCACTGCGCCGGCATCGGCCGCATCCGCTCCATCGAATCGGCGTCACTGCATGCGCTGCGAGCCATCGAGGAGGAAGGCGTTCGCCGTCGGGCGACCGAGATCCTGGTCAACGTACCGCCGAAGGTGGCGCTCTACCTGCTCAACCAGAAGCGCCACACCCTGTCCGAGATCGAGACCCGCTATGGCTTCATGGTGTCGGTCGAGGCCGACGACGAGCTGAACGCGGCCGATTGCGAGATCGAGCGCGTGCGGACGCGCCGCGAGGACCGCGACCGCCCGGCCCAGGAACTGGCCCGCGCCAACTATGACGAGGTCGCGCGTGAGGCCCCGCTTGGTGACGAGCCCGACGACGTCGAGGACCGTGAGGCGGGCGAACCGGGCGAAACCGGCGAGCGCAGCGAACGCCGCTCCGAGGGCGAGGAAGGCGAAGGCCGCGATGGCGGCCGTGGCCGCCGCCGTCGCCGGCGCCGCCGTCG
>JACPVT010000092.1 GCA_016191685.1 Rhodospirillales bacterium | reverse complement strand
GCATCGCCAATCCGGCCGACCTGATGGCCGAGCTGGTGGGCGGTGACCGCGGCGGCGAGGACGTGATCCAGCGCAACCTGCGCCAGCAGTTCGCGCTGCAGATCGCCCATCCGGTCGCGCTCGAATTCCTGCGTGCCGCCGAGACATTCGATCCGACGTCGGGCGTGGTCGCCGCGGAGCCCCGGTCCTACGACTCGTTCTTCTCCGAGGGCGCCAAGCCGTCGGCCGAGGTCGTGACCTTCGTCAACGAGGCGGCGCGCAAGCGTGGCGCCAAGGACTTCGACTTGAAGTCCGTGGTCTTCCCGGTCGATCTGCCCAATCTCGACAAGACGGTGCGGGCCGAGATGGGGCGCGTGCTGGCCCCGCTTGCCGAGATCGTCCACGCCTACGATTGCGACATCCTGCTGCTCTCTGGCCGACCCTCGCGTCTGCCCGGCATCCGCTCCCTGGTGATGGAGCTGCTGCCGCTGCCGCCGGAACGGGTGATATCTCTGCACGAGTATCGCGTCGGCGCCTGGTATCCGTTCCGCGACGCCCGCCTCAGGGTCGAGGACCCCAAGACCACCGTGGCGGTGGGTGCGATGATCGCCGCGCTGGCGCAGTCGCAGTTGCCCGACTTCTCCTTCCGCTCCGACCTGCTGCGTTCCAAGAGCATCGCCAAGTTCATCGGCAAGCTCGACGGCGGCGGCCGGCTGCAGAAGGAAGACCTGGTCTACCGCGACGTCGATCTCGACAACCGCGACTACGAGCTGCCGGAGATCGGCTTCGAGTTCCGCGGCCCGATGTGGCTGGGCGCCCGCCAGCTCGATCTCGCGCGCTGGCCGGCGGCCCGCCTCTATGCGCTGGAATTCGCCAAGCCGGAGTACGCCGAGCGCCACGCCCGCGAAACGCCGTTCAACATCGCGCTTGCCCGGGTGAAGCCCAAGGACAAGGACTCGGGCGACGTCGAGCGCTTCCGGCTGCGCCAGATCACCAATCGCGACGGCCGTGCCGTGGCGCTCGACCGCCTGACGCTTCGCCTGCAGACATTGCCGCGCCGTGAGGGCTACTGGCTCGACACGGGCATGCTCAAGACCGGTTAGGGATATGGACACCGTCGATCTCAAATTGGCCCAGGACTGCGAATCGCTGGCCGTTGCCGCAAGCGAGGGCGTGGCCTGGCTGAAGAACGCCTCGGCGCAGTCGCCGACCGTGGCCCAGCAGGCGCCGTCGCTGGTGAGCGAGCTGCACAAGGTCCGCAACCAGAGCCGCAAGCTGGCGCGCGCCGCCCGCCGGCGCATGTGCGTCGGCGTGTTCGGCCCGAGCCAGGCCGGCAAGTCCTACCTGGTCTCGATCCTGGCCAGCCGCGACGGCCGCCCGCTGCAGGCCCGCTTCGCCGACAAGACCTACGATTTCCTGCGCGAGATCAACCCGCCGGGCAATCGCGAGTCGACCGGCCTCGTCACCCGCTTTGGCCTGGGTCTCAGCGACGGCGCCCCCGACTTCCCGGTGCGCGTGCGGCTGCTGACGCAGACCGACATCGTGAAGATCCTGGGCAACTCCTTCCTGCTCGACTTCGATCATCAGAAAGCCGAGTTCGAAGGCCCCGATGGTGCGGCGATCCGCAAGCGCCTGTCCGAGCTTCGCGCCAAGGCGCAGCCCCAGCCGGTGGGCGATCTCGACGCCGACGACGTGCTCGACCTGATCGAGTACTTCGATACCTTCTTCGCCGGCGTCACGTCGGAGCTGCGCACCGACTACTGGCGCGAGGCGATCGATCTCGCGCCGCGCCTCTCGGGCCACGACCGTGCCCGGCTGTGGTCGGTGCTGTGGTACGATTTCCAGCCTTTCACCGACCTCTACCTCACGCTCTACGACGGCCTGCAGAAACTCGACTTCGCGCCCGAGGCGCTGCTCGGCATGGACGCGCTGATCCCGCGCGAAAAGAGCATCGTCGACGTCCTCACGCTCGATCGCCTCGGCGCCGATTCCGACGACACGCTGCTGGTGCGCCCCAAGCGGGCCGACGGCCGCTCCTCGCCCGATACGCACCTGCCGCGCTCGCTGATTTGCGCGCTGACGGCCGAGCTCAACGTCGCCATCGCCGAGAAGCCCTGGGACTTCTTCGATCACACCGACCTGCTCGACTTCCCCGGCGCCCGTTCGCGGCTAAAACTCGCCAACCTCGATGACGTCGCCAAGACCAAGGGCGTGGCCGAGGGCGCCAACCCGTTGCGCGAGCTCCTGCTGCGCGGCAAGGTCGCCTATCTCTTCCAGCGCTATTCGGCGGAGCGCGAACTCAGCGCCATCCTGCTCTGCATCCCCGACGGCAACCAGGAGGTCCGCGACCTCTCGGACATGATGACGGCGTGGATCGACCAGACGATCGGCGCCACGCCGGCCGACCGCGCCAAGCAGCGCAACGCGCTGTTCCTGGTGTTGACCAAGATGGACCGCGAGTTCGAGCAGAAGGCGGGCGAGACCGAGGAATCGCGCCGGCTGCGCTGGAGCGCCCGGCTCGGCAATTCGCTGGTCAACAATTTCCGTGGCGAATGGCCGCTCAACTGGAACGGCAAGCCGTTCGACAACAGCTTCTGGCTGCGCAACCCCACGGTGATCGACGAGCGCCTGATGGACTATGACGGCGGCCGCGAGATCGGCATCGCCCAGGACTTCGCCCAGCGGGCCGGCGAACTCAGGCGCCACTTCGTCGAGAACGAGGACGTGCGGCGCCACTTCGCCGATCCCGCCCGCGCCTGGGACGAGGCCTTCCGAGCCAACGACGGCGGCGTCGCCTACCTGGTGAAGAGCCTGATCCCGGTCTGCGATCCCGCCATCAAGCGCGCCCAGGTGCGCGGCCAGCTGGAAGTCCAGATCCGCCGCCTGGTCGATCGCCTCGCCGGCTTCCACAGCGCTTCCGACGGCGACGCGCGCGCCAAGAAGCGCGACCTGGTCCACACCGTGCTGCGCGGGCTCGCCAGCGTCATCCAGCAGCAGCTCTTCGGCGAGCTGGTGGCAGCCCTGCAGATTGCCGACACCGCCCTGCGCGAGATCTATTTCCGCATCGCCACGGCCCGGCCCTCCGACGAGCAGGCGGCCGGCAACGGCAAGGCAGGCGGCGCGGTGGCGCAGTCGACCGGCGCCGCCGTCGACCTGGGCGCCATCTTCGCCGACGTCTTCGGCGACGAGGCCGGCGACCGCGCGCCGCCGCCGTCGGGCGT
>JACPVT010000091.1 GCA_016191685.1 Rhodospirillales bacterium | reverse complement strand
AGTTCGACGATGCGTTCGAGTGGCGCCCGGGCGCGGCCGACCGCCGGCCGCAGCGCCACGACGTCGGCGCGGTCGGGCTTGGGTGCCTGCGCGCCCGAGGCGATGAAGGCCGCCCGCCCGCCCGGCTTCAGCACGGCGAACGACTGCATCGCCACGTCGCCGCCCACGGTGTCGAACACCGCGTCGCAGTTGCTCGCGACCTTCCTGAAATCGGTCGCGTTGTAGTCGATCGCCTGATCGGCGCCGAGTTCGCGTACGTAGCCGAGGTTGGCCGCACTGGCGGTGGTGATGACGCGGGCGCCGATATGCCTGGCGAGCTGGATGGCGAAACCCGCGACGCCACCCGCGCCGCCCTGGATCAGGATCGTTTCGCCGGACTTGAGCTTCAACGTGTCCTCGATCGCCCGGATCGCCGTGAGGCCGATCAGCGCCAGCGCGGCGGCATCGACATGCGAGAGCGGCGGCGGCTTCCTGGCCACGATGGCGGCGCCGACGGCGATCTTCTCGCAGTAGGTGCCGTCGCGGCCGGCTTCCAGCACGCCGAACACCTCGTCGCCGACTTTCAGGTCCTTGACGTCAGCCCCCAGCGCGCTGACCACGCCGGAGAAATCGCGTCCCGGGATCACCGGGAAGCTGGGCTGGGCATATTCGCCGGCACAGACTTTCCAGTCGGCGCCGTTGACGCTGGCGGCGTGGGTATCGACCACGACCTGGCCCGGCCCCGGCGACGGATCGGGAAGATCGCCGACCTTCAGGAGCTCGGGTCCGCCGAACGTCTCGATGTAGGCAGCCTTCATGGTGTGCCGGCCTTTGCGTTGCGGTTGTGGTCTAAGGTTGCTGGGGGACGGCTTCGGCTTCGATGGCGCCCAGCGGCTGGTCCCGCATCAGCGCCTCGAAGGCCTGCAGCCGTTTGTAGATCGAGATCAGCGACACGATCGTCGTCCACGACTTGACCAGGTACTGGAACGATCCCTCGACCCGGCCGAAGGCGCGGATGATCTGCTGCATGACGCCGAGCGTCAGGCCGCCGGCGACGATGGAAGGCGCCAGCGCGATGTAGGGCACGAGGACGCTGGCCTGCAGGTAGCCGTAACGGACGATGTTGAAGTAGAGGAAGTTGAAATACAGGCGGAAGTAGTTTGCCCGCACGTCGCGGAACAGGCTGGCAAGCGTCGGCGGCTGCGCGCGGCCGGCATCGTCCTCGCCCAGCACCAGCTCTTTGCGATAGGCCGCCTCGACGCGCTGGTTGCGGAACTCGAGGCCCGGCAGCCGGATGCCCGCGATCATCAGCAGGGCGGTGCCGAGCGCCGCCCAGATGACTGCGACAAACACCAGCGCCTGCGGCACGGCGCCGATCAGCGGCAGCTCCTTCACGTGGGCGGACAGGACCCACAGGATCGGCAGGAACGCGAGCAGGGTCATCAGCGCGTCGATCAGGCTGGCACCGAGCTGTTCCAAAGTCGTGGCAAAGCGTTGCGTGTCCTCCTGGATGCGCTGCGAGGCGCCTTCGATGTGGCGCAGGCGGTGCCAGTTGGCGGTGTAGAAGTCGTTCATCGCCGTGCGCCAGCGGAAGATGTAGTGGCTGGTGACGAAGGCCAGCAGCACGGCTGTGGTGATGTAGACCAGCGCGATGCCGCCGAACGTCAGGAGCTGGCCGAAGAACTGCTCCTGGGTGACGGCGTTCGGCTTGGCGAGCGCCTGCTGGATCATGTTGTAGAAGGTGCCGAACCAGTTGTTGATCATCACGTCGAGCTGGACCTGGAACCAGATGAAAAAGATGATGACGGCCGAAACCCCGACCGACCACCGGAACCAGCGGTGCGGCAGCAGCCAGCCGACCAGGCCGACGAAGACCGCGCCGATCGCGATCATGTACTGGTAGAGCCAGATGTTGCGCGCCGTTTCGACGGCGACGGCGGCCCCGTCGGCGTCGGCCGGCGGGTAGGCAAAACCTACGAGGCCGCCGAGGCTGAGCTGGGGCCCGAGGTCGCGGGCCAGGCCGTACCACAGCACCATGCTGAGGGCCGTCCACAGGACGGCGGCCGGAAAGAAGAGTTTCGGGTTGGGGAAGAAGGATGAGAACATTGTCCATCAATAGCGCCGGAGCCCCGGCGGCGCGAGCGGCAAGGAGACCAGAGATGTTCGACCTGGACCGGTTCATCGCCGACCTTCGGGCGACCCTGCCCGAGCGGTCCCGGCAGCCCATGCGGGAGGTCGTGGCCCGCGCCGTCGCCGATCCGGCAGCGCTCGTCCGCACCATCGGCCCGCCGGAAAAGGCGGGCGTCCAGGTGCTCTACAAGTCGCCCGAACTCACGGTGCTCAACCTGTTGTGGGCGCCCCGGCAGATCACCCTGCCGCACGACCATCGCATGTCGGCCGTGATCGGCATGTATGAGGGCCGCGAGGACAACATGTTCTGGCGCCGCGTTCGCGGTGCCGCCCCTGGTTCGGGGAAATTCCAGATCGAGGCCGCCGGCGGCGAGGCGCTGGGCGCCGGTGACGTGGCGCTTCTCGGCCCCGACATCGTCCATTCCGTCGTCAATCCGCTGTCGCGGATCAGCGCCGCGATCCACGTCTACGACGGCAACTTCATGGAAATCGAACGCAGCATGTGGAATGCCGAGACGCTGGTCGAGGAGCCCCTGGACATCAAGGCCGTCGTGCAGGGCATGTCGGTGCGGGGCATGTCGGTGCAGGACAGCCGCAAGCCGCCCGCACCCGGTGGGGCGCAGGCGGCCGCTCGCTGACCGACACCGGTCAGTTGATGACGATCACGACCCGGCGGTTGCGCGGTTCGTTGGTTTGCGGGCCGGTGGCGACCAGCGTGCCGGTGTCGCCGCTGGCGTTGGTCGTGATGGCCGCGGCCGGCACGCCCGCCTTGACCAGGCCGGCCTTGACCGCGTCGGCGCGGCGCTGCGACAGCTGCATGTTGGCGGCAGCCGAGCCCACCGTGTCGGCGTAACCGGTCACCGTGATCTTGCCGTTCTGCTTGGTCTTGTAGACCTGGGCCGCCTGGGCGATCGTGTTCAGCGACTGGTCGCTGAGGGTGACGCTGGCGAACTCGAAGAACGTCATGTACGACACCGGCGCCATCGCCGGCGCCGGCGTCATCGGCGGCGTGACGGCTTGGCTGGACTCGCAGGCACCCAACGCGGACGCGGCAACAATCAGTACGAACAGTTTCCTGAGCATGTGCCTCTCCCCCTGTGATCGATGATCGATCGCTCTGCGGCCCCCAGCCGCCTAGGCAGTGTGACCGACCGCGCTTGCGGGGGCAATCGCGATAGGTATCGGCCCGGCTGAAAGAGCCTCGACCTCGCCGATGAGAACATTTCGTGTCTGTGGCCGTTTCCCAGGGCCGTATAGACTGGCGCAAACGCCAGCGGGAGGAACAGGGCATGAAGATCGGCATCACGATGTTTCCGACGGACTACGCGGTGCCGCCGCACGAACTCGCCGTCGAGGCCGAGGCGCGCGGCTTCGAATCGCTGTGGTTCCCCGAGCATAGCCACATCCCGACCAGCCGCAGGTCGCCGTGGCCGGGCGGCTCTGAGCTGCCGAAATGGTACTACGACACCTATGATCCCTTCGTGGCGATGGGCGCCGCCGCCGTCGTCACCAGGACGATCAAGCTCGGCACCGGCGTCTGCCTGGTGGTCCAGCGCGACCCCATCCACACCGCCAAGGAGGTCTCGACCGTCGACCGCCTGTCCAACGGCCGCCTGCTGTTCGGCATTGGCGGCGGCTGGAACGCCGAGGAGATGGCTGACCACGGCACCGAATTCGCCACCCGCTTCAAGCTGGTGCGCGAGCGCATCGAGGCGATGAAGGAGATCTGGGCGCGCTCCAAGCCGAAATACGCCGGCGAGCTCGTGAAGTTCGACGAGATGATGCAGTGGCCCAAGCCGGTGCAGAAGCCGCATCCGCCGATCGTGGTCGGCGGCGGCTTCCCGCAGGGCGCGCGCCGCGCCATCGCCTACGGCAACGGCTGGATGCCGATCGGCGGCCGTGGCGGCGACACGCTGGCGATGCTGCCGCCGTTCCGCGAGATGGCGGCGAAGGCGGGCCGCGACCCGGCCGAGGTGCCGGTCACGCTGTTCGGTGTCGCCATGGACGGCGAGGCGCTGAAGCGCGCCCGCGACGCCGGCGTCGACCGCGTCGTGTTCGCCGTGCCGCCCGAAGGCAAGGACAAGGTGCTGCCGCTGCTCGACAAGGGTGCGGCGCTGATGCGCGCGATGTGAGGGCGGCGGCCGTGGAACTGAAGCAGCTCGAGCATCTCGTCGCGGTATGCAGCGCGGGAAGCTTCAGTGGTGCCGCCAAGAGCCTCCGCATTTCCCAGCCGACGCTGAGCAAGAGCATTGCCAGGCTCGAAAGATCGCTCCGAGTCGAGCTGTTCGATCGAAGCGGTGGCAAGGCACGACCGACCATCTTTGGCGAAGTGGCGGCCGAGCATGCGGAGATGGTGCTGGCTGGCGTGGCGCGGCTCGGCCAGCAACTGGAGCAGCTCGCCAAGGGCGAAGCCGGCAGCTTGCGGATCGGCGTCGGGCCCGCCACGCGGGTCAAGCTGCTGCCCGAGGTGATTCGCCAGGTCGGCCGCGGCTTCCCGCACTTGCAGCTCGAGGTGCGCTACGACGACGTCCGGAAGCTGCTGCGCTCGCTCCGGCTCGGCAGCCTCGATCTGGTGTTCTGCTACTTCGAGGGACCCGACGAGTTTCCGGATTTCATCCGGGTGAAGGTCCACGACGACCGGCGGGTCACCATGGTGCGGCCGCACCATCCGGCGCTGCGGCACGCGCCGCTCACGCCGGAGATGCTGCTCAAGCATCCCATCGCCAGCGTCGGCAACGTCCCGAGCTTCCAGCGATGGCTCGGCGTATTGAGCAACCGGGGCGCGCGCAATCTGAATGCCTTCGTGTCGGACGACTACGCCCTGGTGAAGAGCCGGGCGCTCGAGTCGGATTTCGTGGCCTGCGGTCCGAAGTTCGTCTTCGAGCAGGAACTGCGCGACGGCACGCTGGTGGAACTGCCGCTTCAGACGGAGACCAGGTACGAGTGCTGGATGCTCACGACCGAGGCGAAATGGCGCTCGCCGATCGTGAAGAAAATCGCCGATTTCGCCCGCGCCGCCATGCGCCGGAAATCTCCCAGGCCGGCCGCTTCCGGGTCGCTGCGCCGGTAAGGTGCCGGCCCGCGCCGCCCATGCCTGCCGGCTATGGCTCATTCGAATTTGATGGGTGTCCCTGCCGCGACGACTGAGGCCACTATGGGCGAAGAAAAAGAAAACGCCCCGCGGGAGGATAGATGGTTCCGACCAACACGCTCGTGATCATGTCGGACGAGCACAATCCGAAGATGCTCGGCTCGGCCGGTCATGCCCTCTGCAGGACGCCGAACCTCGACGCCCTGGCCGCGCGCGGCACGCGCTTCTCCCGGGCCTACACGACTTCGCCGATCTGCGTGCCGGCGCGCGCGAGCTTCGCCACCGGCCGCTACGTCCACGAGATCGAATACTGGGACAATTCCATTGCCTACGATGGACGCGTCGAGGGCTGGGGCCACAGGCTCCAGCAGGCGGGCATTGCCGTCGAGTCGATCGGCAAGCTGCACTACCGCAAGGAAGAGGATCCCGTCGGCCTCGACCGCCAGCATGTCCCGATGCACATCAAGGACGGCGTCGGGATGGTTCAGCTCTCCATACGCAAGCAGTTCCCGGCGTTCACGCTTCCGCCGCGCGAGGAGGCGAGCATCACCCGCAATGCCGGCGCTTTCGCCGCGTACTACGGGCTGTGCAGCTGGGCCGACCACAACGTCGGCCAGATCCTGTCGGCGCTGCAGTCCTCGGGGCTCGGCGGCCGCACGAACGTTGTCTACACCTCGGACCACGGCGACAACGTCGGCGCCCGCGGCCTGTGGGGCAAATCGAACCATTACGAGGAGGCCGGCGGCATTCCCTTCATCGTCGCCGGCCCGGACATTCCCGCCGGCAAGGTCTGCCGCACGCCCGTCACGCTGGCCGATGCGCACGCGACGATCCTTCATTCCGCCGGCCTGCCGTACAAGTCGGCGGACTCCCACAGCGCGTCCCTGATCGACGTGGCGGCCGCGCCCGACGACGAGGAGCGCATCGCTTTCAGCGAGTATCATGCCGCCGGGGCGCCGTCGGCCTCGTACATGGTCCGCCAGGGCCGCTACAAGTTCATCTACTATGTCGGCTACGAACCGGAACTCTTCGATCTCGAGGCGGATCCGGAGGAGGGCAGCAATCTCGCGGCCGATCCCGGACACGCGGAGACCGTGGCGCTGTTCGAGAAGAAGCTGCGGGATATTCTCGATCCCGAGGAGGTGGACCGGCGCGCCAACGAGGCACAGCGCCGGTTGATCGAGTCGCGTGGCGGTCCGGACAAGGTGATGGCCAATCTCGTGACGGAGAAATCGTACACGCCCGTCCCGCCTGCTTTGATTGCGTAGTGTAGCGTTGCGAAGGACGACACCCTCTTGCAAGGCGAGGTCATGATGCGCTGGATGACGCTTCTCTCTGCTGCCGCCGTGCTCGCCTTCGCGACCGGGGCCTCGGCGCAGTACCCCGACAAGCCGGTCAAGATCATCGTGCCCTACATCGCCGGCAGCGCGCCCGACGTCGCCGCCCGCCAGGCCGCCGACCGGCTGACGGCGGGGTTGGGCCAGCAGTTCATCGTCGACAACAGGCCCGGCGCCAGCGGCAATATCGGTGCGGAGGTCGCGGTGCGGGCGGCGCCCGACGGCTACACGCTGCTGCTCATGACCGGGGGCCACATCCTCAATCCGCTGCTCTACGCCAAGATCGGCTACGACCCGCTGAAGGACTTCGCCCCGATCACGGTGATCACCCGGCTGCCCTCGCTGATGGTCGTGCCGCCGTCGTCGCCGGCGAAGACCGTTGCCGAATTCATCGCGCTCGCCAAGGCGAGGCCCGGCAAGCTGAACTACGGCTCGGGTGGCGTCGCGAGCCTGGCCCATCTTTCGGCCGAGGCGTTTCGGCTGGCCGCGGGCATCGACTATGTCCATGTCCCCTACAAGGGCGCCCCCGACATCGTCCGCGGCCTGCTCGGCAACCAGATCGACGTCGCCTTCCCGACCATGCCGACGGCGATGCGGTTTGCCCAGCAGGGCCAACTTCGCGCGCTCGCGGTGACGTCGGCGAAGCGCTCGCAGGTCATGCCCGATGTGCCGACCCTGCTGGAGGCGATGCCCAACGGCTTCGTCCAGGATGCCTGGCTGGGGCTGGCGGCTCCCGCCGGCACGCCGGCCGCCGTGGTCGAGCGGATCCACGCCACGCTGCGCGATGCCGCGAAGGACCCGGCCTTCCGCGCCGCGCTGGCCGCCGATGGCTCCGAGGTCGTCTTCAACGCGCCGGCCGAATTCGGCGCCATGCTGCCGGGCGAGACCGAGACCTACCGCGGTCTCATCAAGCAGCTCGGCATCAAGCTCGAGTAGGGCCGTCTTCGCGTCAGTTGACGAGCGTGCGGCCCGGGTTGTAGCCGCGGTTCATGTCGAGATGGATCGCTCTCGGGGCCTTGTAGAAGCGCGCGACGATGTAGCGGGCGGCGAGGTAGGCCGCGAGAAACGCCGCCGTGGCGCCCAGCACGCCGAACTTGCCCGACTGGCGCGTCATCACGTTGGAGGTCACGAACCGGGCCAGCGTCAGCAGCAGCAGCAATGCCGCGGCGCCGGCGCCGTCCCAGGTGCGTGGAACGCGTATCAGCTTGTTCGCGAAATCCTGGTTCACCTTCAGCGTCATGCCCATGGCCGCGCCGAGCAGGAGACCGATGATGATGGCGGCCACCCACAGCTCGAAGCGCTTGCCCGGCGACACGATCAGCAGCACCGCCGCCACGACGACCGCGAGCGCGGGCGTGACCGCCCATTCGAGCAGGGTGGTGGCCTTTTCGGTGATTTCGTGGCGGATCGACCACAGGGCGAGCGCGGCCAGCAGCACGGCGGCAAGCTGGGAGGCGAGAAGGACACTCTTCATGAACAGCCGATGCCCGACATTCCGTGGATTTCCATTCTATCGGGTCTGATTCTCCATGGCCGGGCGCGCCGCTGCAACGAAATTCAATCGTGGCCAGAAAAGATCGGGCTGTGGACTCCCAATTCCCCGGAGGTTTCCGCTAGCCCATCACCAGCGGCCCGATGCCATAGGCGACAAGCAGTGCGCTGCTGATCCGGCTGAACCACGGTCCCGGCGGCAGGAGTTTTTCGGCCAGGACGATGGCGCTGAGAGCGGCGACCCAGAGCAGGTTCATCACGCCGCCGACGAAGAGCAGCAACATCAGCACCCAGCAACAGCCCAGGCAATAGAGGCCATGCGTCATGCCCATGCGCAGGGCGCCGCCGGAGCCGTCCCGCCAGTGGTTGGCGACAAAGTCGAGCGGCGACCAGCACAGGCGCAGGCAGGCCTGTTTGACGGGGGTGACCTGGTAGAGGCCGGCGGCCACGAACAGAAGGCCGCCCAGCCAGCGGCTGTCGGTCGTCATGTCCATCGCCGAGAGCAGGGCCGCACGCTCGAGCGCCCATTGAGCGAGTGTGGCGGCGACGCCGAAGCCGCCCCAGACCAGCAGATAGCCCGCCGTGAACAGGGCGGTCGGCACGTACGGCCGGCCCCGTGCGCGGTGGTTCTGGTTGACCTTGGCGAAGGCGAGGATCATGGGCGCGGCACTGGGCAGCATCATGCCCGTCATCATGACCAGCCACATCACCAGCAGCAGGAGCAGGTCGGCCGCCCCCTTGGGCGGCATGGTCATGCCGCGGTCCATGCCGGCCATCGCGACCCGCATGTCGGCCGCCGCGAGATGGAGATGGAGCCAGGCGAGCGCGACGACGGCCGCCAGCGCGGCCGCGATCACGACGCGCTGACGCAGCAGCAGGTCCAATCAGGCAGCCCAGGCGAACGGCGCGAAGTGCCCGTTGTTGCCCTTGCCCTGAAGCGCGAGCGACAGGCCGAAGCCCTGCAGCTCGGTCTTCTTCGACCGCGCAAGGGCCAGCCGGCGGTTGGCGGGATGGGCGGTGTTGTCGATGTAGAACGGCTCGCCCGAGCCGTTGCGCGAGGCCACGCCCTCGATCTCGAAGGCCAGCACGCCGGGGACCTCGCTCGCGCGCCGCAGCCCGTCGGCCGTGAACGCGATGTCCTTGTATTCGACGCCGCGGAAATCCTTGACCAGATTGTCGCGGATCCTCTGCGGCGGCCCGCCGGCCTCGCCGCTCACGATCCCGGCCAGCGCCTTGCGTTGCGCCTCGTTCGCGCCCGCGTCGACGACGACGCCGAAAACCCAGTTGCCGTCGGCCATCACCCGCCCGGAACGAATGACGAGGGCGAACTTCAGGCCGTCGAGGGAAACGGCGCCGCACCGGCCGCGGTCGATGCGGTAGACCATGAGCGCGTAGCAATGCTCATGCGTCGCTGCCGCCTGCGGGTTGGTGTAGATGCAGGGACAGAGGTAGTCGCAGTTGCAGCTTTCCATGTACTGGCCGCTCAGCTCCCAGACTTTCTCGGCCATTGCATGCTCCTTCGGCTCCGGGCTGCAATTTATCGCAGGATTGGCCGTTCTGGCGATAGGCCAAAGCGGCGGCCTCCCGCAGGGTGTGCGCCGAACTCATGCGCGCGACGTGCCTGCGCGCGACAGAAGGCAAGATCTACGGTGCAGTCCTTCTTCTAGTAGCTGAAGAGCGGAGAGGTGAGGGCCTCCTCGAAGGCCGCCCGGTTTCAGGCGAGCAGGCGTCCGATCGCCCAGCCGAACGCGGCGACGACGGCTGCGATAAACGCCGGCAGGAGCGCCAGGGGAATCGCCAGGGCGACAAAGGGGTGGATGTTGTTCAGCCGGCGGAAGAGATTGCACAGGTGCCCGACCGCGACCTGGGGCGGCGTCCTGGGACTCTTGGAGTATTCCATCGCCGCCTTCACGACGTAGAACACGCCGGTGTTGACGGCGAGCACGGCCCGCTCCAGCAGGACGGCACCGCGCGGCGTGACCAGGTAATTGCACTTGAGAAGGATGCGCTGGCGATCGGCGGGGTTGTACTGCCCCTCGACCCAGTGCAGCTCGCGGTGAAAGTCGAGCAGGCCGAAATCGTAGGTCGCGAACGCCTTCTCGACGCGTGAGTCGTGGAACACGACCTTGTAGGTCGCGTCGGACTGCAGGTAGATCAGGGCGCGCACCACCATGCTGCCCGACAGGAAACGCAGGTTGCCGTCGAAAAAATATAATGTTATTTTTTTATATCTTACATCATTTTTTCCAATTTGTCCGTCGCTTGTTGATTAAGTTCAAAAGGAGCTTTAATTTCTTTTAAATAT
>JACPVT010000090.1 GCA_016191685.1 Rhodospirillales bacterium | reverse complement strand
TCCGGCAGGGTGTGCCCTGCCATGAGAACGAGATTCTCGAGACGATGGAGCGCGTCCCGCGGACCGTTCGAGTGAAGCGTCGTGAGCGAACCGTCATGGCCGGTGTTCATCGCCTGGAGAAGGTCGATCGCCTCGGGACCGCGAACCTCGCCCAGGATGATGCGGTCGGGACGCATGCGGAGCGCGTTCTTCACGAGGTCGCGCATCGAGACCTCGCCGTTGCCTTCCAAGTTTGCCGGGCGCGTCTCGAGGCGGACGACGTGAGGTTGTTGCATGCGCAACTCGGCCGCATCCTCGATGGTGACGACGCGCTCGCCGTTGTCGATCATGCCCGACAGGGCGTTCAGCATGGTGGTCTTGCCCGATCCGGTGCCGCCCGAGACGACGGTGTTCAGCCGGCAGCGCGAAGCGATGCGCAACACCGTCGCCATGGCCGGCGAAATGTTGCCTTGCTGCGCCATCTGGTCGAAGCCGATCTGGCGCTTGCCGAACTTGCGGATTGAAACCGAGGGGCCGTCGATCGCCAACGGCGGAATGATGATGTTGACGCGGCTGCCGTCCTCCAGGCGCGCGTCGCAGATCGGGCTCGCTTCGTCGACGCGCCGCCCGATCCGGCTGACGATCCTGTTGCAGATATTGAGGAGATGGGTGTTGTCCTCGAACGCCACCGAGGTGAGTTCGATCTTGCCGTGGCGCTCGATATAGATCTGTTTGGCGCCGTTGATCATGATGTCGGTAATGCCCTCGTCCGAGAGCAGCGGCTCGAGCGGGCCGAGCCCCATCATGTCGTTGACGAGCTGGTAGACGAGATCTGACTGTTCGGGCCGGTTGAGCTGGATCCGATGCTCAGCGAGCAGCTCGGCGGCAAGTCCCTCGAGCTGGCGTACCAGTTCGCTTCGCGGCAGGCTGACGGCGGCGGCAAGATCGATCCGGGTCATCACCAGGGGCTGCACGGCGCGCCGGGCCTGATCGACCTTGCTGCGCGAAAGCTTGCTCGACGACTTGTCGCCCGGCTCCGACTTGAACAGCGCATCGGCCTGGAGGGCAGCCGAACGACCAGCCGCCTGCGCCCGCTCGGAGAGATCGGGCGTCTTGACCGCCGACACCATGGCGGCGGCGACCGCCGGTTCAGGCGGCGCCTCCGCTGCAATTTCGGGCGTCGGCGCGCCGAAGCTCGTGGCCGGCAGGATCGGGCGCAGGACGTCGGAGACGTGATTGCGCAGCTCGAGAGGCGCCAGCAAGACACCATGGCTGCGAAAGTGCGCCTGTGACAGCGAACCGGCCTGGCGCGTCACTTCGCCGGCCGGCGTCCCCGCCTCGATCAACGCGCGCAACCGCGGAGCGACCGCCTCGCGCAGGCTGGCCGATGCCGCCGCGATGCGGTCATCGCGATCGAGAGGCCTTGGGTCTGGACGCGGTTCGGCCGGCGTTCGCCGGTCGATCCGGTCGAGCGGCCCCACGGCGGCAGCTTCCGGCGGTTCCAACTTCTTGGGGCGCAATCCGAACATGACCGCCTACTTCTTCAAGCCGCGTCCGAGCCGTTCGAACAGGCTTGCCGTCTTCCTGACCCTGGCCACCCCGGCACCTTTGTCCGGCGTATCGAGACCGGCGACGAGCGGACGCAGCGCCTTGACGATGCCGCTGGCCGGTGCCGCCTCGGAGACCGGCTTGCCGACATTCACCGCCGAGAGCGCCGCCGCCGTATCGGCCGGAATCTGGCAGTCGACCTTGTGCTTCAGCGTTCGCTCGACGTCGGACACCTTGACCGCCGAGCGGCGTGCGTCGATCGCGCCGCCGGTGGCGATATACAGCTTCGCGGCCGGCGCCACGTCATGGACGAGCTGCTGCAGGCGCATGGCGTCGCGAACGCCCGGCAAGGACAGGTCGGTCACGAGCAGGATGTCGGTCGACGCCTCTATGACCTGGCGTTGGATCACCGGATCACCGCGCGGCACGTCGGCCACGACCCAGCGGAAACGGCGATGGATGGATTTCAGGAAGTCGCCGGCGGCGTGGGGTCGCGCCTGAAAGTCGTTCGTCGGCGCTTCCTCCGCCCCCATGGCGTAAAGGAAGTCGCTCTTCTTCTGCGCCACCTGCTGGATAAACAGGGCATCGATCCGGTCGGGCTGGTCCAGTGCCTCGCGCAAGGCATCGATCGCCTCGAGATCGAGCGCCAGCATCAGCGAACCGTAATGCAGATCGAAGTCGATCAGCAGCACCTCTTCCTTGAGGCGCGCGCCCAGCATGGCGGCAACCGTGACCGCCGTCGTCGTCGCGCCAACGCCGCCTCGCGCGCCGATGACCGACAGAGTGCGTGGCGTGGTATCCTTGGCCGCAGATTGGCCCGACAGCGCAGCACCGCCGGTCCGTTGGCGAAGGTCGAGCGCGCGCTCGACGGCACGGGCCATGGCACCTTCGGCGAACGGCAACGCCAGATAGTCGTTGAAACCCACGGCAATCAGATCGCGAAACAGGGCGACATCGTTGACGCGACCCACGCCGATCACGATGCAGCCACCCGGGACGGCGGTCTTGAGCGCCGCGGCGTCGGCAATCGGATCGATGGCATCGGCGAGATCGACGATGAGGAGATCGAGATTGCGCGGCCAGTCACCGATCGCCAACGCGGCATCGATCGAGCCTTCGCGGATGTTGGCCTTGCCGAGAGTCATGTTGAACAAATCCGCCGACACGCGCGACAGCGCGGTCGTATCGGAGATGAAGGCCATGGTGCTGAGGCCGGGCTTATCCTCTTGCGACGCAGACGTCAGAACTTGGGCACTCGCCGTGACGGACATCGTTGCCGCCTCAGGTCGCGCCCGGCGGGGCGCCACCTACCGGACCGGCGCCTGCGCCAACCGGAGTCATTCCGCTCCCGCCCCCCAGGGGACGGACCCGGCCTTCGCGGTAACGTGCAATCGCCTCCGCGTTCACCGTGCCATCGGCCGGACCGGGCGAGCGCCCGACTGCCGCGTCACGCGGCCGGGCCAGCATCTGCCCCATATTGTAGGCGTCGCCACAGCCAAATCCCGGCATAACCGCTTCATTGGGATTCCACTGGCTGGCCGGCATGTAGTTCGGACACCTGTTGTTGGCGATCAGATACTCCGAGCGCACCACGACCACGGAGTTGGCACCCATCGCCATGGCCGGTTCCACCGCAGTGGTCACCCAGCGCGCACCAGAGTCCGACAGGCTCTGCGCGACCCGTCGGGCCCGCGCCTGCTGCATCGCCCCTCCAGAGCCGTCCGACACGACGGCGAATTCATCGCGCTGAGCGTGCCGA
This sequence comes from Rhodospirillales bacterium, assembly GCA_016191685.1. Classification (GTDB taxonomy): domain Bacteria; phylum Pseudomonadota; class Alphaproteobacteria; order Reyranellales; family Reyranellaceae; genus Reyranella. The sequence continues at coordinate 4,631 of JACPVT010000090.1, read as the reverse complement.
CCCGCGGTGACCATCGCCTTCAAGCCATTAACCTGGCCAGCATCGAGCTGGCCGCTACCGGACGCGAAGTGGACGACCACCATCGTATCGGCCCGTCGCGCGTCGTAGACGGTGTCGACCGTGGCCTGCTGGGCGACCGGGTTGGCGCAGGCCGCAAGACCGCCCGCGGCGAGGAGCACAAAGATGGCGGATCGCATGACCACTCCTCTAATCCAGTTTGAAGCCAGCCGTCGGCCCGACGTTCTGCGGCCGACCGACGGCGACACGGCGCGGCGGCGTCGGATGGTTGAGGCGCTGGTACACCAGGCGGTCGGCGTCGGTCGGCGGCACGCGGTCGGTGAGCGGCGTGCGCAACTTTCCGCTGGTCGGCTCGACAAAGTAAGGCGTGATGATGATGACCAGCTCGGTCTCCGAGCGCTGAAAGGCATCGGACTTGAACAGCGATCCGAGGATGGGAATGTCACCGAGCCAGGGCAGCTTCACGATGTCCTGTTGCGACGATGCCTGTAACAGGCCGGCGATCGCGAAACTCTGACCACTGCCGAGCTCGATCGTGGTCGAAGCCTTGCGGGTCTGGATCCCGGGTACCGTGACGACGGCGGTCGCGGTAAGCGGCACGCTGATCGACCCGATGGTCGAGAGCTGGCTGACCTCGGGCGCGACCTTGAGATTGATGCGATCGCCAAGGATGGTCGGCGTGAAGGCAAGGCTGACGCCGACCTGCTTGTAGGCAACCGTGATCGTGGCGTTGGTCGTCCCGCCCTGCGGCGTGATGATCGGGATCTCGCCGCCCGCCAGAAAGCTCGCCGTCTCTCCGGACATGGCGATCAGGTTCGGCTCGGCGAGGATTGTCGCCTGGTTCTGGGTCGCCAGGAAGTCGATGAAGCCATTCAGGCTGCCGTCGTTTGATTGAAGGGAGATGGCGCCCGAGGCCGCACCGCCAACCGACTGGACGGTGCGCACGGCAAACCCGGCTCCCGCGCCGACGCCAAATGTTGCGAGCCCGAACAAGGCAATGTTGTTGATGTTCTGCCAGTTGATGCCGACGCGCTTCAACGCATCGCGCCGGACTTCGGCGACCTTGACCCGCAACTGGACCTGGGTGGGCGCGTCGACCTTGACGTTGCTGATGACCTTGGCTGCATTGCCGTTGACGTGCTGCAGCGCCAGCCGGCGCGCGTCTTCGGCGACCACCGCCGAGCGAACCGTTCCGGTCATCACGATCGTCTCGCCCTGGTTGTCATAGGAGATGCCGTTGGCTGGATGCAGCGCATCGAGGGCGCCCTTCATGCGGCTGATCGGCGAAGTGACGCTGATGATCGTGTTGAGCAGGACCCGATCCTGGTCGTCGACGGCATAGAGCACAGTGTCGCCAGGCTTCTTGGCGAAGACATAGACCATGGTCGGTGACCGGACCTGGACATCGGCGATGTCGGGCGCGGCCACGAACACGGTGGCGGCGGGGCCGGGCAACTTGATCGCGGTGCCCTTGTTGATCTCGAGTGTCAGCGTCGGCGGCTGGGTAGGCACCACCTGGCTCTGTCCAAAGGCACGACTCGGCGCCCCGCCGACGACTTGCGGCGCGCGCGGCGCGCCCGGCGTGGTGGCCGGCGGAATCGGTACCGGCGGCGTGGTCTGCGCCAGCTGCGGCGCCGGCCGGGACGGCGTGATCTGCGGCTGGGCCTGCGATTGTGTCTGCGCGAACTGGTCGACGCCGCGATCCCCGGCCGGTGCGGCGACGCCTGGCGCCTGCGAAATCGCAGGTGTTGCCTGGGGCGTGCCGATGGCCGGCGTCAGCGAGGCGCTGACAATCGGCGGCCGGGCGGGAATGGCGGCAACCGTCGGCGGCAGCGAATTGACCGGCGAAGGGCTGGCGGACGACAGGCTGGCGGACTTGGCTTCGGCCGGTGGAATCGCCGCTGCGGCCGGGGCAGCCGTCGCCAGCGGCACGCTCGCCGCGGGTGGCGCTGTCATCGCGCGCATCATCTGCTCGACGCGCTCCGATTCGCGACGGTTGAGATCTTCCGAGACGTTGTCGGTCGGGCTTTTCCTGCTCTTCGTCTTCTTGGCCGAGTTGTTGGCGGTCGGGCTTTTCGCCTTGGTCTGGGTCTTGGCCGCATTGTCGGGCTCGATCGACTGCGCCAGCGAAAGCGTTGGCTGAAACGCGAACGACAGAGCGGCAATGAGTGCAAGTGACGAGCCGGCGTGACGCCAGATCGATGGCTTGGATGCAAGGGCGAATGACGGGGTCATTGCGGTACACTCGGGATCGTACGGGTGAAGGTGGTCGTCCGGGCCCCCGGCTTGGCAGGGTCCTTGGCGGCATCGGGCGTCGGCGGAGCAGACGGGTCGGCGGAGGTGCTACCGTCGAGCTCCTGCTTGGTGCGGTTGCCGCCACGCAACAGGAAAACGGCGTTGCTGCGCGTGGCCTCAGGTGGTGGCGCTTCCGTCGGGCTCTTGATCAGGCGGCTGACCTGACTGTCGTGGGTGTAGCTGTAGCCGAGTTCGGCGGAAACCTCGTCGGCGACGGCCGGATCACGATCGCCCTCCTCCGGATCCTGCAGACTGCGCAGGACAAGCGACAGGTCGCCCATCTTGACTGCGAGCGTCACGATCTCGGTTTGCTTGGGCGTGAGTTCGAGCGTCGCCGTCTTGGCAACGTCCGGCTTGTCGCCGGGCGTGAAGTCGAGCTTCTGGTCCATGGCGATCACGCGGGCATTTCGCAGGATCGTCTCGGTGGCGCTGTGCTGGCCGCCCGGGCCGTTCAGCACGTGCGTCAGCAACACGTCGACGCGATCGCCGGCATAGATAAGGCCGGAGACCGTGCTGGTGGCCGTGGCCGGCACGCTGACCGCACGCATACCGGACCGCAGCACCGCGGCCAGGAAGCCGCGTGAACCCGGCATGACGATCCCGACTTCGACGATCGGTTCGCCGACATGGAACGAACTGCGCGCCACCGCGCCGACGAAATCGGAAATCGGGCGCCGGCCTTCGATGATGTAGGTGGCCGGCAACGCACCTTGCGGCCATGGCTGCCAACGCAGGTCGTCGGGCTTGATGATCTGGCCGACGCGGATCGCCGTGCGCGCGACCAGAACCTGGACGGCAGGCTTGACCTGTGCGACCGGCCGCTGTTCGCCGGCCTGTGCGATGATCGCCGCACGTTCGGCCTGCAGCCAGGCGCGCGCCAAGAATGCCGTCGCGCCGGCGACGATAACTGCCAGCAACAGGAAAGCGACGCGCTTGCTATTCATGGAGCCGCCCCCGCCCGTTCACGAGATCGCCAGCGCCGCGGCGACCCACAGGCCGCCGGCAGCGATCGCCGGACCGTAAGGCAGGCCGCCGCGCAGACGCGCAGATGCCGAGGCGTCGCCGGCCGGTGCGGCGGGACCGATCCGGGCGCCGGCGAGCGTCGCCAACCCCAGCAGGCCGCCTGCCACCGCCGTGACCATCAGGAAATCGGCAAGCAGAGTAGGTCCGGCGAAGAAGCTGGCCGCGGCCAGCAGCTTGACGTCACCCCCACCCAACACGCCGACGGCAAAGCCCAGCGCGCCGAGCGCGAACACCGCGGCCGCACAGCCGGCCGCAAGGCCGATCTTGGAGAGCGACGTGGTGCCCGCGGCGAGGCCGCTCAGTGCCCATATGGCGAATACAGCGACAATCCCCAGCGAAAGCGCATCGGCGATCCGCATCGTGCGCAAGTCCTGCCAGGCTGCCGCCACAAGCAGCAGCACAAAGGCGGTCAGGCAGGCGAACTTAAGAGGGACAAGCAGCGACATCCGACACCCTCTGGCCCGTTGGCGCCGGTAAGCGCCGCAGGGGGACCTTCCGATGATCCGGTCGTTAGCGCCGCATGCCACGGGCTCGCAGCGTCACAACCGGAGGTGCCGCCGTCCCGAGGATTCGCTTGTGTGGATTCGCTGGTGCCTGACTGCAAAAGCAGCCCTGAAAATGGCCGAATACAAAACTGCCAAACGAATACACAAAAGAAAAACAAACAAAGGACAGCGGATATGAACGTTACAAAGGATATTTTCTATATTACATCAAGTCAAGGTGTTAGTGCATTATTTTTAAAGGGAAATTTGATATCCAACACAGCTAATAGGGGGTCACGTGAGTGGCGCGACCCATCGCTGGATCGACGCTCCCTAGCTCATGGTGTTCGAGACATTGCCCAGAACGTTGGAGATCTTGTCGCCAACAGTACGCATGGACGCGATCGCCGCGACGGCGATCAACGAGGCAATCAACGTGTATTCGACCGCCGTGGCGCCCCGGTTATCGCTCATCAATTGGCGCAAGATGGACAGCATTCTCGTCTCCAAGACCTCAAACCGGGGCAATAGTTCGCCAACCGACGTCCTACGAAGTGGCTTGAAGAATCGTACTTAATGCAGATTCTTGGGTCAATTAAAATTGGTCAAAATTATGAAGAAATCTTCGTAACATATTGAATAAATTCAAAATATGGCCGAATTTGTCCACTGCTGGTGGTTTAACTTCATCCCGCAGCACGAATCTTCAGTGGATGATTTCCGCAGTCAGGCGATAGGCCTCCACGACGCGGCCCGCCGCGGTCCACACACATAGGGCGGCGAATAGGCCCGCCAGCCAGGGAAAGCCCC
>JACPVT010000043.1 GCA_016191685.1 Rhodospirillales bacterium | reverse complement strand
TGCAGCAATTCAAGCTCGGACGGACTGACCTCGCGATCGACTGGAAGCGTGGTCCAGGCGGAGTCGAAGGCAGCCTCAAGGGCAAGTCTCTGGAACTTCAGCGTGTGCGCGACATGCTGAAGGCGCGTGAAGAAATTGCCAAGAAGGATCCTGCGGGAACGGCCGCAGTATCGCGCTCCAGCACCAAGATAACGGTGCAACTCGAGCAGATCCTGGTGAAGCGCGGCACGCTGGGCTACCTCAACGGGCGGCTGGAACTGGCAAACGACCGCATCGCTTCGGCCGACATGACGTTGGGGGGTGGCAAGGGATCAACGTTTCGCGTGACGCCAGCGGGCAAGAACCGGAACCTGTTCCTCTATGTCGCTGACTTTGGTCAAATGTTGAGCGACGCCGGCTGGATCGATGGGCTGGTTGGCGGTTATCTCCATATCGAAGGCCATTTCAACGATCTTTGGCCTGACCCGCCGTTCGACGGCACGCTGAAAATGGGGCCGTACCGCCTTCAGGTCGTCAACCAGCGTGGCGACATCGGCACGCTGAATGCCGCGATCGAGGGGCTGGGCCGTGCCGGCGAGGCCACCCAGCAGTTCGACAGTCTGGAGGCCAAGGTCACCAAGGTCGCCGACCGTATCGACGTGAGGAACGGCCGCACCAGCGGCCGCTCGATCGGTCTCACGACCCAGGGCTGGCTGGATCTCGCCAAGGAGACGGCGCAGCTGCGTGGCGTGGTGGTGCCGGCTTTCGCGCTCAACAATCTTCTGTCCAATGTGCCGCTGCTTGGTCCGCTGCTCACCGGCGGCAAGGACGGCGGCCTGTTCGCGATCTCGTACAGCCTCGAGGGGCCGTTCGACGATCTCAAGAGCAACGTCAGCATGATGTCGGCGGTGACACCGGGTGTGCTGCGCGAGATCTTCAATGCGCCGCCCGACGGCAGCACGCCGCCGGCGCCGAACAAGGAAATGAACCGCGCGCCCTAGACGGCGCGGACCAGGACGTGCCGCTTGCGGCCAGCCGACAGTTTGAGCGTGCCGGAACCGTCGAGGTCGCTCTCTCCGACCGTCGCCGTGTCGCCCGCGATGGGCTTGTCGTTCAGGCGCCCGCCGCCGCCCTTGATCAGTTTGCGCGCCTCGGTACGGCTTTCGACAAGCCCCGCCTCATGCAGCAGCTCGAAAGCCGGGATGCCGGCCGACAGACGCGCCCGCGGAACGTCGACCGTTGGCAGGGCGTCGGCCTTGGCGCCTTCCTCGAAGGTGCGGCGCGCGGTTTCGGCGGCGAGTTCGGCTGCCGCATGGCCGTGCGCCAGGTGGGTCACCTCAGTCGCGAGAATCTTCTTGGCCTCGTTGATCTCCTGGCCTTTCAGCGCTTCGAGGCGTGCGATCTCGGGTAGCGGTAGTTCCGTAAAGAGCTTGAGGAAGCGGCCGACGTCGGCATCCTCGGTGTTGCGCCAGTATTGCCAGAAGTCATAGGCAGACACGCGTTCGGCGTTCAGCCAAACCGCACCGGCCATCGTCTTGCCCATCTTCGCCCCGGACGAGGTGGCGATGAGCGGTGTCGTAAGCGCGAACAGTTCCGCGCCTTCCATCCGGCGGCCGAGGTCGGCGCCCATGACGATGTTGCCCCACTGGTCGGAGCCGCCCATCTGCACGATACAATTGTGGCGCTTGTACAATTCGACGAAGTCGTAGGACTGCAGGATCATGTAGTTGAACTCGAGGAAGCTGAGCGGCTGGTCGCGTTCCAGCCTCAGCTTCACGGAATCCATGGTCAGCATGCGGTTGACCGAGAAGTGCCGGCCGACGTCGCGCAGCAGCGGAATGTAGAGCAAGCCGTCAAGCCAATCGGCGTTGTTGACCATCACCGCATCGGTCGGCCCGGCGCCGAACGTCAGATACTTCGAGAAGACGCCTTTGATGCCCAGCATGTTGGTGTCGATCTGCTCGGTAGTGAGCAGCGGCCGCGCGTCGTCGCGAAAAGAAGGGTCGCCGACCTTGGTCGTACCGCCGCCCATCAGGGCGATAACCTTGTGCCCGGTCTTCTGCCACCAGCGCAGCATCATGATCTGCAGCAAAGACCCGACGTGCAGCGAATCGGCTGTGCAGTCGAAGCCGATGTAGGCCGTGCGCATGCCGCCCGACAGCAACTCGTCCAGCCGCGCCGCATCGCTGCACTGATGCACCATGCTGCGCTCGTGCACGATCCGCATGAAATCCGACTTGAAACCCGCCATCTCGCCGCTCGGCCGTTTGTCCGTGAAGGGCGCGGGTGTAACATGAGGCCGCCCGCGTCTCAACGGAGCGTAATTTGACCAATCTGATCGTCGAACGGGTCGAACGGGCGCGGCGCGGGCAGAACCAGTTCGTGATTTGCCGGATGAAGTCGGGCTGGCTGGTCATCGGCGACGTTCAGCCGTTGCCGGGCTACTGCGTCCTGCTTGCCGATCCGGTAGTCGAGAGCATCAATGCCCTCGATCGGGCCCAGCGTACTCAATACTCGCTGGACGTGATCAACATCGGCGACGCTCTTCTCGCCGTGACGGATGCCTACCGGGTCAATTACGAGAGGCTCAGCAACAGCGAACCGGCGCTGCATACCCACATCATCCCGCGCTACCTGACGGAACCCGACGAAAAGCGCCGGCATGTGGCGTGGCTTGCCTACGATTGGGCGACAGCCCGGAGGTTCGATCCCGCCCGGGACGGGCCGTTCGTCGAACGCATGCGTCTGCACCTGAATTCGCGGCCGCCCGCATGATGCGCACGCTTGGCCTGATGAGCGGCACGTCGGTCGACGGCGTCGACGTGGCGCTGGTCGAGACGGACGGCGAGCGCGTGGTGTCCTTCGGGCCGAGCCTGACCGTTCCCTACGCGGATGATGTGCGGCGCAGTATCCGTGCGGTGTTCGGGGCCGAATTTCCGACCGATGCGACCCGTGCCGCTGAGCGGGCGGTGACGGGGGCACATGCGGCGGCCGTGCGGCGCTGGTCGAGCGAGCAGGGCATCGCGTTGCAGACGATTGATCTTGTGGGGTTCCATGGCCAGACGATCACGCACCGGCCAGAGAAGCGGTTCACCTGGCAGATCGGTGATGGTGCGGAATTGGCGCATTCCCTGGGCGTGCGCGTGATCAACGACCTGCGTGGCGCCGATGTGGCGGCCGGCGGGCAGGGCGCGCCGCTGGTGCCGGTGTATCACTTGGCCCTGGCGCGCGACCTTCCACGGCCGCTTGTGGTGGTGAACGTGGGCGGGGTCGCCAACGTAACCTGGATCGGCGCTGACGATTCTCTCCTGGCATTCGACACCGGACCGGGCAACGGCCCGATCGACGACTGGTGCATGCGCCGCGCCGGCCAGCGCTATGACAAGGACGGCATGCTCGCGGCGACGGGTACTGTCGATCGCGCACGGCTGGAGCGCTTCAGCGAGCATCGCTTCTTCGCGAGAGTTCCGCCCAAGTCGCTCGACCGCGGAGATTTCAGCGATGCATGGGCGGAAGGGCTGGGTGCCGCCGATGGTGCGGCCACGCTGACCGCCGGTACGGCGCGCGCCCTGGCGCTCGCTGCCCGGCATTTCCCCGCGCCGGTGGCGCAGTGGGTGATCTGCGGCGGCGGTGCGCGCAACCCGACGCTGCTGCGGGCGATCGCCCAGGAGACGCGCGGCAAGGTCGTGACCGCGGGCGAACTTGGTTGGGATGGCGACGCGCTGGAGGCGCAGGCCTTCGGGTTTCTGGCGGTGCGCTCGCTGCGCGGCCTGCCGCTCACTTTCCCCGGGACGACCGGTGCGCCTCGCCCGATGACGGGCGGCCGTCTCAACGAGCCTTAAGGCTCCTTGTTGCTCGTCGCGCGGCCTGGCGGGCTGAGCAGGCTCTTGGCGACATACTTGTCGACATCGACCGCGAGCCTGTCGAGCGAGTCATGGAAGAAATGGTTGGCGCCCTTCACGGTGCGCGACTCGACGGTGATGCCCTTTTGCAGCGACAGCCGCGCCACCAGCTTCTGGATGTCGGCAAGCGGCACCACCTCATCTTTCTCCGCGCCGACGATCAGGCCGGAGGCAGGGCAGGGCGCGAGGAAAGTGAAGTCGTAGGAGTTGGCCGGTGGCGACACCGAGATGAAGCAGTCGATCTCAGGGCGACGCATCAGGAGCTGCATGCCGATCCAGGCGCCGAACGAGTAGCCCGCGATCCAGCACGACTTGGCGTCGGCGTTCATGCTTTGCAGCCAGTCGAGGGCCGCCGCGGCGTCGGAGAGTTCGCCCATGCCGTTGTCGAAGCGGCCCTGGCTGCGGCCGACGCCGCGGGTATTGAAGCGCAACACCGAAAAGCCGCGGTTCACGAAGACATGGAACAGCGAAAACACGACCTTGTGGTTCATCGTCCCGCCGTACTGCGGGTGGGGATGCAGGATCAGTGCAATCGGAGCGTGCTCTTCCTTGCTCTGGTGATAACGGCCCTCAAGGCGACCCTCGGGGCCGGTAAACATCACGTCAGGCATGGAGGCTCCGGTTTTTCACCATTCCGGACCACGCGAAAGGGCCAGAAAGTGTACTGTTTTGGGGGAATCTTGATACTTGACCAAACTACTCGGATTTACTAAATCCTACGCTGCGACTTGGTTTTTCCCCAGTTCCCGCGTCGGGGGCTTGGAATATCTTAGTAGTGCCTTGGTTTTCAAGACCTTTAGGCATTCGGTAACGATTGCCGGCGGATGCCGGCACGAGGAGGATGCTGTGAAGCTCAGCACCAAAGGACGTTACGCCGTCATGGCGATGGTTGATTTGGCCCGCCATGCGCAGGCCAAACCTGTTTCCTTGTCGGATATCGCGGCCCGGCAGGAAATCTCGCTGTCATATCTGGAGCAGCTCTTTGCCCGGCTGCGGCGCGCTGGACTGGTGAAGAGCGTGCGTGGTCCGGGAGGCGGCTACCGTCTGGCCCACGGTTCGGCCGAGACCCGTGTTTCCGAAATCATTCTGGCAGTCGACGAGCCCATCAGTGCCACGCGTTGCACCGAAATGGGGGCAACCGGCTGTCGTGCCGATCGCAGCAAGTGCCTGACCCATGATCTGTGGGAGGAGCTGGGCAACCAGATCCATGCGTTCCTGAGTTCGGTGACATTGCTCGACGTGCTGGAACGCAAGATCAGCACGCGGCTCATCGAGGCGCCGAGCCCGGCCAAGTCCGATTCAATGGCCGCCGCCAGCTAAGCCCGCCGCCATGCCTGCGTTCGCGTACCTCGATCACAACGCCAGCAGTCCGCTGCGGCCAGCGGCGTTCGACGCCATGATCGAGGCCTTGCGAGCGGGCGGCAACCCGTCGTCGGTGCATCGCTCGGGCCGTCGTGCGCGGGCGGCGGTCGAGCAGGCGCGTCGCCAGGTTGCGGCGCTTGTCGGGGCGTTGCCGGCGGAGGTCGTGTTCACCTCCGGCGGAACCGAAGCCAACAATTCGGCCCTCGCCGGTGCGGGCCGCAAGCGGGTGCTGGTCTCGGCCGTCGAGCACGACAGCGTGCTGAGGGCGGCCGTGGGCATGGAAATCGTGCCGGTCGATGGCAACGGTATCGTCGATCCCGGCGTTCTGGAGAAGGGTCTGGCGGCATCGGCCGAGCCGGCATTGGTGTCGGTGATGTTCGCCAACAACGAGACAGGCGTGCTGCAGCCCAATCGCCGTGCCGGGACGGAAAATGTCGCGGGCATCGCGGGCTTTGGCGTCGCGGCGACGGAGGCAAGCGGCGGCCTGGCGACCGCCGAGTGGCGCGATCGCCTGGAGGCGACGTTGCTCGACATTGCGCCGGTGGCCCGCGTCTATGGCGCAGGCGCCGGTCGGTTGCCCAATACGACCTGCGTTTCCATGCCGGGTGTCCGGGCGGAAACCCAGGTCATGGCGCTCGATCTGGCCGGCATCTGCGTGTCGGCGGGTGCGGCCTGCTCGTCGGGCAAGGTGACTCGGTCGGCGGTGCTTTTGGCCATGGGCGTGGAACCTGCCGAGGCCGAGACGGCGCTCAGAATCAGTTTCGGCTGGAGCACCATTTCAGAAGATATCGAACGCTTGATTGCGGCATGGCGGGACCTATATATCCGAGTAACGCACTCGGATTTACCTCATGCCCGCGCAGCCTAGGAATTTCAAGGGGTTAGCATGACTGTCATTACCCAGATCCGGCGCAACGACCAGCCGATCTACCTCGACTACCAGGCCACGACGCCGCTCGATCCGCGCGTACTGGAAGCCATGATGCCCTACTTCACCTACAAGTTCGGCAACGCGCATTCGCGCAGCCACAGCTATGGATGGGAGGCCGAGGAAGGCGTCGAGAAGGCGCGCGCCCAGGTCGCCAAGCTGATCGGCGCCGACGAGAAGGAAGTGATCTACACCTCAGGCGCCACCGAATCGAACAATCTCGCCATCAAGGGCGTGGCCGATTTCTACAAGGACCGGCGCAACCACATCGTCACCACCGTGACCGAGCACAAGTGCGTGCTCGACACCTGTCGCCACCTCGAGCAGGAAGGCTTCACCGTCACATACCTGCCAGTGCAGCAGAACGGCCTGGTCGATCTCGACGTCCTGCGCGCGGCGGTCACCGACAAGACCGTCGTGGTCTCGATCATGGCGGTGAACAACGAGATCGGCGTCATCCAGCCGCTGGCCGAGATCGGCAAGATCTGCCGCGAGAGGGGCGCCTTCTTCCACACCGATGCGGCCCAGGCCGTCGGCAAGATCCCGCTCGACGTCGAGGCGATGAACATCGACCTCATGAGCATCTCCGGCCACAAGATCTACGGCCCCAAGGGCATCGGCGCACTCTATGTCCGCCGCAAGCCGCGCGTGCGCCTGGCGGCGATGATCCACGGCGGCGGCCAGGAACGCGGCTTCCGCTCGGGCACACTGCCGACGCCGCTTTGCGTCGGCCTGGGCGAGGCCGCCGAGATCTGCATGAAGGAAATGGACGCCGAGGCCGAGCGTCTCACCAAGCTGCGCGACCGCATGCTGAAGGGGTTGAACGCCAAGCTGAAGGAGATCTACGTCAACGGCGACCTCGAGCACCGCATTCCTGGCAATCTCAACATCAGCTTCGCCCACGTCGAGGGCGAGTCGCTGATGATGGGCATCAAGAACCTGTCGGTGTCGTCCGGCTCGGCCTGCACGTCGGCCTCGCTCGAGCCCAGCTACGTGCTGCGCGCGCTCGGCGTCGAGGAGGAGATGGCGCACACGTCGCTGCGCATCGGGCTCGGCCGCTTCACGACCGAGCATGAGGTCGATACCGCCGTCGAGGATCTGGTGCACCACGTCACCAAGCTGCGCGAAATGAGCCCGCTCTGGGAAATGTCCCAGGAAGGAATCGATATCAAGTCCATCGAATGGGCGGCCCACTGAGACCATCTGGGGCTTGAGGGAAGTTTTGAGGAGAGTGTCATGACCTACAGCGCCAAGCTGATCGATCACTACGAGAACCCCCGCAACATCGGCTCGCTCGACAAGAGCGCCGAGGATGTCGGCACCGGCCTGGTCGGCGCACCGGCCTGCGGCGACGTCATGAAGCTGCAGATCAAGGTCGGCCCGGACGGGCTGATCGAGGACGCCAAGTTCAAGACCTTCGGCTGCGGCTCGGCGATCGCGTCCAGCTCGCTCGTCACCGAGTGGGTCAAGGGCAAGACGATCGACGAGGCCGAGACGATCAAGAACACCGATATCGCGCGCCACCTGGCGTTGCCGCCGGTCAAGATCCACTGTTCGGTGTTGGCCGAGGACGCGATTGATCGACGGTCGCGGCAAGCCGACCGCCGGCATCCGCATCGGCGTGCGGACGAAGGGCTGCTCGGGGATGAGCTATACGCTCGAATTTGCCGACGCCCAGCAGCCGATGGATGAAGTCGTTGAGACGAGCGGCGTGAAGCTCCTGATTGACCCCAAGGCCTCGCTGTTTCTGATCGGCACCGAGATGGACTATGTCGAGGAGAAGCTGAAGTCGGGTTTCGTGTTCACGAACCCGAACGAGAAGGGCCGCTGCGGCTGCGGCGAATCCTTCCACGTCTGAAGCCTGTTTCAGAAGTCATAGTCATGGATCATTTTGCGCGGCTGGGATTGCCGGCGGCGCTCGAGCTGGATGGCGCGGCGCTCGACCGGGCCTATTTTGCCGCCCAGCGGCAGTGGCATCCCGACCGCTTCGTCGCCCGCCCTGCCGAGGAGCGTGCACGGGCCTCGACCGAGGCGGCGGCGTTGAACGACGCCTATCGCACCCTGAAGGACCCCCTGTCACGCGCCGTCTATCTCGCCGGCTTGAAGGGTGTCGAACTGCCGGGTGACGGCAGGACCATTGACGACCCCGACCTCCTGATGGAGGCGATGGAGGCGCGTGAGGCGCTGCACGAGGCCGCAACCGTCGACGCGGTCGATGCATTGACCACGCAGGCCCGCCAGGACATGCAACAGGCGCTTGCGGGCCTTGGCAGTTTGTTCTTGCGCGACGACAGGGCGGCCATCAGAAAGACGCTCCTTCGCCTGCGCTATCTCGACAAGTTCGCCGAGGAGGCGCGTGCCAGGCGGACGAATCTGCAGCGAGTGAAGGCATGAGTCTGCTGGAGATCCACGAACCGGGCGAAACGCCGATCCCGCACGCCGGTGAGGCCTCGCTTGCGGTTGGCATCGATCTCGGCACGACCAACTCGGTCGTGGCGATCGCGCGCGAGGGCGTTCCGGCCGCATTGCACGACGAGTCCGGCAAGGCGCTGGTGCCGTCGGTGGTGGCCTATCTGGAGGCCGGCGGAGTACTGGTGGGCGAGGAGGCCAGGCTGGTGATGGCGCGCGAGCCGCGCAACGCCGTGGCCTCGATCAAGCGCCTGATGGGCCGGGGTGCTGCCGATCTCCATGCCGTGGCCGGCGTCCTGCCCTACGAGATCGAGCCGGGCAGCGGCGAGACCGACATGGTGAAGTTGCGGATCGGCGGCAAGGCACGCTCGCCGGTCGAGATCTCCGCTGAAATCCTGAAGGCACTGCGCGCCCGCGCCGAAGCCGCTCTCGACAAGCCGGTCGAACGTGCGGTGATCACCGTGCCGGCCTACTTCGACGACGCCGCTCGCACCGCCACCCGCGACGCTGCGCGGGTGGCCGGCCTCGAAGTCTTGCGGCTGGTCAACGAACCGACGGCGGCGGCGCTCGCCTACGGTTTGGACAAGGGATCGGAAGGGCTCTACGCGGTCTACGACCTGGGCGGCGGCACCTTCGACTTCTCCCTGTTACGGCTGGAAAAAGGCGTGTTTCAGGTGCTGGCGACCGGCGGCGACGCGGCGCTGGGCGGTGACGATTTCGACCGCGCCATCGCCGAGCGCATGCTGGCGGAGCGCAAGAAGGACGGCATTGCCGACCGGATCGATGAGCCGGCGGTCAAGACGGCACTCGCGCTGGCACGGCAGATGAAGGAGCAGCTCTCGGAGCGCGACCAGACGTCGGGCCGTCTCGAGCTTGCTGGGGCGCCGTCCTTCCATGCACTCACCCGTGCAGATTTCGAGGCAATGATCGCCTCTTACATCGCGCGCACGCTCGATATCGCGCGTAACGTCCTTATCGATGCCGCTACGACCGTGTCGGACATCCAGGGCGTGGTGCTGGTCGGCGGTTCGACGCGCGTGCCGCTGGTTCGCGCCAAGGTGGCCGGCATGATCGGCAAGGCGGCACTCACTGATATCGATCCCGACGAGGTCGTGGCGCTGGGGGCCGCGCTGCAGGCCGAGGCGTTGACCGGCGGCGGCGACACGCTTCTGCTCGACGTCACGCCGCTGTCGCTGGGGCTTGAGACCATGGGCGGCATCGTCGAAAAGGTCGTGCCGCGCAACACGCCGATCCCGGTGCAACTGGCGCAGGACTTCACCACCTACCAGGACGGCCAGACCGCCATGGCGATCCACGTCGTGCAGGGCGAGCGCGAGATGGTCGCCGACTGCCGCAGCCTGGCGCGTTTCGAACTCTCCGGAATTCCGCCGATGACGGCGGGTGCCGCGCGGATTCGCGTCTCCTTCGCCGTCGACGCCGACGGCCTTCTTGCCGTCTCTGCCGAGGAACGCACGACCGGGGTGGCGCAGCGTATCGAGGTCAAGCCGTCCTATGGCCTCAGCCATGAGGACATGGCGGACATGCTCTACGACAGCCTTGAGCATGCCGAGACCGATGTGGCGCGCCGCCTGCTGACGGAGGCGCGGGTCGAGGCCAGGCGCAGCCTCCT
>JACPVT010000137.1 GCA_016191685.1 Rhodospirillales bacterium | reverse complement strand
TGCAGGAGGCGAGTTGGCAGTCAGCCGTCGCGGCGACAGTCGAAAAGTTCGGCGCCCTGCACGGGCTCCTGAACGCAGCGGGTGTCGGCGTGCGCAACAACATCGAAGACTGCACGCTCGAGGAGTACCGCCGCGTCAACGAAATCAATTCGCTGGGCACGTTTCTCGGCTGCAAGTCGGCGATCGGCGCCATGAAGAGCTCGGGCGGCGGCTCGATCGTGAACATTTCCTCGGTGCTGGGCCTGCGTGGCGCCGCCCACGCCATGGCCTATTCGGCCAGCAAGGGCGCGGTCCGGGCGCTCACCAAGAACGTGGCGCTGCATTGCGCCCAGATGAAATACAACATCCGCTGCAATTCTGTGCATCCCGGCTACATCGACACGCCGATGATCGCGCCCCGGCTCGAACAGAACGTCGAGAACATGTCCGGCCGCCAGTTCCTCGAGGAACTGCATCCGCTCGGCCGCCTCGGACGGCCCGAGGAAGTGGCCAACATGATCCTGTTCCTGCTGTCGGACGAATCGACCTTCTCGACCGGCTCCGAGTTCGTCTGCGACGGCGGGCTTACGGCCTGAGGCGGCCGCCTAGGGCTTCATCCCCGTGATCGAAGCGCCCATGGCGCGCGGGTCGCGCTTGGGCCAGCGACCGGCCTGCACCTGGACGATGAAGTCGCCGACGATCCGGTTGAACTGGTCGGGATCCTCCAGATTGATGGTGTGGCCGCAGTTCGGCATCACCGCCAATGCCGCCGACGGGATCTCGCGCTTCATCAGGAGCGCCGGCGCGAGGCAAGGCCAGTCCTCATCGCCGGTCAGGATCAGCGTCGGCACCGTCATCTCCCGCATCTGCTCGACGAGGTCGTAGAGCGACGGCCGACGGCCCTGGCAGCCGATCTGGGTGTTGGCCGAGCCCAATGCCGCATGCTCGGCGAGTTCCTTCTTGAACTGGGCGAAGCCGCGCGGGTCCTTGTTCTCAAACTGCACGCGCGTCGGCCCATAGGCGTACTTCTCGGCGAAGGCCGCCATGCCGTCACTCAACAGCGACTGGGCAACCACCTCGACCTCGGCCCTGAACTTGGCTTGCTGGTCCTTCTCGGCGCCGTAGCCCACGCCGGCGACCACCAGTGACAGCGCGCGCCTGGGATGACGCAGGCCGAAGTGCAGGCTGGCGAAACCGCCCATGGAGAGGCCGACGACATGGGCCTTGTCGATCCCGAGATGATCCATCACCGAGGCGATGTCGTCGGTGGCGCGCTCCTGGCTGTAACTCCCGGGCTTTTCCGGGACGTCTGACGGCGGATAGCCGCGGGCGCCGTAGGTGATGCAGCGATGGCGCTGGCCGAAGTGGCGCATCTGCATTTCCCACGAGCGGTGGTCGGCGGCGAATTCGTGGACGAAGACGACAGGCGCCCCCGTTCCGGCTTCCTCGTAGTAGAGTTTCACGCCGTCGTCGGTCCTGGCATATGGCATCGTTTTCCTCCGGGTCGGCCCTGACTTTAGCTCATGTGGCAGTCCCGTGACGTGGTGATAGGCTCATCACATGAGCGAGATCGGAACCGGCCTGCAAAACGCCACGGGCATCCGCAACGCGGTCGCCCGCGCGGGATATGCCTTCGTCGAAGCCTCGGACATGCGCGCGGCCCTCGTGCGCTTCGGGGCGCTGGCCGACTGGCCGGCCTTCGCCGACAGCTGGGGCGATCTCGAGGTCGACACCTACATGGGCGATGGCGGGCGCTACCGCCGCCGCCGCTTCGGCGTCTGGCACGCCGGCCGCCAGGGCGCCATTCAACGCGGCACCCACCAGCCGCACTACCAAGGGGTCAACTACAACACGCTGAACGGCGGCATCGAGCGCTGGTTCAAGCCGATCACCGACGAGATCGGCGACGGTGCCTCGATGCGCACCATCCTGGAATACTGCCGGGCGCTGTTCAGCAAGCTCGCGCCCGAGACCGCCCAATGGCATATCGAAGGCCACCAGTTCCGCATCGAGGCTAGGCAAGGTGAGCTGGGCAAGCCCACACCCGAAGGCCTGCACCGCGACGGCGTCGACTACGTGCTGGTCCTGCTGATCGCCCGGCGCAACATCAGAAGCGGCACCACCACGGTGCACGACCTCGACAGGCGGGTACTCGGCTCCTTCACCCTCACCGACCCGCTCGATGCCGCGCTGGTCGACGATGCGCGCTGCTACCACGGCGTGACGCCCGTCGAGCCCGAGAACCCCGCCCAGCCGGCCTATCGCGACGTCCTTGTCGTGACCTTCAAGAAGAAGGACTAAGCAGCCACCGCCATCCGCGCGATGGTGCAGCTGACGGCGAAGATCGGCACCGGCTCGCAGAATTGCACCGTGCCCTTTGCGCCCCGGGCTGCTGCCGCTGCTGCAATGAAGGTCCGGATCTCGAACCCGCCCTGGCCCGCGTCCCGATAGGTCTCAGCGTCGGTATAGGAGAGCAACGCCTCGCGGTCGTTGGCGGACCAGCGGCGCAGGAATTCCTGGTCCCAGGCCTGGTTGATCTTTCCCGAATCGGGCGTCGCCGGCCAATGCGAGATGCCGCCGGTGCCGATCAGCGCGATGCGCTCCGGCACCGAATCTGCCGCGGCCCGCAGCGCCTCGCCGAACGCCCAGGCGCGCGCGAGCGGCGCCAGCGGCGGTCCCTGGCAGTTGATGTTGGCCGGGATGATCGGCAGGTCGTAGTCGGGTGTCAGGAAATGCAGCGGCACGGAAATCCCGTGATCGAATTTCCACTCCTCGGCATAGGCCACGTCCACGGTCTGCATCACCTTCTCGATCAGCTTGCGCGACAAGGCCTTGTTGCCCGGCACTGTCGTCCGCTTGATCTTCAGGAATGCCTCGTCCTCGATTGGCCCCTCGTAGCTGTCGGCCATGCCGATGGCGAAGGCCGGCATGTTGTTCATGAAGAAGTTCGCGAAATGCTCGGCCGCGATCACCACCAGTGCATCCGGCTTGGTCGCACGAATCTCGTCACCCATGCGCCCGAACGCCTTCTCCAGCGCCTGGCGCGTCTGGGTGTCGGCGCGATCGGCGCGGGCGGTGATGCCGGGGGCATGGCTGCAGGCGCCGCAATAGACCAGGGGCATCAGCGCTTCTCCCGTTCCTGCTTCAAGCGCGCGTCATGCGCCTCGACGCCCTCATAACCGGTGGCGGCATAGACGCCCTCGCGCACCTGGCCATGATCCTTCAATCCCTGCCGCATGCGCTCGAGATAGTCGGGCCATTCGATCTTGTGCAGCGCTGCGAAGTGCATCAGCAGCTGGCCGTTCACGCCCAGCACATAGAGTAGCCCGATGTCGGGTTTTACGAGCGCGCCCTTCTCCTCGTCCGTGAGCTGATACTCCGCCAGAACCGCGTCGCGCCCCGCTTCGTAGCGCGCGCGGGTGCGCGGATCGCGGTTGAGCTCGTAGATCAGCTTCTGGACGTAATAGAGGCTCATCAGTCGAGCTTCACGCCCGAGGTTTTCACGATCTCGCCCCAGCGGGCGCGTTCCTTGGGGATGAACGCGGTGAACGACGCCACGGGGTTGCCGACCAGCCGCACGCCGCGGGCGGCGAACTGCTCCACCATCTTGGGATCCTTCAGGATCTTCGCGGTTTCGGCGTTGAGCCTGTCCACCACGGCCTTGGGCGTGCCGGCCGGCGCCACCAGGGCGAACCATGAGGACGCCTCGAAGCCCGGCAGACCCGCTTCGGCGGCCGTCGGCACGTCGGGCAGGATCGCCATGCGTTGCGGGGCCGCCCAGGCGAGCCCGGTCAGCGTGCCGTTCCTGATGTGCCCCAGGACCAGGGGCGGATTGTCGACCAGGCCGTCGATCTGGCCGGCGACGAGATCCTGCACCGCCGGCGCCGCGCCCTTGTAGGGCACGTGCGCCAGCTTGATCTTGGCCGCCTGCTCCAAGAGCACGATGGCGAGATGGGTCGTGGTGCCGTTGCCGGCCGAGCCGAAGTTGAGCTTGCCGGGTTCAGCCTTGGCCTTGTCGATCAGCGCCTTCAGCGTCTTCAGCGTCTTCAGGCCGGTCTTGGGATTGACCACCACGATGTTGGGCATGTCGCCCACCACGGTGATGGGGGCGAAGGCCTTGGCCGGATCGAACGGCATCTTGGAATAGAGGAACTCGTTGATCGTCAGGATGCCGGCAGACGCGAGCAGCAGCGTGTAACCGTCGGGATCGGCCTTGGCGACGAGATCGGCGCCGATGTTGCCGCCGGCGCCGGGCTTGTTCTCGATGATGACCTGCTGGCCCAGCGCCTCCTGCAGGCCGGGCTGCAACGCCCGCGCCAGCACGTCGGCGACGCCGCCCGGCGGGAACGGCGCGATGATCCGCACCGGCTTGCTGGGATAGGGCTGCGCGACGGCGGCGCCGGCGAACAGAAGGCAAAGAATGCTGAACAGAACGCTTAGGCGTTTCATGGTTTCCTCCTCCGTTTTTCTCCTCTCCCCCTAGCGGGGGAGAGGAAAAAGATAAGGCAAAGACTACCCCCCGATCGTCACCCCGCCATCGGCGATCAGCGTCTGGCCGGTGATGAAGGCGCCCGCCTTGCCGGCAAGCAGCACCGCCAGGCCGCCAATGTCGTCGGGCTGGCCGATGCGGCGCAGCGGCGCCGTCGCCAGGCGCTTGTCGAGATAGACCGGATCGTCCCACAGCGCCTTGGCGAAGTCGGTCTTCACCAGGCCGGGTGCGATGGTGTTCACCCGGATGTTATCCGGCCCGTACTCCAGCGCGAGGTTGCGCGCGAGCTGCATGTCGGCTGCCTTGGAGATGCAGTAGGCGCCGATCACCGGCGATCCGCGCACGCCGCCGATCGACGACACGATCATGATCGAGCCATCCTTCTTGGCCCGCATGTCGGGCAGGCAAAGATTGATCATCCACATGTTGGACAGGATGTTGTTGTGCATCACCTTCATGAAGACGTCGTCGGGCAGCTTCTCGTTCGGCCCGTAGTAGGGATTGGACGCGGCGTTGCACACCAGCACGTCGACCGGCCCGAGCTGCTTCTTCGTCTCGGCGAACAGCCGTTCGACCTGGGCCTTGTCGGAAATGTTGCAGGGGATCACCGTGGCATGACCGCCGGCCTTCCTGATCTCGGCCGCCGCCTCCTCGCAGGCCGGCGCCTTGCGGCTCGACACCACGACCTTGGCACCCTGCAGCGCGAGGTGCATGGCGATCGACTTGCCGATGCCCTTGCTCGAGCCGGTGACGACGGCGACCTTGCCGGTGAGGTCGAAAAGCGGCGATGCCATGAAACGTTCCTCCTGATGTGCTACCTCAACTGATAGCAAATTGCCGGGCACGAAGTGTCCGGAATCTGGTGCTCTCCCGAGGTTGGCGCGGCCTTTGCGTGACGGCAATGCCACTCCCCCTCCAGGAGAGGGAACAGGAAAGCCACAGGATCGTGCCGCGCCGCATTATCATCGTCGTCGCCGCATGCACGGCGCTCAGCGCCTGCCAGGCGAACCTTGCGCATCATCCCATCAGCCTGCAGGACCTGCCCAACGTGGCGGCCAGCGCGCGGATCGAGGCGGGCAGGCCCGTGGCCCTGTCGCCGCAGCAACAGGAAGCCGTCGTCACCGGGGCGACCAGATGGCTGAAGGACGCCCGCTCGGCGCAATTCGGCGAGATGCGGGCAGCGCGCAACAGCCGCGGCGTGATCACGGTCTGCGGCACCATCGATGGCCGCAACGACTTCGGTCGCCTCGTCGGCCAGTCGCCCTTCATCGGCGTGCTGCAGGTCACGGCAGCGGCGCCCGTCTTCGTGCTGGTCGACATCGGCACCACGGGAGCGGACCGTGCGGGCGTGTCGTCACTGTGTCGGGAGAGCGGGATCACCGGGATCGGCTAGGCTGTCCTTCGCTCATCCTGGGATAAATTCGGGCCAGATTAGAAATGCCGCACTCTATGAATTCCACAGGCTCGGCGAGCCACAGACCATCACCTGGCGGCCCTTGGCCGTGATCGACGGGCGGTCGCCACGGAGTTCCAGGAGGTCGGACCTCAGGAGCTGTTCCACGGCGGCGCCGCTCACGCGGCTGGGGTCGGGCGTCGGCGCGCAAAGGGCCCGGAGAGCTTCCCATTGGAAGCGGTCGAGGGAGTCGGCGATGTCGATCGGCTGCATGGCGTCATTCAACACCAGAGGCCTTTCCAGAGCGATGAAGACGCCGTGACAACATCATGATTTTATTGCCTTTTTTTTAGAGACAATCTTCCTGTGGAGTGCGACTTGCCGGTGCTGGCGGACCGCTCGCCGAGCGGCTAGACAAGACGCCAGATGACGCCCCCACGCCGCAAGAAGGCGAAAGCCAGAACCCTCAAAGCCGGAACCCCGCACGACCCGCTGGTGCTTTCCGCGCAAGGTGACGAGATCGTGGTGTGGCTCAAGGGCAAGGGCACGCGGCCCCGGAAGATCGGCTCGGTCAACCGCCGGCTGGCGGCCGATGCGCGCCGACACGGCCAGGACCTGGTCGGCACACTGGTCGATGCCGCCCTCCGGGCAGCGGACCGCTCCACCACCTAGCCGCGCCGACGGCGCGCCGCCCCGCGTTCCTCACACTTCCTGTCCCTCACACCCCTGTGATCCCGCGTGTCCATCCGCAGGACATCGCGCCCCGTACCTTGATGGCGATCCTGCGTTTCTCGCGCGAAGGGTATGGTGTGATGGGGCGGTTCATCGTCGGAGGCTTGTCGGCGGCCCTGCTCTGGCTGTGTGCCGCTACGGCCGAGGCCGCGGACATCGACGTCAAGGCGAGTTCCGGCCCCGGCCAGTCGACCCTGATCCGCCTTTCGGGTCCCTTCCGGCAGGGCGACGCCGAAGCGATGCGGCAGCTCTTCGCGCGGCTCAAAGCCCGGTCGAAAGTGTCGCCCAACGCGCCGCTGGCCACGGTCGAGCTCTCCAGCCTGGGCGGCGACCTGATCGAGGGCCTGAAGATCGGCTATCTGTTCCGCGACTACGACGTCGCCACCGTGGTGCGCAAGAAGGACGTCTGCCTGTCGGCCTGCGCGCTCGCCTTCCTCGGCGGCACCGCGGCACATGGTTCAGGTGGCCCGTCCGAAAGAACGCCCCGCCAAACCCTCGAGATCGGCGCCAAGCTCGGCTTCCACGCCTTCTACCTCAATCCCAACAGCGCCCAGGCGCCGACCGCCGGCGATCCCGTGCAGGGCCGGCGCCAGGGCTTCACCGAGGCGCGGGCCGCGACCTCGGCGGTCATGCTCTACGCCGCCGACCTCGGCATCGATCCCCGGTTCGTGGCCGCGATGATGACCAGGCTGCAGGAAGAGTTCGCCTACATCAACACCACCGAGGAATTCCTTACCCTGAAGGTCTGTCCCCTCGGCCTCGCCCGCCCGCCGATCAGCCCGGCCGAACAGGCGCTCAACATCTGCAACCATTCGACCGGCTGGATCGATCCCGCGTCGCCGGCGCAGGTACGGGCGATGACGGCGCGTCAGGCCAAGCGCTACATGCTGGAGAACATCCAGCAGAACATGTCGTCGCTCAGGGTGAACGGCGCGCTCTCCGACCAGCTCGCCTCCTACCCGGTGATGCGCGACGAGCGTGCGATCGACAGGCTCTATGCCGACCTCCGCGCCGCCGGCGTCCGCCTGCCCGCCATCGTCGGTCCGGTGTTCGAAGTGAGCGGCTACCGCAGCGGCGGCGAGGACATGCAGTGCTTCGTCAGCCTCTCGCTCGACGACCCCAACCAATACGCCGTCGCCATCCGCCGGCCGAGCAAGTGGTCCCATCCCAACTGGTCGGCACCCCGGGATTGCCGCGGGCTCTACCTCCACGACAGGGACGCCGTGATCAACCCGCGCCCGTGACTACGGAGGATATAAGGTGAGACACGCGAGCCTCACGGAAGCCTGATTGGCACGAGCCGCGGCAGGAGCGGTAGCTTGCCTCAACCACAGGAGTTCCCCATGCGTCTGCCCCACAGAATCGCGACCGCGCTCGCCGCCATTGCCGCATTGCCGGCTGTGGCGCTGGCCGCTGTTATCGGCGGCGCCTATTACGCACCGCAGTACGACTTTCGCGAGTTCTGGGCCGCCACCGACAACAAGCCGTTCCAGGTCGTGCTGGCGGGCAATCCCTTTCCCGGCGTCGATCCGGCCACGGTGGCGCGTGACCTGCTGCCGGCAATGCAGCGGGCCAAGCCGCGGCCGGCGCTCACCTTCACCTACGAGCGGCCCTCGCCGCCGCCCAGCCCGGACTACCGGCTGATGCTGGTGTTCGATGCGGCCAACAATCTCAACGCCGATCCGGTGTGCGCCGGCGAGCCCGTGCGCTTCCGCGCCAACCGGCCGGGCGTGTTCTACGTCTATGCGATCTACTGCCGGAACGACCGCATGCTGTCCTACACCACTGCGCGGACCGACGCCTCGGGCCCGACCGATCCCCGAATCGAGCAGCTCTTCCGCGAACTGTTCCTCGTGGTGTTCAAGGAAGGCTCGTCGCGCTGGGCCGAGCTCGACGACCGGTTCCGGTAGGGGCGGTCACTTCACCCCATCGGCCTCGGCCGTCCTGGCAACGCCGGGCGAGAGCTTTACGGCGGCCGCAATGTCGGCGTCGCCGCCGGCGATGCCCTTGCGCTTGCGCGTCACGCCGCGGGCATAGAGCGCGACGGCGTGTTTGGGATCAATCTTCAGCACCACCTCGTAGTCGGCCAGGGCGCGGTCGTAGTCCTTCTTGCCGAACCAGGCGTTGCCTCGACTATTGAACACATAGGGATAATGTTCGCCCGAGAGTCGTATGACCTGGTCGTAGTCGGCAATGGCACGGTCGTAGTCGCCTGTGGCCTCGTAGGCCTGGCCGCGGATATAGATTGCCCTGGAGTATTTGGGATTGAGCCTGATCGCTTCGGTCCAGTCGGCGATGGCGCGGCCGAAGTCGTCCTTCTTGCGATAGGCGAGCCCGCGGTAGAACCAAGCTTCCTGACGATCGGGATCGAGCCGGATCGCCTCGTCGTAGCCGGCAATGGCGCGGGCGTAGTCATCCTTCAGGCCATACCCGCGGGCCCGCCAGTATAAGGCACGGGCAGACCGAGGATGGAGCGGGACGGCATTCTGGAAATCGGCATGCGCGCGGTCGTAGTCGGACTTGTTCATGTACAGGATGCCGCGGGTCATAAGAGCTTCCGCGCGGATCTCATCGGCGATTTTGACGGACTGAATGATGGCAGTGCAGTTTGCCATCATGACTTCCCGGGTCGGCCCATTGGCGAAGAAGCCCTGCTCCCGGCCATAGTCGGCACTGCACAATTCGAGCTGCTGTTGCGTCTGCGCCGCTCCAAGGCGTGGGGCGAGGCAGAGGGCGCCGGCCACGACCGCGAGCGCGACCGCCGGAAGCAACATCCCGCTGTGAAATCGCACCCGTGCCTCCACTTCGACTGACGGGAGCTTGTCACACTCCACGGTCCTCCAGTAGGGAGGAGGTACGATGTTCCCGACCAGCCTCGAGGCCTTCCTCGGCCTCATCCATCACCATGGCGACGTGGCCTACAGCTTCATGTTCGGCTACGCGATGGCGCACACGCTGCTGTTGGCGATCTTCGCGGGCTATGCGGCCCAGGCCGGCGCGCTCGAGGTCGGGCCGCTGATCGCGGTGTGCTGGGTCGGCACCTTCACGGGAGACGTGATCCGCTTCTGGGTCGGGCGGCGCTTCGGCACGCGCTGGCTCGGCCGCTGGCCGCGCATTGAGCGCGCGGTGCGGCTGGTGGCGCGGCTGGCCGACCGCCACGCGCTCTGGATGGTCCTGGTCCACCGCTTTCCCTACGGCATCCGCGGCATCGCGGGTTTCGCCTACGGCGCCTCGTCGCTGTCCTGGCCGCTGTTCCTGGCGCTGAACTTCGTGGCGGCGGGATTGTGGTCAGTGGCGACGGTGTCAGCGGGCTATGCCTTCGGGTTCGTCGCCGAGAAGACGCTGAGCGACGCCGCATCGGGTCTCGGCGTGGCGATGCTGGTGGTCTTCCTCGCGCTGGCCTGGCTGCTTAGCCGCCGCCTCGAGCATGTCATCGAACGCAGCTAGGGAAGCGGCGTGATCCCCGCTTCGGTGAGCCGGCCGACGACGCGGAAGCTGCCGTCGCCATTCGGCCTGACGATGGCGGCCTCGCCTTCGGGCAGTTCGACGGCGGAGGCCTCCTTCATGGTCGGCGAATGGCCGACCAGCACGAGATTGCCGCCGGCCGGCGGACGTTGGCCGAGGCGCGCTTTCAGCCGGGCGTTGGCCGCCGCCACCTGATCGGCCGTCTGCGTCACGTGATAGAGAAGCTCGGCGTTGACCTGCGGCGCGCGGCCGAAGGCGAGTTCCGCCGTCTGGCGCGTGCGGCAGAAGGGGCTGGCCTCGACAGCGGCCACGGCGATGCCCTGCTCCTTCAGCCGGGTGCCGACGTTCGCGGCCTGGCGGCGACCGACGTCGTTGAGGTTGCGCTGCCACGAACAGTCGACGAGGTCGCCGACGGCAGGTTCAGGCGTCGTGGCCGTCACGGCGTGACGCAAATAGATCACAAAGCCGCCCTGCCGGAGCTCGGCGAGCAGGGCTGCGTAGGCATCGGACTTCAGGATTTCCGGCGGCGACGGCGGCGCCGCGGCGGCCGGCGCGCCCTGCGGCATGGAGCCTGCTGGGGGCTGTTGCTGGGCGTGCGCCGCGCCGATGGCGGCAAGCACGGCGAGGGTGAGGCAAAACCGCGTCATTGATTTCTCCTCCCGGTCCTTTGAGGCCCGCGGCGGAAGGGTAGGAAGCAACAGACGGTCGAGCAAGCAGAGTCGTCCGTTTCAGCGGTCACGCAGATTTCACCGGCAACCGGAACGTGACGGGGAACGCCGCCGCCTGAAGCGCGTTGTCTTGGGCACGAATTTTACCGGAGGACCCTGAAATGACGACCAGGAATGCCTTGGCCGGCGTCGCCGTCGGCAACCTGGCATCCGCCATCGGCTGGTATGTCAGGCTGCTCGGCCGCCAGCCCGACCTGCGACCGATGACCGATTCCGCGGAATGGGAGTTCAGCGACGGCGGCTGGATCCGCGTCTTCCAGGACTCGGGACGGGCCGGCGCCTCGTCGGTGACGCTGGTCGAGACCGACGTCGAGGCCCGCATCGCCGACCTCAAGGCCAAGGGCATCGCCATCAAGCAGGCGAGCAATTCCGACAGCGTGGCACTTGCCATCGTCGTCGATCCCGACGGCAACCAGATCGTCTTCGCCCAGGGAAAGGGCCCGGCCCATCGCGCCGTCGCCTGACGGTTTTGCCTGACGATGATGTTGCCTGACGATGGCGCGCGCGACGGCGCGCGCTGTCGAGAAGGAAGAGCGCTTCTGGCATAGTCGGGGGAATGCAGCCCCCGGGTCCCCGTCGCACCATCGCCGCCGGCATGATCGGCAACCTGCTCGAATGGTACGATTTCG
Organism: Rhodospirillales bacterium; assembly: GCA_016191685.1. Classification (GTDB taxonomy): domain Bacteria; phylum Pseudomonadota; class Alphaproteobacteria; order Reyranellales; family Reyranellaceae; genus Reyranella. The sequence goes on along the minus strand of JACPVT010000137.1, from coordinate 5,061 downwards.
CGATCTACGGCTATTTCGCCGCCACGATCGGCCGCGTGTTTTTCCCGGCCGAGGATCCGCTGGCGCAGGTGCTGGCGGCCTTCGGCATCTTCGCGCTGGGCTACCTGATGCGGCCGCTGGGCGGCATCGTCGTCGGCCATATCGGCGACCGCTTCGGCCGGCGGGCCGCCCTCACCTTCTCCATCACCGCCATGGCGCTGCCGACGTTCCTGGTCGGCGTGCTGCCGGGCCACGCGACGCTGGGCGTCGCCGCACCCATCCTGCTCACACTGCTGCGCATGATCCAGGGCCTCTCGGTCGGCGGCGAGGCGTGCATGGCCATGATCTTCCTGGTCGAGCAGGCGCCGCCGGGACGGCGCGGCCTGACAGGCAGCGTGGCCTCGCTCGCCGCCACTGGCGGCTTCCTGCTGGGCTCGGCGACGGGGGCTGCCTTCGCCGCCCTGTTGCCGGCCGATGCGCTGGCAGAGTGGGGCTGGCGCATTCCCTTCCTGCTCGGCCTGCTGGTCGGCGCGGTCGGCTGGTGGATCCGGCGCCTGCCCGACGCCGAGCCGCCGCGCCCACGGGCGGCCAAATCGCCGCTGATCGACACGCTTGCCAACCATAGCGGCATCGTCCTGCGCGTGGCAGGCGTCACCCTCTTCGGCGCAGTCGGCTTCTACCTGATGTTCCTCTACATCGTGACGTGGCTGCAGGCGGTCGAGGCGACATCGCAGGCGCAGGCGCTGGAGATCAACACGATCAGCATGGTGGCGCTCCTGCCCATGACAATCGTCGCGGGCTGGCTGGGCGACCGTGTCGGCCGCAGGCCGGTGGTGTTCGCAGCCCTTGCGATCGGCTTCGCCGGCGCCTGGCCGTTCCTGTGGCTGATGCACCACCCTTCCTTCGCGCTGCAGCTCGCGGGCCAGCTCGCCTTCGTCGTCGCGGCCGGTCTTTTCCTCGGCATCATGCCGGCGCTGCTGACCGAGGCGGTTCCGGCGCGCGTGCGCTGCACCGCCGTGGCGCTGGGCTACAACATCGCCTTCGGCATCGTGGGCGGCGTGACTCCGCTCGCCGCGACCTGGCTGGTCTCGCGCAGCCATATGGACCTCAGCCCCGCCTTCCTGGTGATGGCCGCCGCCGCCGTCTCGTTCGCAACATTGCTGACGCTCCGCGAGACGTCGCGCGACGCTACACTCGGCGCATGAAGCTCGGCCGCTGCGTCTTCACGTCGGGGGCGCTCGCCGCGGCGACGCTGCCGGCCGAGGCCGCAACGCCGCCGTGGATCGACGCGCATTGCCACGTCTTCGTGCGCGGCCTCGCGCCCGCCGCCAATGCGCGCTATGCGCCCAACTACGACGCCTCGTGGCAGACGCTGCTCGATCTCGCGCAAGGCAACGGCGTCGGCCGCGCGGTGCTGCTGCAGCCCTCCTTCCTGGGCTTCGACAATACCTACCTGTTCGAGGCGTTGCGCGCCGAGCCCGGCCGCTTCCGCGGCGTGCCCTGGGTGTCGCCCTCGATTGCGATCACACCGCACGACTGGGAGGGGCTGACGGAGATCGGCGTGCGTGGCCTGCGCTTTCCCATCTTCGGCCTGCCGACGCCGCAATGGTCGGCCTATCGCGACATGCTGGGCGAGGCATTGAAACGCGACTGGCCGATCCATCTCTATGTCGAAAGCAAGCGCTTGCCCGAGATCCTGCCGCTGCTGCTGGACGGCGGGCACAAGGTCGTGGTCCCGCACTACGGCATGCTCGACCGCACCCTGGGGCCGTTGCGCGATCCCGGCTTCAAGGTCTTGCTGGACAGCGCCGCCAGCGGGCGCGTCTGGGTGGTGATGTCCGGCGCCTACCGCGTCGGCGCCGAGCGGGCGCGCGCTGCGACGCCGATGCTGCTCGACGCCTTCGGCCCTTCGCGGCTGATGTGGGCCAGCGACTGGCCGCACACCGACACCGGCCTCGATCGTGTCACGACCTACGCCAAGACGCTGAAATGGTTCGAGGAGTGGGTGCCCGACGAGGCGGTGCGGCGCACCATGCTGATCGACACGCCGTCGAAGCTCTACGGCTTCTGACCTAGGCCGCACCGCCCTCGACGCCGCGGCCTTCGGCGCGCCAGCGCAGCATGCCGCCGGGGAGGTTGGCGAAGTCGGCAAATCCCGCCTTCTGCAGGATCGCGGTGGCATGGGCCGAGCGGCTGCCGGCGCGGCAGACGGCGATCACCGGCTTGTCCTTCGGCAGCTCGCCGGCCCGGGCCGCGAGCTCGCCCAACGGGATCAGGGTGGCGCCGCGGATGTGGCCGAGCGGGCCGGTGAATTCGGCCGGCTCGCGCACGTCGAGCACGCGCACCTTCGAGAGATTCTCCTCCAGCCAGTGCGGCTCGATCTCCCAGACCCCGGAGAAGGTGAAGCGCAGCGGCGCCCAGCTGGGATCGGGCGGCACGACAGTCTCGTTGCCAGGCCGTCCGCAGCGCAGGTTGGCCGGCACCGCCTCGTCGATCTTCTTGGGGTGCGGCAGGTCGAGATTCTTCATGTAGCCGGCATAGTCGGCCTCGGCGATCTCGCCGCCCAGCCGCGGATTGAACTTCTTCTCCTCGGCCACGCTGGTGACGGTGAGGCCGCGGTAATCATGCGCCGGATAGAGCAGGCAGGAATCGGGCAGCGAGAAGACCCGCGCGCGCACCGAGCGGTAGAGAGCGCGAGCATCGCCCTGCTGGAAGTCGGTGCGGCCGGAGCCGCGGATCAGCACGCAGTCGCCGGTGAAGGCCATCGACTCGTCGTCGAGCACGTAGGTGATGCAGCCGTTGGTGTGGCCGGGCGTCGCGCGCGCTTCGAGACTCCGCCGGCCGAACTCGATGCGATCGCCGTCCTGCAGCAGCCGGTCGGCGCCCTCGGCGCCGCTCACGGCCGAGAGTGCAATCGCGGCGCCGAGCTTCTGCTTCAGCAGCCAGCCACCGGTGACGTGATCGGCATGGACGTGCGTCTCGAGAGACCACGCGAGCTTGAACCCGAGCTCGCCGATGAGGGCGGCGTCCCGCCTCACCTGCTCGAACACCGGGTCGATCAGCACCGCCTCGCCCGAGACGCTGCACCCCAGCAGATAGGTGTAGGTCGACGAGGTCGGATCGAAGAGCTGGCGAAAGACGAGCACGTTTGTTCCCTCAGGCCGGCGCGCTCGCCTTGTCGATGGCGGCAAGCGACTCCGGATCGAGCTTGATGGTCGCCGACTTCACGATGTCGTCGAGCTGCTTCAGGCTGGTGGCGCTGACAATGGGCGCGGTGATCGACTTCCGCTGCATCAGCCAGGCGAGCGCCACCTGCGCCGGATTGGCGCCGGTCTTCTTTGCCGCGTCGTCCAGCGCCTTCAGCACGCCAAGGCCCTTGGGGTTGATGTATTTCTTGACGCCGCCGCCGCGCTTGGCGTCGCCGACATCGGCCTCGGAGCGGTACTTGCCCGAGAGGAAGCCGCTGGCCAGCGAGTAGTAGGGGATCACGCCGATCCCCTCCTTCAGGCACTCGTTCTCCAGCGCACCCTCGAACAGGCCGCGCTCCATCAGATTGTAGTGCGGCTGCAGGCTCTCGTAGCGCGGCAGGCCCTTGTCCTTCGAGATCCTGGCGGCCTCGGCAAGGCGCGGTGCCTCGAAGTTCGACGCGCCGATGAAGCGCAGCTTGCCCGCTTTCACGAGATCGCCGTAGGTCGAGAGTGTCTCCTCCTGCGGCGTCGCGGCGTCGTCCCTGTGCGACTGGAAGAGGTCGATGCGGTCGGTGTTGAGGCGCTTGAGCGAGGCGTCCACCGACCCCTCGATGTGCTTGCGCGACAGGCCCTGGCCCACGGACGGCATCTCCATGCCGCACTTGGTGGCGATCAGGACCTTTTCGCGCTTGGCCGGATTCTTCTTCAGCCAGCTGCCGATGATCGCCTCCGACTCGCCACCCTTGTGGCCAGGCACCCAGCGCGAATAGACGTCGGCGGTGTCGACGAAGGAGAAGCCGGCATCGACGAAAGCGTCGAGCAGCTTGTGCGAGACGGCCTCGTCGGCCGTCCAGCCGAAGACGTTGCCGCCGAAGGCGACGGGCGCGAATTCGAGGTCGGATTTGCCGAGTCTACGCTTTTCCATGGTGTCTCTCCTCAATCGTGATGGGCGATGTGCTACTCGGCAGCCTTGGCGGCCGGCGCTGGAGCCGGTGCTGGCGCCGGCGGAGGCTGCGGCGGCGCGAATGCGGCCGGCATCTGGAAGGTGGTTGCCTGGGCGAACTGGATGCCGAGCGCCGGGAACGTATCGTACATGCGGCGGACGGCAATACGCTGAACGATGCCGGGATTGTTCGGTCGCGCCATGTACTTGAAGCGCACAATCACGCTGCTGTCCTTGATGTCGACGACGCCCTGCATCTTGAGCGGCTGCATCAGGACGGACTTGAACGCCGGCTCCGTCATCATGTCGAGGCCCATCTTCTTCACCGTCTTGCGCAACAGCTCGATGTCGGTTCCCTGCATGAAGGCCAGGGTGAACTTCACCACCGTCCAGTCGCGGCTGAAGTTGGTGATGTGCCCGACCTGGCCGAACGGCACGATGTGGAGCTGGCCGTTCTGGTGGCGCAGCCGGAGCGAGCGGACGCTGAAGCCCTCGACCGTGCCCTTGACCTTGCTGCAGTCGACGTATTCGCCGATGCGGAACGAATCCTCGGCGAGGAAGAACACGCCCGACACGATGTCGCGCACCAGCGACTGGCTGCCGAACGACACGGCGAGGCCCAGCACCGAGGCGCCGGCGATCAGCGGCGTGATGTTGACGCCCAGCTCCGACAGCACCAGCAGGCCGCCGATCACGGCGATCACCCCGCCGGCGACGGCGCGCAGCAGCGGCATCAGCGTGCGCAGCCGCGACGCCGCGATCTGGACCTCGTCTTCGTTCTCGGCGGTGGAATCGGCCGAGGGCAGCGGGTTGGAGGCGATGTAGGAATCCATGCGATACTTGAAGAACCGCCAGAAGGCATAGATCGCCACCGCACTCAGCGCGGCGATCTTGGCGCCACGGTCGTGGACCGCCCATTCGGCAGGCGTCGCCGCCGCCAGGACCCGCACC
>JACPVT010000136.1 GCA_016191685.1 Rhodospirillales bacterium | reverse complement strand
GGCGCAGATCGAGCTCCCCGGGCTGCCGGCGAGGACTATGCTGCCGACGACCGCGGTCCAAACGGCGCGGCCGAGAACGGCCACGATCAGTCGCCACGTGACGAACAGGATGGCGAGAGAGCCGAAGGCGAAGGCGCCCACGCCGAGGGCGAACGGCGTCCCGGCGGCGACCGTGAGGGCGATGGCGACCGCCGCCGCCGCCGTGGCCGCCGCGGCGGCCGGCGCCGGCGCCGCGAACCCGGCGAAGGCGAACCCAACGGCGAGCACGCGCCGCGCGACAACGACTACACCTCGGAGGAGTTCGCCTCCGACGCTCCAACAAGCCACGGGAACGATGCCGAGCCGGTACCGGCGCCGCGCGAGCAAGCGCCCTACGATCCCGGCCCGCCGGTGAACGTCGAAGCGGCCCCGCCGCCGCAGCCAGCGCCGCCCTACATGCCGGCTCCGACGCCCGAGCCTGTCGTTCTGCAAGCACCGGAGCCGCCTCCGGCTCCGGTCATCCCGGTGATCCCGGTCGCGGACGTTCCGCCGGAGAAGCCCAAGCGCGGTTTGTGGCGACGCTGACCAAGGCCTCGAGCCTTTGAATAGAAAGAGCGCCTCCGTGGAGGCGCTCTTTTCGTTTCAGTCCCGGCGGGAGTTGCGCCTCGCTCGTAGTGCCTAGGCCTTCACCTCGGCGCCCAGCCAGTCGATCGCGGCCTGCGCGCCGCCCCTGCCGTGGGGGATGCCGAGCGCGTTGAGGCCCATCTCGATCACGCTGAGCGTGCCCAGCACCATCGGTGCGTTGACGTGGCCCATGTGGGCCACACGGAAAGCCTTGCCCGAGAGATCGCCGATGCCGTGGCCCAGGATCACGCCACACTGCTTGTTGCAGTAGGCGCGGATCGCCTCGGGGTCGTGGCCGTTGGTGAGCACGCAGGTGACCGAGTCGGAACGTTCCTGGGGCTCGATGATGTTGAAGCCGATCGCCTGGCCCTCCGACCAGACGCCGACGGCGCGGCGCACCGCCTCGGCCAGCAGCCGGTGCCGGCGGTGCACCTTGTCGAGACCCTCCTCGAACAGCATGTCGAGCGCCTGGCGCAGGCCGAACAGCAGGTGCTCGGGCGGCGTGCCGGCGTATTTCTGGTAGTGCTGCGCGCCTTCGCGCTCGGTCCAGTCCCAGTAAGGCGTGCGCAGGCCCGCCTTCTTGTGCACCTCGCGCGCTCGGTCGTTGGCCGCGACGAAGCCCAGGCCCGGCGGCGTCATCATGCCCTTCTGCGAGCCCGACATGGCAACATCGACGCCCCAGGCATCCATCTCGAACGGCATGCAGCCGAGCGAGGCCACCGCATCGACCATCAGCAGCGCATCATGCTTGGCCGCGCGCATCGCCTTGCCGATCGCTTCGATGTCGTTCACCACGCCCGACGCGGTGTCGATCTGCGCCACCAGCACGGCCTTGATGGCACCTTCCTTGTCGGCCTTGAGCCGCGCCTCGACTTCGGCCGGCCGCACGGCGCGGCGCATGTCGCCCTTCAGCACCTCGACCTCGACGCCCATGCGGCGCGCATTGTCGCCCCAGCCGATCGCGAAGCGGCCGCTCTCCAGCACCAGGATCTTGTCGCCCTTGCTCAGCACGTTGGTGAGCGTGGCCTCCCAGGCGCCGTGGCCGTTGGCGATGTAGATGTAGGCGCGCCCCTTGGTGTTGAAGACGCGGGCGACGTCGCGCAACAGGCTGTCGGTCAGCGCCAGCAGCGGGCCGGAATAGATGTCCACCGCCGGGCGATGCATTGCCCGCAGCACCTCGTCCGGCACCGTCGTCGGCCCCGGGATTGCCAGGAACTCACGTCCCGCACGCACGCTCATCTGCCACTGCCCTCCGCAAATTATTCGCGGTGCACACTAGCATGACGCACGCGGGCGCGTTGCCCCTAGTCCATGTCATGCGCGCCGGCAGTTTTCCTAACGGTCGCTGCCGATCCTCGTGCCGTCGCGGTCAGCCCGCCGCGGCCTGCGCCGGCGCCGGCGCGACCGGCGGTTTCGCATCTTCGGTCTGAACGGATCCCGCCGCGGCGGAATCCACCGTCGGTCCGCCGGTGTTCACCACCACGGCCGCGCCTTCTCTGGCAAACTCGATCCCCATTGCCGGGAAGGTATTGAACATGCGTTTCACCGCCTCGCGCTGGATGGCGGCGGGGTTGCCCGGCCGGGCGGTGAACTTGAACCTGACCAGCAGCGCATTCTCGGCGATGTCGGCCACGCCCTGCATCTTGAAGGGCGCCAGCAGGTCGGCCTTGAAGGCCGGCATCTCGGCTATATCGCTGCCGATCTTCTTGGCCGCCTTGCGCAGCTTCTCGATGTCGGTGCCGCCCGCGAAGCGCATGTTGAACTTCACCGTGATCCAGTCTCGGCTGAAGTTGGTGATCTGGCCCAGCTGTCCGAACGGGATGGTGTGCACCTGGCCGTTCTGGTGGCGCAGCTTGAGCGACCACAGTGTGAAGCCTTCCACGGTTCCCTTGGCCTTGCCGCAGTCGATGTATTCGCCGACGCGGAAGGCATCGTCGGACAGGTAGAAGATGCCGGATACGATGTCCCTGACCAGCGTCTGGCTGCCGAACGAGATGGCGATGCCGAATACCGAGGCGCCGGCGATCAGCGGCGTGATGTTCACGCCGAACGATTCCAGCGCCACCATCACCGCGATGACACCGATCAGGATCGCCGCCGCCATGCGCAACAGCGGCATCATGGTGCTGATGCGCGAGGCCGGCGGCCCCGAGGCGTCGCCGTCGGCGATCGCGGCGGCCGCGTCCTTGTTCTTGCGCGCCATGTAGGGATCGGTCGAATACTTGAAGAGCTCCCACAGCACGAAGGCCATGAACAGAGTGAACCCCGCGGTCCGCGAGGAACGCGTGATCGCGTCCCATTGGTCTTCATCGGCGAGCGCCAGGACCTGGACGACCCAGCTTTCGGCGATGGTGACGGCTACGCCGATCAGCACCGCCACGCGCACGCAACGTGCGATCACGTCGGGCAGCTTGGGAGCGTCGCCGGCCGGCGTGCCGCCCTCGAGCTGCGAATCGAGCCTGCGCACGAAGGCCTGCATGAAAGTCTCGAACAGCAGCACGCCGACCACGAGTACGACGGTCAGCAGCATGGCGCTGACGACATGGGTAAGGCCCGATATGGCGCCGTAGACCTGGGTGAGGCCAAGGGCTGCGAAGAAGGTGACGCCGACCGGCACCCAGTTGCGGCCGACGACGCCCATCAGCGGCGCCACCTTGCCGAGGCCGCCGAACCACTGGGCGGCAGCGGCGCGCGAGCCACGCACCAGCCAGATGAAGGCCGCGACATAGATCGCGGCGCCGATCGCCTGGTAGGCGGCGATGGCGGGCTGGGGCGTGCCGATGGCGTGCAGCACCTGGCCCAGGATGCGTGCCAGGATGATCAGCAGCATCACCGCCTCGATGCGCACGTACATGGCGCGCGCGTCGTGGTCGGTGACATCGCAGAGCCTGGCCTGCGGCAGCGCCGGCCGCAGCACGATCAGGAACAGGAACACG
>JACPVT010000135.1 GCA_016191685.1 Rhodospirillales bacterium | reverse complement strand
AGGCGCAGCCTCCTGGCGCTCGACGCCGCACTCGCCAAGGATGGCGCCCTCCTTACGGCGGAAGAGCGCGCCGCCATCGATGAAGGCCGCGCCCGTCTCGATGCCGCGATCGCCGGCGACGACCGGGACGCGATCAACGCCGCCGCCGAGGCGCTGGAGACCTTGTCCAAACCATTTGCAGAGCGGCGCATGGATCGCGGCATTCGCGAGGCGCTGGCCGGACTGTCGGTCGGCGAACTGGAAAGCAGAGTCGGGGAGTAGCGGAGCATTCGATGCCGAAGTTGACGTTCATTCTCAAGGACGGGTCGCGCAAGGAAGTGGATGCGCCGATCGGTCTGTCGGTGCTCGAGATCGCCCACCGCAACCATGTCGATATCGAGGGCGCATGCGAGGGCTCGCTCGCCTGCTCGACCTGCCATGTCGTCGTCGAAAAGGAATGGTTCGAAAAGCTGGCGCCGGCCAGCGAGGACGAGGAGGATATGCTCGATCTCGCCTTCGGTCTGACCCATACCTCGCGCCTGGGTTGCCAGATCCTGATGAGCGACGCGCTCGACGGCCTGGTGGTGCGTTTGCCGGCGGCGACCCGCAACATGATGGTCGACAAGTAGGAGAGGCCGATGGCGGGCAAGCTGCGCTGGACCGACGTTCACGATATCGCGATAGAACTCGAGGAACGTCACCCCGACATCGACAATGTCAACCTGCGGTTTACCGACCTGCACCGCTGGGTGATGGAGTTGCCGGGCTTCGAGGACGATCCCAACCGCTCCAATGAGAAGATTCTGGAGGCCATCCAGGCCGCCTGGATCGAGGAGCGCGACTAGCCTGACGCCGCAATTTGGTCGAAAATGGCGACGAAACTGGGCCGGTGGGAGGCCGTCATGATCGGGAAGTGGGGGCGTTTTCTGCTGCTGCCGCTGTTGCTGGCAGCAGGGCTGACCGCTTGTGAGTCTGGCGCGGTCCAACCCGGCATCGTCAGCACGTCTGCAGCAGCGCCGGGCGCGGCCAACGGAAGTGTCGCGGCCGTCGGTGGCAGCGGACGGGTGGTGTCGATCAACGAGATCAGCCTGCGGGGCGCCGGCGGCGGATCGGGCAACGGCGGGATGATGGGCGGCGTGATCGGAGCGGCCGGCGGAGCGGCCCTCGGCGCCGCCTCCAGCGGCTATTCGGTCGCCGGCATGCTTGTCGGCGCATTGCTCGGCGCCGTCGGCGGCGCCATCGCCGGCACCATCGTCGACGGCCAGCACGGCACCGGTCGAGGTATCGAGGTGGTGGTGCAGCGCGACGATGGTCAGAGGATCACGGTGGCACAGCGTGACGACGGCGATGTCCAACTCGGCGATCGCGTTCAGATCGTGCAGGACCGCCAGGGCGTGGCCAAAGTCGTGCGCGATACGACACGTTCGCGGGATTGAGTCGATCTGTGTGAAGGATGGTTGTTCGATGTACGGCAGATGGCGTTTCCGGTTTTTGATGTCGCTGGCACTGGCCGCCAGTCTGGCTGCCTGCAACGGCAGCAGCGGCGGCGTTCAGCCCGGCGTGGTCAACACATCGGCGGCCGGTGGCTATCGCGGCGAGACTGGGCGGGTCGTCGCCATTCACGAAGTGCCGATCCGCGGCAGCAGCTCGGGCGTGAATGACGGTACCTTGATCGGCGGCGGCGTCGGCGCCGCGGGCGGTGCTGCCATCGGCGCCGCTACCACGAATTCGGTGGGCGGCGCGGTGGTGGGCGGCCTCCTGGGCGCAATCGGCGGTGCCATTGCCGGTACCGCCATCGACCGCGGCAGTTCCCGGCGCGGCATCGAGGTGACGGTGCAGAAGGACGATGGCGGGCAAGTGAAGATCGCACAGCCCGACGACGGCGACGTCCAGATGGGCGACCGCGTCCAGATCGTCTACGACCGTAACGGCGTCGCCAAGGCGGTCCGCGACACCACTCCGCGGCGCGACTAGCTGGCACGCCCGCAGGGCGGGGCCTATATAAGCCCCGTCATGGCCCGCAATTCCCTCGGTCTGGAAAGAGCACCCGTCGACACCCGCGTGGTGGTGGCGATGTCGGGCGGCGTCGATTCGTCGGTTACGGCCGCGTTGCTGAAGGAACAGGGCTATGACGTCGTGGGCGTCACCCTGCAGCTCTACGACCACGGCGTTGCCGTCGGCAAGAAGGGTGCCTGCTGCGCCGGCCAGGACATCAAGGATGCCCGCCAGGTGGCCGAGCGCCTCGCCATACCGCACTACGTTCTCGACTACGAAAGCCGGTTCCGCGCCGAAGTGATGGATTCCTTCGCCGATGCCTATGTGCGTGGCGAGACGCCGGTACCCTGCATCGCCTGCAACCGCACCGTGAAGTTCCGCGACCTGCTCAAGACAGCGCGCGAGCTCGGCGCCGAGGCTCTGGCGACCGGCCACTACGTCCAGCGCGTGATGGGCGAGGCCGGGCCGGAACTGCATCGCGGCGCCGATCCGGCACGCGACCAGAGCTACTTCCTGTTCGGCACGACACATGAGCAGCTCGACTACCTGCGCTTCCCGCTGGGGCACCTGCCCAAGAGCGAGACACGGGCGCTGGCCGAACGCTTCGACCTGCCGGTGGCCGAGAAGCCCGACAGCCAGGACATCTGCTTTGTACCCAACGGCGATTATGCCGCCGTCGTGCAGAAGCTCCGGCCCGAGGCCGTTGAGCCCGGCGAGATCGTCGACCTGCAGGGCCGCATGGTCGGCCGCCACGGCGGCATCGTGCATTTCACCGTGGGCCAGCGCCGCGGACTGGCATTGGGCGAGCGCGACGGCACGGACAACGACCCGCTCTATGTCGTGCGGCTCGATCCCGAGGCGCGCCGCGTCGTCGTCGGCCCGCGCAGCGCACTCGGCCGAACGGATATCGCGCTCTACGACCTGAACTGGATCGGCCCGGCGCTGGAAGGCCGCATCCCGGTGCAGGTCCGGGTGCGGTCGAGCCAGGCACTTCGCCCGGCCGAAATCGAACTGTCCGATGGTGGGGCGTCCGTCCACTTCGCCGAACCCGAGATCGGTATCTCGCCCGGCCAGGCCTGCGTGGTCTACGATGCCGCGACCGGCAGCCGCGTCCTGGGTGGAGGTTTCATAAGGCGCTTCGCGTCGTGATGAAGTTCGATCACCTCAACATCCCGGTGAGCGACCTCGCGCGCTCGCGCAACTGGTACATCTCCACGCTCGGCCTGAAGGTCGAGTTCGAGGTTCCGGATCGACGCACCGTCGCGCTGCAGGACGGCGAGGGTTTTGCGATCTTCCTGCAGGAAAAGGGCGACGTCGTGCCGAATGGCATTGCCTTGTGGTTTCAGGTCGATGACGTCGATGCGATTTTCGCCGAATGGTCGGCGCGCGGCGTGGCATTCGCCCACGGGCCGCAGAAGAATTTCTGGGGCTGGGGCGCGGAACTCGCCGACCCGGATGGTTATCTGGTCCGCCTTTGGGACGAACGCACGATGCGCGAGAAATAAGGCGTTTCGCGCGTTTCTTGACAGCCCTCGCTCCGCCCGCATAAAAGCCCCCACCCATGGCTGGGTAGCTCAGCTGGTTAGAGCACGGCACTCATAATGCCGGGGTCGGCGGTTCAAGTCCGCCCCCAGCTACCAATTTCGCCCCCGGTCCCATCGTTGAAACCGATGGGGCCGGGGGCTTTATTTTGTGCCTTCCCTTCGCCACGTTAGGACCATGGCCAACGGACATTCGCACCAGACCGACGTCGTGATCGTAGGCGCGGGCCCCGTGGGCCTGTTCGCCGTGTTCGAATGCGGCATGGTCCGGCTCAACTGCCATGTCGTCGACGTGCTCGACGACGCCGGCGGCCAATGCACGGCGCTCTATCCGGAAAAGCCGATCTACGACATCCCGGGCTTTCCCCGCATCGAGGCGGCCGAGCTGGTGGTCCGGCTGAAGGCCCAGGCCGCGCCCTTTCGGCCCGTCTATCATCTCGGCGAGCAGGTCCAGGCGCTGGAGGCTCTGAGCGGCGGGTTCTGGCAGGTCACCACCTCCAAGGGCACCGTCATCCAGGCCCGGGCGGTGATCGTGGCGGCCGGCGTCGGCGCCTTCGGCCCCAACCGTCCGCCGCTGGCCGGTATCGAAGCTTTTGAAGGCAAGAGCGTCTTCTATTACGTCACGCAACGCGAGACCTTCCGTGGCAAGCGCGTGGTGATCGCCGGCGGCGGCGACACCGCCGTCGACTGGGCGCTGTCCCTGGCCGAGGTCGCGGCCCATGTGTCGGTGATTCACCGTCGCGACAAGTTCCGCGCCGCGCCGGAGAGCGAGGCCAGGCTCAAGGCGCTGGCCAAGGCGGGCAGGATCGATCTCGTCGTGCCGTATCAACTTCATGGGCTGGAGGGGCACGGCGGCCAGCTCAAGGCCGTCACCGTCGCCACGCTCGAAGGGGCGACCAGGCGGATCGAGGCCGATGCGCTGCTGCCGTTCTTCGGCCTATCTATGTCGCTGGGTCCGATCTCCGATTGGAACCTCGAGCTCGAGCGTAACCAGATCGCCATCGAACCGTCGACCGCCGCCACCAGCAAACCCGGCATCTTCGCCATCGGCGACGTCGTCACCTATCCGGGCAAACTGAAGCTGATCCTCACCGGATTTTCCGAAGCGGCCATCGCGGCGCGCTCGGCCTATGCATTGGTCCATCCCGAGACGCCGCTGCACTTCGAATATTCTACGACCTCAGGTGTACCTGACGCCTAAGCGGCCACGGCGAGCTTGCGCAGCGCCGCCAGGCGGCGGGCATAAGGTGGTTCGTTCTCCGGCACGATGACCGGCGGCACGATCGTCTCGGCATAGTGACAGGCGACGACCTGGCCTTCGGCGCCACTTGCTTTATCAAGTGGACGCAGCTGCGGCTCCTCGACCTTGCAGCGATCCTGGGCATGGGCGCAGCGGGTGTGGAAGCGGCAGCCCGGCGGCGGATTGAGCGGACTCGGCACGTCGCCGGTGAGGCGGATGCGGGCGCGCTGGGCCGAGGGATCGGGCACCGGCACCGCCGACAGCAGCGCTTGTGTGTAGGGATGGCGCGGCCGGGCGAACAGGCTGCGCTTGGGCGCCAGCTCGACGATCTTGCCGAGATACATGACGGCGACGCGGTCGCTGATGTGGCGCACCACGGCGAGATCGTGGGCGATGAAGATGTAGGAGAGACCGAGCTTGCGCTTCAGATCCTGCAACAGGTTGATCACCTGCGCCTGGATCGAGACGTCGAGCGCCGACACCGGCTCGTCGCAGACGATCAGCTTGGGTTGCGATGCGAGCGCGCGGGCGATGCCGATCCTCTGGCGCTGGCCACCCGAGAATTCGTGCGGATAGCGCAGCGCATGCCAGGCCGAGAGGCCGACCTCGGTCAGGAGTTCGTCGATACGCCGGCGCAGCGCCGGACCCGAGGCCAGCCCATGCAGCCGCAGCGGCTCGGCCAGCGCCTGGCCGACAGTGAGGCGCGGGTTCAGCGACGCGTAGGGGTCCTGGAAGATGATCTGCATATCGCGTCTCAACTCGCGCAAGGCACCGCGATTGAGAGCGCGGACGTCGCGACCGGCGAAGCGGATGGTGCCGGCCGTCGCCTCGATCAGGCGCAGGATCATGCGGCCGGTCGTCGACTTGCCGCAGCCCGATTCACCAACGAGCGCCAGCGTCTCGCCGGGGGCCACGTCGAAGGATAGGCCATCGACGGCGCGCACCGTGCCGACCGCACTCTGGAAGACGATGCCGCGCTTGACCGGAAAGTGCTTGGTCAATCCGGTGATGGAAAGGAGGGGTTCGGTACTCATGCCGCCGCTGCTCCAGCCAGGGCCTGGTCGAGCGGCGCTTTCCAGCACGCTGTCCTGTGGCCGCCCTTTCCAGTTCCAGGGCCGATCTCGCGCAACTCCGGCGCCTGGCTCCGACAATGTGCGTCGGCCAGCGGGCAACGGGGGCTGAAGCGACAGCCCGGGGGCAGAGCGTAGGGATTGGGCACCACGCCCTCGATCGCGATCAGGCGCTCGTCGCCGTCGCTGCCCAGCCGGGGGATCGAGCCTAGCAGGCCCAAGGTGTAGGGATGCTGCGGGTCGGCGAACAGGAGGTCCACGGGCGCCTCCTCGACGATGCGGCCGGCATACATGACCACCACCCGGTGCGCGATCTCGGCCACCACGCCGAGATCGTGGGTGATCAGCATGATGGCGGCACCCGTGCGCTCGCGCAGGTCGCGCAGGAGGTCGAGGATCTGCGCCTGGATGGTGACATCGAGCGCCGTCGTCGGCTCGTCGGCGATCAGGATCTTGGGGTCGCAGGCCAGCGCCATGGCGATCATCACGCGCTGGCGCATGCCCCCCGAAAGCTGGTGCGGATATTCGTCGAGCCTTGTCTCGGGCGAGGGGATCTTCACCAGCCGCAGCATCTCCAGGGCGCGGGCGCGTGCCTCGGCGCCGCTCACCGCGCGATGCAGGCGAACGGCCTCGATGATCTGCTCGCCCACGGTCTGCACCGGATTGAGGCTGGTCATCGGTTCCTGGAAGATCATCGAGATCGCATCGCCGCGAACGGCGCGCATCTCGTTCTCCGGCAGGTCGAGGAGATTGCGGCCTTCCAGCCGGATCTCGCCCGCCGCGATGCGGCCCGGCGGGTTGGGCACCAGCCGCATGATCGACAGCGACGTCACCGACTTGCCGCAACCCGACTCACCCACGATGCCTAGCGTCTCGCCCGGCGCCAGGGTGAAGCTTACGCCGTCGACGGCTGCGAACACGCTGCCGCCGGAGCGGAACTCAGTGCGAAGGTTTTTGACTTCAAGGAGGGGAGGCGCGTTGGTCATCATGCCT
>JACPVT010000134.1 GCA_016191685.1 Rhodospirillales bacterium | reverse complement strand
TGATACAATTCCCTCGTTGAATACATATGCTGAATCAATATGTTAAGAACAATATCTCAACTATTTATTGAGGTAGGGGCGCATATCGGCCCCAGCGGTTGTGTCGATCACCCCGGCAGTCCCCAGAACATCGACGGGGCGGTGGACGCAGGCGCCAATCAAGGAACGACTTTAATCTTTTGGAGATACAAATGCTGTCCATTTTCCGTCGCCTCATGAAGAACGAAAAGGGCGCCACCGCCATCGAGTACACGCTGATCGCCTCGCTGATCGCCGTTGCCGCCATTACCGCGATGAAGACCGTCGGTGGCAAGATCACCAACACGCTGACCAACGTCAGCAACAATCTCACCTGATCGATACTCACGAAGTCGGTCGAAGCATGGGCGGTCCGGCAACGGACCGCCCATTGCGTATCGCGGGCTTGAAAGCTGCTCTTTTCATCTGGAGATACCCATGCTGTCCATTTTCCGTCGTCTCATGAAGAACGACAAAGGTGCTACTGCCATTGAATACACGCTGATCGCCGCGCTCATCGCCGTTGCCGCCATCACGGCGATGTCGACGGTCGGTGGCAAAATCACCAACACGCTGACCAACGTCAGCAACAATCTCACCTGATCGATCCTCACCAGGTCGGTCGAAACGTGGGCGGTCCGGCGACGGGCCGCCCATTTTCCTTGCCAGGGTCTGGACCTCTACCAATGTTACATGGCGGACATTGAGAATACCGGTCCAGACGCTAGGCTGCAGGGACCGCCTCAAACTCGAGCTTGAGGCCAAGAGCCCGCCCTACCAATGCCCGCCAGGCTTGATGCCCACCAGGCTTGGCCACCGTGCCGCTTTCCCCGAGCGGATGGAGCAGCGCCCAAAGGTCGTGCCCATGGATTTCGAGGAGAATGGCTCATGCCGCCTGCCTTGCTGGCTTTTGTCCGCTGCCTTGTCATCTGCCGGCAGGGCGCGACGGCCATCGAGTACTCGGTGATCGTCGCTTTGATCGGCATCACCATCGCCGCCGCCCTGAACCTGGCCGGGCTGAAGATCCAAAATGTCCTCGGTGTTGCCGGCAATGCGATGATCTGATGCCGCATATCGTCGACTACGGCCGCCGCCTGCTCGCCGACCGGCGCGGCACTGTGCTCGTCGGCTACAGTTCAATCATGCTGCTGGTGGCCATCGCTGCCCTTGCGGTGCTGACGCAATTCCATGGCGGGGCGAACCAGCCGCCCGACAGCAGGATCGATTCTTCACATTGAGTACGTGCCGCAGCGTCCCGATCGTACGGCTGCCCACGCTACCTGAAAATTTAGCAAAAACCTGCTGAACCTGCAACTAAATAATTTGGGCTGCCTTGGGAACGACCCAGGCGAACCGGTCGGACAGTGCGGCAAGCGTGATGCGGTTGATGGCGTCGGCAGCGATCGTGGCCCCCCCGGTGGCGTCCGGCAGGTCCCGTGTGGCCACCGTATCGGCAGCGATCGTGCTCATGAAACCCAGGTCGGTCGCCGCCCGCACTGTCGCCGAGACGCACATATGGGTCATGAACCCGCCGACGATCAGGTTCTTGCGACCGCCGGCGGCGAGATGCTTGGCGAGGTCGGTACCGGCAAAGGCATTGGGCAATCCCTTGTCGATGATCGTTTCGCCGGCGCGCGGCGTGAGCGGAGTCACGATCTCGTAGCCTGTCGACGCCGGATTGAACGCCTTGCCCTTGGATTGATGACGGACATGCACGACCGGCGTACCGGCCTTGCGAGCCTTCTCGAGCAACACGGCAAGTGCCTCGATCGCCCCGTCGACTCCGGACAACGGCAACAGACCGTCGGTATACTCGCGCTGCGCATCGATGATCAGCAGGACACCGTCGGTCGTGGTTGCCGGCGTGGGCGCGGCGCCCGCCATTTGCAGCATGGTCATTGCCATGATCTTCTCCCAACTACGCTGAAATTGCCTACGCTATGGTTGTGTAAGCTCCGGGCGCATCAACGCGCAATACGATCCATTTGGCAAGACCCACGACGCCCGCCTGCGCCGGGGCCAGCCATCGTCGTGTCCTGCACGGCGGCGGCGACAACGCGGTCGATTGCACCATTCCAGCGATAGCGCATCTGTCCGACGCTGATGCCGAACTCACGCGCGAGGCGGGGCCACGACAGGCCCGCCGCACGTGCCCAGACGATCCGACGTTCCGGGCCGTCGAGCGCGGCCAGCCAGGGCAGTACGCGATCGAGTTCGGATATCGCCCGCGGTCGCGGCGGGAGGCTGGAATCCCATCTTGACCGCCAGAAGCCGGGCGATCCGGACACCGTGATAGTTGGCGGCAGCAGCACGACCGCCGAAAGCGGTGGCAAAGCGCCGGGTCGGGAGCTGATCGTAAAGTCTTGGATAGGACATCCGTACCTCCTGCCGACAGGAGTATAGGAATCCATGATCTTGTCAATCGTACAATTCCTAGTAGACGAAATGGTCGCCGGCTGGCAAAATGCCAGCATCATGGACGCACCCCGCAAAGTGTTGGTCGACACGCTGGCACGCCGGCCGGACCTCGATCTCAAGAACCTGTCGCTGGCGATTGGCCGCAATCACGCCTATCTCCAGCAGTACCTGATGCGCGGCTCGCCGCGCGAGTTGCCGGAGGTAGCGCGGCATGGCCTGGCGCCCCTGCTCGGGGTCTCGCCGGACGACCTGCGCTCGACAGCGGCACCTCCCGGTGCCGGCGGCCGGCTCGAAGGCGACCTGCGAATGGTCGGTCCGCTGCGCGCGGCGGACCGGGCAGACCTGCCGGTCTTCGCCTCGGCCGAAGGCGGCAACGGAGCCATCATCATCACCAGCGAGCCGATCGACTACGTGCGCCGGCCTGAACCGCTGCTGTCGGTCCGCGACGGCTATGGCTGCTATGTCATCGGCGACAGCATGAGCCCGGCTTACGAACAGGGCGACCTGCTGCTCGTCCATCCCGGCCGCCCGGTGCGACCCGGCGACGACTGCGTCTTCGTCCGTGACCAGGGCGATGGCGCCCAGCAGGCCCTCGTCAAGCGTCTGCTGCGGACCACGCCCGAGAAATGGCGGGTACGCCAATTCAATCCAGCGAAGGATTTCGACCTCGACCGCAGCCAATGGCAGAAGGTCCAGCTGATCGTCGGCAAGTATTCCCGCTAGCCTATCGCTTGACCTTCCGTAGGAGAATATCCTATCTACCCCTATCGTCCTCGAACGGAGGGGAGATGGAAAACACCTATTATCTCATTGTCGAGCAGCAGGCTGGTGACCGCTGCCTGCGAACGCTCGACGAATATGCCTCGGCCGACCGGTTGATCGCCGATGCCGCCGACTACGAAGCCGGGGAGTTTCCCGGGCGCTGGGTCGGCGCCCTCAAACTGTCGTTCGACGGATCGGGCCGCTTGGTCGCCGCCCTGCCATTGGTCGATGTTGCGGCAGCCGTGCACGCCGAACTCGCGTCGCGCCCGGAATGGCGCCGACGCCAGGCCGCCCTCGATCGCTGGTCGGCACGCTGAGCACGTCGAGAGGGGACAGTCATGAAGGCGATCGTCGTCGGTGGCGGTATCATGGGCCTCAGTGTGGCATGGGCCCTGGGACGGGATGGTCACGAAGTCGCGCTGTTCGACCAAGGGCCCCTGCCCAACCCGCTTGCCTCGTCGATGGACGAACATCGTCTCATCCGTCATCCCTACGGCGATCAGGTGGGTTACGCCCGCCTGATCGACGACGCCTATGCGGCCTGGGACCTGTTGTGGGCCGATCTCGGCCAACGTTTCTATGCCGCGACTGGAACACTGGCGCTCACCGGTAACGGTGCCGACTGGGCGGAACGCTCTGCTGCGGCGCTGGCGACCATCGGCAAGCCCATGATCGAACTGCCGGTCGCCGGCCTGCGGCAGCGCTTTCCCCAGATCGAAGCCAAGGGCGTCGAGCGCGCCTTCTGGATAGAGTCGGGCGGCGTGTTGTTTGCCCAGGACATCGTGGCGGCGCTGGCCCACCATCTCGCCCGCCAGCCCGGCGTTCGGCTTCACCCGCACACGCCCGTCCGGTCGGTCGATCTCGAGCAAGGCCGGATCACCACCGAGGCCGGCGCGGTCCACGCCGCCGACGTCGTCGTGGTCGCGGCGGGCGCCTGGGTCGGCCGGTTGTTGCCCGACCTTGGACGGCGCCTGGTTCCGTCGCGTCAGGTCGTCATCTACTTCGACCTGCCGGACGAGGCCCGTTCCGCCTGGAACAAAGGGCCGATGATCATTGAAAAGACCGGTGATGTCGGCCTCTACCTGGTGCCACCGATGGAAGGTCGCGGCCTCAAGGTCGGCGATCATGAATTCAGCCGGTTGGGCGATCCCGTAGCTGAACGCACGGCAAGCGAGGATGACATCCGGCCGTTGCTGGACCGCTGCCGCAGCCTGTTGCGCGGCTTCGACCGCTGGCGCACCGACCGGCTGAAGGTCTGCTTCTACACGGTGACGGAAGACGAACGTTTCATCGTCGAGAAGCAGGGTGCGTGCGGCTGGGTGATGTCGGCCTGCTCCGGCCATGGCTTCAAGTTCGGCGCATTGATGGGCCGCGAACTCGCCCACACGCTCGCCTCGGGCCGCGATGCCGCAGCCCACGCAAGATGGGCAGCCGGTCTGGATGCGGCCACACCGACCTGACAAAATGCCCTGAACTCAGGAAAGAGAGACCGACATGGCAACCGCCAAGCGCCGCGCACCGGCCGCATCGAAGAAGGCGACCGGACTGCGTCAGGGCCTCGCTACCTATGGCGACGCAGGCTTTTCGCTGTTCCTGCGCAAGGCCTTCATCAAGGCCGGCGGCTATTCCGACGACGCGCTCGACCGGCCGATCGTCGGCATCACCAACACCTTCAGTGATTTCAATCCCTGCCACGGCAACGTCCCCGACCTGATCGAATCGGTGAAGCGCGGCATCCTTCTGCAGGGTGCGCTGCCCATGGTGTTTCCCACCATCTCAATCCACGAGAGCTTTTCGCACCCGACCTCGATGTACCTGCGCAACCTGATGGCGATGGACACCGAGGAGATGGTGCGTGCGCAGCCGATGGACTCCGTCGTCATGATCGGCGGTTGCGACAAGACCCTGCCGGCCCAGCTCATGGCCGCCGCCAGCGCCGACCGCCCCGCCATCGTACTGCCGGTCGGACCGATGCTCGTCGGCCACTTCAAGGGCGAGGTCCTGGGCGCCTGCACCGACTGCCGCCGCCTGTGGGGCCAGTATCGCGCCGGTACCTTCTCCGAGCAGGACATCCAGCAGGTGAGCGAGCGCCTCGCGCCGACCAAGGGCACCTGCATGGTGATGGGCACCGCCAGCACCATGGGCTGCATGGTCGAGACGCTGGGCATGGGCCTTCCCAACAGCGGTTCGATCCCCGCCACGCATTCCGACCGCCTGCGCATCGCCGAAGCCACCGGCAAGCGCGCCGCCGAGATGGCTAGGACCGGCGGGCCGAAGCCCAGCGAGATCATGACCAAGGCTGCCTTCCGCAATGCGCTTACCGTCATGCAGGCGATCGGCGGCTCGACCAATGCGTTGGTCCATCTCACCGCCGTCGCGCGCCGCCTCGGCATCCGGATCGACCTGGAGGAATTCGACACGATCGGCCAGAACGTGCCGGTACTGGTCGACCTCAAGCCCTCGGGCGACCACTACATGGAGCACTTCCACTGGGCCGGCGGTAATTCGCGCCTGATGAAGGAGATCCGGGGCTCGCTCGACGAGACGGCGATGACCGTGAGCGGCCGCACGCTGAAGCAGGTGATCGACAAGGCCGAGATGGTGCCGGGCCAAACCGTGATCCGCAGTGCCAAAAACCCGATCAAGCCGACCGGCGGCATGGCCGTGCTGCGCGGCAACCTCGCGCCGCGCGGCGCCGTCATCAAGCACTCCGCGGCCTCGCCGGCACTACTGTCGCATACCGGTCGCGCCGTCGTTTTCGATTCGCTCGAGGACTTGGCACTACGTGGCGACGATCCCAATCTCGACGTGGCGGCCGACGACATCCTCGTCCTGCGCAATGCCGGCGCGAAGGGTGCGCCGGGCATGCCGGAGGCCGGATCCTTCCCGATCCCGATGAAGCTCGCGCGCGCCGGCGTGAAGGACATGATCCGCATCTCCGATGCACGCATGAGCGGCACGGCCTTCGGCACCATCGTGCTACACGTCTCGCCCGAGGCGGCGAACGGAGGGCCACTCGCCCTGGTGAAGAATGGCGACCGCATCACACTCGATGTGCCCAAGCGCAAGCTCGAACTACTCGTGTCGGCCGCTGAGCTCGCCAAGCGACGCAAGGCCTGGAAGGCGCCACCGCCACATCCCGGCAGCCATCGCGGCTACGCGAGTCTTTACTTCGACACGGTCCTCGAGGCCGACGAAGGCGTGGACTTCGATTTCCTGGGATCGGCGGGCGCGAAGCGCTAGCGAATGGCCGACACCAAGCTCCCGAAGATCTCCGTCGTCGTCACGTGCTACAACTGCCGTGACTATATCGGCGACGCCATCCGCTCGGTGGCGCGCCAGACCCTGCGCGACTTCGAGTGCGTCATCGTCGATGATGCCTCGACCGACGATTCCGCCGCGGTCGTCCGCCAACTGCTCGACGACCTCGCCGATCCGCGTTTCTCGCTGGTCCGGTTGGACAAGAACGTCGGACAGACCGGCGCCACGCGCCGCGGTCTAGCGGCCACCGAAGCGACGTTCGTTTGCTTCCTAGATTCCGACGACCTCTGGAATGACGATTTTCTCGAGCGCCATCTCGCCGCCCATCTCAATGAGACCTATGCGGTGGGCTTTACTGCCTGCAACGCCCGGCTGATCGATGGCCAGGGTGCGTTGATCGCCGGCTGTGTCTATTGGTTCGGCAAGGATCGAGCCCGTGCCGACCGCGACCAGGCCTTCGCCCCAGTCGATCCGGCGCGCGTGCCCAAGCTCAATGCTCCCAATGGGACAGCGCACTGGCAAAGCCAGACGCCCTACCGCCTCTATACCAAGCGCGTCGTTCACTGGGTGTGGGTGAGCACTTCGTCGATGATGTTCCGCCGCTCGCTGATCGATCTCGTCTTCCCCGACGATGACGAAGCGTTTCGGCTGCACATGGACTT
Source organism: Rhodospirillales bacterium (assembly GCA_016191685.1). Lineage (GTDB taxonomy): Bacteria > Pseudomonadota > Alphaproteobacteria > Reyranellales > Reyranellaceae > Reyranella. The sequence continues at coordinate 6,939 of JACPVT010000134.1, read as the reverse complement.
CTACATCGTCGTCATGGCCCAGATGGTCGCGGGCTCCCTGCTGATCGACGAGGCGCTCTATTCCTACCGGCTGCATGGCCGCAACGGCGCCGCCGACAATCCGGTCCTCGGCGGCCGCCTGCACCTGTCCAGCCGCAACTGGGGCGATACCCATGGCCGCATGCTCGATCGCATGCTGTCGGCGATGATCCGAGACTGCGAACGGTTCGTCGTTGCCCTCGGGGACCGCCAGTATCGCCGCATGGTCCTGCGCATGCGGGCAGCGCGCATGGGGCCGCTGTTGGGATGGATCCTGGTCGTTCGCAGCTGGTTGATCTGATTTCGGCAGTCAGGAGACGCGGCCAGCAATGAAGTCGGCCATGCCGGCAATATCGTCGCGCTTGAACCAGGGCAGATGTGCCTCGGCCGGCTGCGTGTCGGCCGCGATGGCCACTATGTTCGGATCAGCATCGGCCAGGGACGGCGCCGCCTCTGCGCGCACCTCGATCTTGGGATGGGCCTCCCGCTTATAGCCTTCGATCAGGACCAGATCGGCCGGTGCCAGCCGGGCCAGCACTTCGGCCAACGTGGGCTCAGCCTGTTCGCACATGATGGCGTAGCGCAGACCACCGACCACGGCCACCTCGCTGGCGCCGGCCACGCGGTGACGGAAGGAATCGCGGCCCGGCTGATCGATGTCGACGTCGTGATGGGCATGCTTGATCGTCGAGACGCGCCAGCCGCGCCGGGTGAATTCCGCCACCAGCCGCTCGACCAGCGTCGTCTTGCCGGCATTCTTCCAGCCGGTGACACCGAACACGCGCTGCAGCTTCACGCCCGACCACTCACGAGACGATCCGCTGGCCGTTGGCGTAGACCGTCAGCCGATCCTCGCGCACGAACGCAACCAGGGCGATGCCCGCCTGCTCGGCGGTCTCGATGGCAAGCGACGTCGGCGCCGATACGGCCGCGATCGCGACCGCGCCCAGAGCGGCGGCCTTTTGCACCATTTCGTAGGATCATCGGCTGGTCACGACGACGAAACCGCCGGCACCTGCCCCACCCGACGTCGCGAGCGCACCGCCCAGCTTGTCGAGCGCATTGTGTCGACCCACATCTTCGCGCACGAGAACGAGCGAACCGTCGGCTGCCGCCCAGCCCGCGGCATGGGTGGCACCGTTCAGCTTGTTGATGCGCTGGAGGCCCGGCAAGGCCGCCATAGCGCGTTCGATTGCGTGGCGCGATACCGTGCCCGCCACGGGCGATCGCGGGACCGGCCGCAGGGCTGCCTCCAGGCTGTCGACTCCGCACAGGCCGCAGCCGGTGCGGCCGGCAAGACTGCGCCGTCGCTCCTGCAGCCCGGCCATGCGCTGCGCTGCGATCTTGAGCCGGACCTCGATGCCTCGCCCCACCGGTTCGACCTCGATGTCGTAGATCTCCGACGCTTTCTCGACGATGCGCTCGGTGAGCGAAAAACCAATGGCGAAATCCTCGAGGTCACAGGGTGTCGCCATCATGACGGCGTGACTGATGCCATTGTAGACCAGCGCCACTGCCCGCTCTTCGGCGACGATCTCATCGATACCTTCGCTGCCGCGAGCTGTAAGTCGCTGCGCCGGGCGACGAATCGAGCCGCCGTCGGATCCCGGGCCACTCATCCGGCGACCTGATCGACCCGCAAATGACGGCCTTCGCGGTCGAAGAACATGCCGCGATTGAGCGCAAGCGGGTCGGACTTTACGTCGGCTTCGACTTCTTTCAGCTTGGCGGCGGCTGCGGCGTCGGACAGCGGCCCCCCGTCGTGACCCAGGCCGACGAAGAAGGCGACGCCCTCCCAGGACGCACGGGCACCGTCGAGCAAGGCACGCATCCCGGTCCATGGCATGTCGTCGCCGATCATGTGGGCGTAGCTCGACTTCACGGGAACTACCTCGTCGCCGGCGATGCGCACCAGCACAATGAAGGTTGTGAACGATCCGGTGTCTGCAAACTGAGCCGCCAGCCAGTGCTCGAAGTCGGTCTTCATGTCGGCCCTAGAACTCGACCACAGGCGTGGCCGGCATGTAGCGCTCATACACCTGCAGAAACGCCTCGCCGCGCTCGGCCTCATACCAGGCCTCGAAAGCGCGGAAGGCGGCAATGGGATCGGTGAGAGGCGGCTCCCGGGCGGGCTGCACATTCGCGCCGTCCGGCTCGGCCGGTGCCGGATGCGCCTCGGCATGCAACGTCTCGGCGATCGGCCGCAGCCAATCCAGCAGTGGACGGGCGCCCTCGCCCAGCTCGGCCAAGCTGCCTTCGATCCAGCCGATCTCGCGAAACAGCGCCTCGAGCTGGCGTTCGACGGCGAGCTCGCGATCGGGCTCGAGAGCCGCGACGCGCGCCATGTCCGAAAGAGCGCTCAACCGTCGCCAGGCGAAGGCGCGGGCACGCTCGGCCGCCTGGATCTGCGCCTCGACAGTGGCACGCACCAAACGCTCAGCCGCTTCAGCGGCAGTACAGTCGGCCTGCAGGCGGGCAATCAGGGTCTCGGCGGCGGTCGGCATGGCGAACCAAGTTGACCCGACCGGCGGCCTGCCGGCAAGCGCCTCGCGTGAGGCGCCTGCCGGAGATCACTACTTGACGTAGGTGAGGGCGACCTCGGCCAGGCCAGCGGCAACATTCAGGCCTTTGCTGCCTTCGACACTGACCGGCTGCAGGGTGATCTGCCCGCTGCCACCGCCAATCAGCACGTTTGCCCCCACGCCGACACCGACCGTGGCCGACGCCGTGCCGCCGACATAGCCGCCGGTCAGGGCACCGGGGGCGATGTTGCCGGGTGCGAACACCAGCCACACCATCTGCGCTTCCTTGGTGAAGCCGAGATCGACACCGAATTTCTTGACGCTGCCGGTGTATTTCTCGGCGATGCCGTCGGTACGGGTGAACAGGCAGCTCAGGTCCTTGGAGGATCCGAAGATAAAGCCCATGCCGCCCGCGACAGTGCAAGTCAGCGAGCCGACGTTGGCGCCGGACTTGCTGGAGTTCTGGGCCTGGGCTCCGTTTGCGGCGGCCACGAGCAACAGCGCGGCACTTGCTGCCGTCAATACTGATCGAAACATTGTCAATCCTTTCGGTTGCCCGGCACGGCCGGAGATTGGCGCGGGTGCGTGGGAACCACTGGCCCGGGCGGAACCATTCATCCAGCATGACCGACTGGATGTCCGCAGCGTTGATACATATCAACCTGAGCGACATTGTGGCGGTATTGGAGGCCAGGAGTTGGCGGAAGAGAGTGGGAGTCGAACCCACTAAGAACCGTCTGGCGGCCCTCTCTGGCTTTGAAGGCCAGCCGCCCCACCGGGAGCGCTTCCCCTCCATTTCCGATCATTCCCCAGAACGCGCGTGCTGTCACGCCCCAGGCGGCGGACCGTACTGTTCGAGTTTCTGCGGCACCACACGGCGCTGATCGCCGCGGCGGACCGTGACGCCGTGGCGGTCGAAGAACTCGAGGATCAGGATCGCCACCTTGCGGCCGTTATCGAGCTTGTCGCGGAACTCCGCCGCGGTGAAATCGCGGCCGAAGGCGTGGGCGATCGCGATCATCTCGGCCACGACGGGGCGCAGGAAGTATTGATCCGGGGCGACCTCGACGACCCGGCCGATCCGCGCCAGCCGCTGCAGGAGCCTGCGCATGTCCGGCTCCGGCACGTTGTAGGCCTGGGCGAAATCGCGCACCCGCGGCGGCTTGAAGCGCTCGCGCCGGAGCTCTGCGGCGACCTTGTTCCACAGCGCCTCGTCCTTCGGCCCGAGCGTGAGCGAGTGCCCGGGCATCCGCAGGTACGGGCCGTCCACCGTCACCTTCTTGGCGCGCACTTCCCGGTCCAGCAGGATGCGGAAGACCGGAATCGGCCAGCGCTTCTTCAAGGTCACACGCAGGCGTTCGGGCTGGAGGCCGGGCGCATCGGGCTTGGCCTCATGGAATGCCTTCAGGGTGTCGACGATGTCGAGGCGCGCTGCCGCCAGTGTCTCGGCAAGAAAACCGAAACCTTCCAGGCTCTCACCGCCGGCCGCCTGCAGGAGCCGCTCGACTTCGGCCGGCCGCAGATTGCGCGACTGGCCGAAGCGGGCCATCTCGACGAAGCCCGACTCCAGCCGCAGGAGCTTCGGCAACACTTCCGGGTCGGCGTTGTCCATCGCCGCGAGCTCGGCCCGGCGGCGTTCGGACCGGCGGTTGCGCGGCGGTCCGAAGGGATCAATCACCGTGGCGCCGGCCAGGGTGCGTGTCGCCGAAGGGTCGCGCAGGATGACGCGGTCTCCCGCCAGCGCACCCACCTTCTCCTCGAGAACGAGCTGCGCCAGGCCCGACTCGCCGACGGCGAGCTTGTCGCCTTCGAGCAGCGCCACCCGCCCCATCACGTGAGCCGAACCAAGATGGACGTGGACCGGCGACCAGTGCTTGAGCGGTTGGTCTTCCGAAGCCAGCAGCCTGAGGCGCACGTCGATCCGGTCGGTCGGCATGTGCAGTTCCGGGCTTACCACCCAGTCGCCGCGGCGGATCGAATCCTTGGACAGGCGTGGGCCGGTGAGATTGAGCGCGCAGCGTTCGCCGGCGCGGCCGACCTCGGCAGGCCGGTTCTGGGCATGCAGCGAGCGTACGCGCGCTTCCAGCCCCGAGGGAGTCAACACCAACCGGTCGTCGACCTTGATTTCACCGGCATGGATCGTTCCCGTCACGACGACACCTGCGCCCGACAGCACGAAGCAGCGGTCGACCGCCAGCCGCGCGAAGCCGGTCGCCCCCTTGCCGCTCTCGCCCAGCGCCAGCAGCTTGGCCTTCAGTTCGTCGACGCCTTGTCCCGTCAGCGCCGATACCGGCACGATCTCCGCGCCCTTGAGCGAGGTCGAGGCGAGCAGGGTTTCGACCTCCGCCATGCGCTCCAGGATCTGGTCGTCGTCGGCAAGGTCGGACTTGGTGAGCGCCACGATGCCGCGATCGAGGCCCAGCAGATCGACGATCTGCAGATGCTCGACGGTCTGCGGCTTGATGCCCTCGGCCGCGGAGACGACCAGCAGGGCGGCATCGATGCCGGTCGCACCGGCCAGCATGTTGTGCACGAAACGCTCGTGACCCGGCACGTCAACGAAACCGAGCTGGCGGCCGTCGCCGAGGTCGCTGTAAGCATAGCCGAGATCGATGGTGATGCCGCGCGCCTTCTCCTCTTTTAGGCGATCGGCGTCGACGCCGGTCAGCGCTTTGACGAGCGCGGTCTTGCCATGATCGATGTGGCCCGCGGTGCCGACGATCATGGGGCGCTGACGGGCCCGCGATGCGGGGCTATCGCATATGGCATCTTTCCGTCGTCTCGACCGAAGCGCCGAAGGCGCGAAGCGGAGAGACCTTGCTTCAAGGTCAACGGTCTTCGTTGAGGAGAGTAGGTCCCTCGACGGCGCCGCCCGACCGGCGGCTTCGCTCGGGACGACGGGAAATTGGCCATATGCGCGTTCCCTACCCCGCTCATGAAAGCGGCTCCGACGCCCGCCGCGCGGCTTCGGCGCGTTGCGAGGGCTTGGTGTGGGCCTGCGCCTCGCGCAGGAAGCCGGCGGCAAGCTCGCCGGCGCCGCCGGCTTCGGCACGCAGCAGCCAGTGCAATGCCTCGACCGGATCGCGCGCGACGCCTTTGCCGGCGAGATAGGCGGCCCCCAGCATCGCCTGCGCCTCGGCCTGGCCCAGGCGCGCGGCGCGGCCCCACCACTCGGCCGCCATCGCCGGATCGCGTTCGACGCCCAGCGCGTTGTGATAGATGTCGCCCAGCCGGGCCATGGCGCCCACCCGCCCGTGCCCTGCCGCCTTCTCGGCCCACCGCCGGGCGCCGAGGTAATCCTGCGGGCAGCCGCCGCCGACCAGCTTCATCCACGACAGCATGTCCTGGGCATCAGGGTCGTCCTGCTCGGCGGCTCGCTCGTACCAGCGCGCCGCCTCGGTCTGGTCCTGCGGCACGCCCCAGCCTTCGTAGTAGCAAAGCGCGAGGTTGCGCTGGCCGCCGGCGTCGCCCTGCTCGGCAGCGCGGCGGAGCCAAGTCGCAGCCTTTTCGAGGTCGCGTTCGACGCCGCGCCCCTCAAGGAAGGCCGCGCCCATGTTGCTCTGCGCCCGCGCCAGGCCGGCCTGGGCGAGCGGCGCCCAGAGATCGAGCGCCACGCCGTAGTCCCGGGCGTTCCAGGCGGCAAGGGCATCGGCCAGGCGTTGCTCGGCCGGAGGCTCCCGTTCGAAGAGCCTAGCCAGCCACGACATCAAGCTGGTCCAACTGGGCGGCGAACGCCGCCTCGTCGTCGAGGGTGCGCAGATCGAAGAACAGCGTGTCGTCGGCGATGCGGCCGATGACGGGGATCGGCAGGCGGCGGAAGGCATCGGCCAATCCGTCGAGTCCACCACCCTTTTTCCTTGGGCCGCGCACCGCGAGCGCGAACGACGGCAGCAGATCGACCGGCAGCGCACCCGAGCCGATCTGGCCGCGCACCGCCTCGATGCCGGCATCGGCCACGCCGTCCAGCACCTTGCGCAAACCGGGCAGCAGCCGCTCGGCCTGGGCCCGGATGTCGGCTGCCGGCCGCGCCAGCGAGCGGATGGTGGGCAGGCGTTCGGCCAGCCGGCCGGGATCGGCATAGAGCCGGAGCGTCGCCTCCAAGGCAGCCAACCGTACCTTGTCGAGGTGGAGCGCACGCTTCATCGGATTGCGCGCGATGCGTTCGATCAGATGCTTGCGGCCGACCACGAGCCCGGCCTGCGGGCCACCCAGCAACTTGTCGCCGGAGAAGGTCACGACATCGATGCCCGCCTCGATCGCTTCGCGCGCGGTGGGCTCATGCGGCAGTCCCCAGGTCTCGAGATCGGCCAACGTGCCGCTGCCGAGATCTTCTATGAGGGCCAGGCCTTTCTCGCGCGCCAGCGGCACCAGCTCGGCCGCCGGCACCGACTTGGTGAAG
>JACPVT010000133.1 GCA_016191685.1 Rhodospirillales bacterium | reverse complement strand
GTCGACTGCATCAGCACGATCGGCGTGCCGTCGTAGCCGGCCTCCTTGAGGAGCGCCTTGGACTTCTCGAAGTTGGGCTTGGTCAGCATGCCGTCGGGGGCATCCACGGCATTGGGCGTCCCACAGATGAAGGCCGCGGTACAGATCTTATAGTAGGCCGGATCACCGATCGTCGCCTTGAGGTAATCTTCCTGGCGCATCGCATAGAGCGCGGCCAGACGGACCTTGGGATTGTCGAACGGCTTGGTCAGCCAATTGAAGCGGATGACGAAGACGTGGCCCAGCGGATTCCAGTCGACGAGCTTGACGCTCTTCTCCTTCTTCAGGACCGGGATCAGGTCGTGGGGGAGCTGCTCGAGCACGTCGATCTCGCCGGCGATGATCGCATTCACCTGCTGCTGCGTGTCGGGCATCTCGACGACCTCGACGCGGTCGACCTTGACCACCTTGCCGCCGGCCAGACCCGACGCCGGCTCCGAGCGCGGCTTATACTTCGGGTTCTTGATGTAGACGTGCTTCTCGCCCGGCTTGGACTCTTTATCGACATAGATGAAAGGGCCCGAGCCGGTATAGACGCCGAACTGCTTGAACGGGTCGGTTTCGGCAACCGCCTTCGGCATCATGAAGGGCGTGTTCGAGCTCGGCTTGCCGAGCGTATCGAGCACCAGTCCGTAGGGCTCCTTGAGCTGCATGGTGAAGGTCTTGGCGTCGACGGCCTTGAACTCCTTGACGAAGTCCATGAGCTTCTGGCCCATCGTGTCGCGCTTGCCCCAGCGCTGAAGCGAGGCGACGCAGTCTTCCGCCATGACCGGCTTGCCGTCGTGCCACTCCAGTCCGTCGCGCAGCGTGAAGGTCCAGGTGAGCTTGTCGGGCGAGACCTCGTACTTGTCGACCATCTGCGGCTTGACGGCGTTGTTCTCGTCCATCGCGAAGAGCGTGTCGTAGATCATGTAGCCGTGGTCACGCGTGACGTAGGCGGTCGTCCAGACCGGGTCGAGAATGGTCAGGTTGCCATTCTTCACGTAGCGCACGACCTTGCCCTGGGCCATCGCCGGCCCGGCCGCCGCTAGAATTGTGCCGGCGGCAATTGCCGCAAGCATTCGTCTCGTTACTTGTTTCATCAAAACCCCCTCCGGATTACTCCCCATTGAGGAAGGCGGATCCCCATCCGCCCTCGTCGATGGGCGCGCGGGGCCCGGGCCCCGCGCGTCTCGTCTACTCTTACTTCTTCGTCACGTTCCAGAACACGGTGACCGGCGCCTGGACGTTTCCGTCGACGGTCGTGCGCAATGCGAATGGCGAATACCACTGGCCGAGATGGACGTGGGTCGGATACTCCGTCACGCGTACCTGAACGGCCTCGGCAATCGCCTTCTGCTTGGCTGCGTCGGTCTCCGTGGCATAGTCGTTGCGCAGCTTCTGGATGGTCTCGTCGCACGGCCAGCCGAACATCGCCTTGTCGCAACCGGCGTTGAAGAAGCCGGCCATCACCGGGTTGAGCACGTCGGCTGCCACCCAAGAGGTGAGGAAGGCGCTCCAGCCGCCCTTGTCCAGCGGGTCTTTCTTGGTGCGGCGGCTGACCAGGGTCTGCCAGTCCATCGACTGCATGTCGACTTTGAGGCCACCCTTCTCCAACAGGTTCTTGGCGACGGGTGCGAGATTGGTCAGCACGGCAAGGTCGGTCGACTGCATCAGCACGATCGGCGTGCCGTCGTAGCCGGCCTCCTTCAGAAGCGCCTTCGACTTGTCGAAGTTGGAGTTGAGCTTGTCGTCCCAGCCCTTGGTGGTCTGCAGCGGCGTGCCGCAGATGAACATCGCCTTGCATTCCTTGTACCACTTCGGATCGCCGATTACGGCGTCGAGGAAGTCCTTCTGGTTCAGGGCGTAGAGCACGGCCTGCCGAACCTTCGCGTTGTCGAACGGCTTGTGAAGGACGTTGAAGCGGAAGGTGTACTGGTTGCCGAGCGGGTTGGCGTTGAACAGCTTGACGTTCTTGTCCTTGGCCAGCACCGGCAGAAGGTCGTGCGGCGGCGATTCGATCATGTCGATCTCGCCGGCCAGCAGTGCATTGACCGTGGTCTGATGATCGCCCAGAACGCGCCACTCGACGCGATCGACCTTCACCACCTTGCCGCCGGCCAGACCGGAGGCCGGCTCGCTACGCGGCTTGTACTTGGGATTCTTGACGTAGACCGTCTTTTCACCGGGCTTCCATTCGTCGCGCTTGAAGATGAACGGGCCGGAGCCGATCACGTCCTCGGCCTTGATCTGAGTGCTCGGGTCGGTCGCCGCGACCCGCGCCGGCATCATGAACGGCACATTGGACGACGGCTTGCCGAGCGACTGCAGGACGAGACCGTACGGCTCCTTCAAGGTCATCGTGAAGGTCTTGGCGTTCACCGCTTTCATGTCGGTAACGCGGGCCAGCAGTGCTTGGCCCATCGAATCCTTGGCACCCCAGCGCTTGATCGAGGCGATGCAGTCCTCGGAGGTAACCGGCTTGCCGTCGTGCCACTCGAGCCCGTCGCGCAGGGTGAATGTGTAGGTGAGCTTGTCGCCCGAGACATCGTACTTCTCGAGCATCTGGGGCTTCACTTCCAGCTTGTCGTCCATCGAGAACAACGTGTCCCAGACGAGATAGCCGTGGTTGCGAACGATGTAGGCAGTGGTCCAGATCGGATCGAGGATCTTGAGGTCCGAATGCATCACCACGTTGAGTGTCTGAGCGCCTGCCGGCACTGCTCCCAGCAGCCCGCCTAGGCTTGCGGCCGCCATCACAGTGGCGACCGACTTCCTGAAATCGAACATCGGCTACGTCTCCCTATTGTGCGGTCTGTCTTTGCAAGAATCGAGCCGCTGGCGCGGACAGTAGCAGTCGGAGACCCCCCTCTGACAAGCCGATTCCGGAAGTGCGGTGCCTTCTAGCGCGGCCGATTGAGCGCTTTGTCGAGCAGTTCGAGCACGCCTTCCGACGCTGCCGTCGCGACGATATCGCCGAATCCCGCCCACGACCCTCGCGCGGCGGCCAGCGGGACCGGGTTGGATTGCTCGATGTCGCCCACATTCTGGCCGGCCGGGTCCTTGAGCACCCATTTCACCACGAGCTTGCCCGTCTTCTCGTCGATCGGCGTCAGGCTCACGGTGCCGGCCACGACGAAGGTTTCTGCACCTGGCGTGTCGACGATGACGATCTTGCTCGAGCCGAGCGCGCGGCGCATGCCCGAATAGAGTTGCCGGTTGCCGTCCGAGGGCGCGCCGGTGATGGCGGCCACCATCACCTTGATCTGCGATTCGGTCGCGGCAGCGACTGGCGTCACGCCGGGCATCGCCGCGGTCGGGTCAGCCGGTTCGAGCGGCACGCTGACACCGGCTGCGACCTGGCCGGGCGACCGCGGCTGGAAGGTGGGCGGCCGGCCGATCAGGGTCGCGATCCGGGGGGCGGCCTGCTGGGCGATGCGCGAGATCAGCTTGTCGGTGGCCTCGGCATAGTCCTCGCCGCGTGTCCGCGTGCGGCTGACGGCGGGCTCCTGAGTCGCAGGCTTGCCCTCGATGCGCCAGTCGATCTGGATCTCGATGCCCTCGCCCGCGTCGCGCGTGCTCATCACGCCGCCGACCTGCACTGGCGCCTCGGCCGGCTGGACCACGGCCATCACGCCGTACGACTGCAGTTCGATGGCGAGAGCGGCCGCCAGCCGTGAACCCATCCCGGGCGGCATGTTCCGTGGCGCGCCGATGGCCAGTTCGACCTTGTCGAGCGGCGAGCGATAGGGTGCGGCATCGGAGCTGACGGTTTCGAACGGTCGAGACCCCGCGCTGCATGCTGCCAGCACGAGGCAGCCGAGAAGACTCACAGCATGACGCATGTCGCGACGAATCCGAGCAGGCAACAGATCATCAGGAGATAAAGATAAGGCACGTCAGTTCCCGAGGGCGATCGCCGACAGACCCCGGCCGTAGTCGCGCACGCCCGAGAGCGTATTGCGTCGGTAGCTGAAGAAATCCTCGGTCGCGGCCAGCGTGTCGTGGCCCGTTGCCGCGACGGCAACGCCGTTTCGGGCGATGCGGTGCACGAGATAGCCCGGCAGGTCGAACATGAAATGGCCGACACGGGATGCCGCACGGAAGAACATGGCGTTGGCCTGATCCTGCGTCAGGAACGGCGCGGGAAACTCCGGACCGACCTCGTAGGAGTTGGGCCCGATGCAGGGGCCGATCGCGACCTTGAGGCGCTCGCGGCGGGCGCCGAGCTTTTCCATGGCGGCGATGGTCGCATCGACGATACCGCCCAGCGCACCCTTCCAGCCGGCGTGCGCCGCGCCGATCACGCCGGCATCGGCATCGGCCAGCAGCACAGGCGCACAATCGGCGGCGAGCACGCCCAGCACGACGCCCGGCCGGTCGGTCACGAGGCCATCGGCCTTGGGCGCGCCCGGCGAACTCCAGCGTTCGTCGGTTACGGTCAGCACGTCGGTCGAATGGATCTGATGCACGGTCTGGAGGTCAGGTTCGCCCAGGCCAAAGTGCTCGGCGACGCGGCGGCGGTTCTCGCGCACGTTGTCGGGCGCATCGGCCGAGCCGTAGCCGCAGTTGAGCGTCGAAAAGAGACCGGCGCTCACGCCGCCGTGGCGGGTGAAGAAACGGTGCTGCACGCCGTCGAGATCGGCAAGCATCTTGGCCTGAATCATGTCGCGCCCGAGGGGGTCTCCGAAAAGCCGGCCGGCTGAGCGCTTCTGTTGTCGCCCATGGCCAGAACGCGGAAGAGGGTGCCCATTTGATCGGGTGCGATCAAGCGCGCGAGTGCCGCGTCGATGACGCGGCCCTGCTCGGGGCTCGCCTGTCGCTTCAGGGTGTGTGCACGCCGGGCGATTCCCAGGCGGCGCAGGAAGTCGCCCTGGGCGACCGGCCCGAAGGTGGCCACGCCCGCGGCGGCGGCCAGGGCCGCGAAGTCGACGTGTGCGCTCAAGTCGGTCTCACCGGGCCGGTCGAGAATGCCCGCGCCGCGATGGCCGCGTACGGCCTGCAGCGAACTGCCAAGGGTGGAACCGTCGTAGCCATAGTCGACGATCAGCGCCCAACCGCCGTCCTGATGTAGGCGCGCGCCGATGGCGGCGGCGAGTGCGCGGCCCGCCTCGGAGATTTCCGCTTCCGCGCCGGCCTGCGCATCGGGCAGCACCGCGGCAAACGGCGTGAGGCCGGGGGCGAGGGCCAGCCGCAAGGTGCCGTCGGGCGCAAGACCGACCATGCGTTCGCGCCAGCCTTCGGCCGTGCGATGGAACTGGCGCACCGGCAGGGCGTCGAAGAATTCGTTGGCGATCAGCAGCAGCGGTCCGGCCGGCACTTCGTCGAAGCGCTCGTGCCAGGCCGGACTGAAGCCCACGAGAGCGGTGCGCTGGGCCGCCCTGAGCGGTGCGCTGGTTTCGACGAGACGGAGATCAAGTGCTGCATGGAAGCCCGGCACCGCGCGGGTCGCACGCAGTGCGTCGGCCATCAACGTGCCGCGGCCCGGCCCCAGTTCGACCAGCCTGACGGGTGCGGGGCGGCCCATCGCCAGCCAGCGCTCGGCGAGCCATGCGCCCAACAGTTCGCCGAACATCTGGGAAATCTCGGGCGCCGTCGTGAAGTCGCCGGTAGCACCCAGGGGAATCGCACCCAAGGGCATGACGCGGCGGTAGTAGCCGAGGCGGGGATGGCCCAGCGCCTCGCTCATGAAGTCGGCAATCGAGATCGGCCCGGTGAGCGCAATGCGGCGCGCAATCAGGCGGCCGAGTTCGCTGGTCACGGCAGCCGAGGTCGCCGATATGCCCGCGCGATCAGCCAGCCGCCGAAGGCCAGCATCGGGACCGACAGCAACATGCCCATGGTGAGCGGCCCCCACAGGTAGCCGAGATGGGCGTCGGGCTCGCGGAAGAATTCACCGGCGATGCGCGCGGCGCCGTAGCCGAAACAGAAGACGCCGGTCAGCAGCCCGGGGCGGCGCCGGCCGTCGGTGAACTTCCATACGGCAGCGACGGCCAGAAACAGCAGCACGCCCTCGAAGAACGCCTGGTAGATCTGGCTGGGATGGCGTGGCAGCGGCCCGCCGCGCGGGAAGATCATGGCCCACTGGACGTCGCTCACGCGGCCCCACAGTTCGCCGTTGATGAAGTTCGCGAGGCGGCCGAAGAACAGGCCGATCGGCGCCACGATGGCCACCAGATCGGACAGCATGAAGGGGTCGGTCTTGTTGCGAAGCGCGAACAGCAGGATGGCCGTGATCACGCCCAGCAGGCCGCCGTGGAACGACATGCCGCCTTCCCACAGCGTCAGCACCGCCAGCGGGTTCTCGAGATAGAAGCCCGGCTTGTAGAACAGCACGTAGCCGATGCGGCCGCCCAGGATGACGCCCAGCGCCGCCCACAGCAGGAAGTCGTCGATCTTGAGCGGCGACAGGATGCGGGGCGGCTGGGCGCAGACGCGCCGCATCACCTGCCAGCCGATGACCAGACCAGCGATGTAGGCCAGCGCATACCAGCGGATGGCGAAGGGCCCGAGCTGGATCAGCACCGGGTCGATTTCGGGATAGGGGATCAGAAGGGGTGTCATGCGGTGCGACGGTTATAGCCCAGAATGGGTGCGGCGCCGGCCTGGGGGGCCGGCGCCGCGGGGACGATCCGAACAGTGACGTTTTTTAGTCTTCAGCGAGAGGGGGCGTCGGACGGTCCCTTTTTGGATCAGGCTTCGCCGACCGTCTCGAGGATCGAGGCGGTGAGCGCGTCGGCGGGCGTCTTGCCGGCCCATACGACGTATTGAAAGGCAGGATAGAAGCGCTCGCTTTCGGTGATCGCCACCTCGACGAGGTCGTTCAACTGGTCGGGCATGAGGCCGGAGGTGCCGCGCAGCGGGATGGCATGGCGGAACATCGGCAGGCCTTCCTCGGTCCACAGATCGAAGTGACCCAACCACATCTTCTCGTTGATCAGCGCCAGCAGGACGTGGATTTCATTGTGGCGTTCGGCCGGGATGCGGACGTCGTAGGCGCAGGTGAAGTGCAGTGCCTCGACGTCGTCGCGCCAGCTGAAGAACATGCGGTAGTCGCACCAGCGGCCGGCGACTTCGACGGCGATTTCCCGGTCCGACGTTCGGTCGAAGGGCCAATCGTTGTCGGAGATGACTCTTTCGATCATCTCCAGCGGGTTCAAATCGACTTTTCGCCTGGTCCGCTCGTGTCGCGATAACGCCATCGACCCACTCCCCAACCATTTCCGCCATGCGGTTCTTGGAGAACCAATCTTGAGGCGGGTGGCCGATATATCGTGGTGGGCACCCAACAACCCACAAGCGGTAGCCTGCCATAAGGGTGAGTCCGGGCGCAATAAGAAATGAAGCGGAAATCGGGGAAAGAGTCAGCGATTCCATAAATTTAATCCCCAGCGCTAAGATTCGAGTCGCAGAATTTCGCATAACGAATCGGTCGAATTTGCCCTCTTTCTGGGCAACTACGGGCTCGACCTGCGGATTGCCTGCAGTTTTCGCATATCCGACGTCTTTGGCATGGGACTTGCAACTTCAGCCCCAAGCGCTGAAGCGCGGGGAGGATACATGTCGATATTCAAGGACCCGTTCGATGCCAAGGCCCTCCTCGGGCGCCGCTGCGGCTGCGGCGGCAATCACCTGGCCGCCGACCATGCCCGGCTGACGGCCGAGGCCGTACCCGACGGCGAGGAGACGCGATGGAACCGGGTCGTGGACGCCGCCGTCCTGCAGGCGGTCTTCCCGGTCGACGCCCAGCGCCGGCTGTTCCTGAAGACGGTCGGCGCCTCGACGGCGCTGGCGGCGATCTCCTCGGTCTTCCCGCTCGGCGCCGCCCGCGAGGCCTTTGCCCAGGGCGGTGCGCTCGAGAAGAAGGACCTCAAGGTCGGCTTCATCCCGATCACCTGCGCCACGCCCATCATCATGGCCCATCCCATGGGCTTCTATTCCAAGCACGGCCTCAACGTCGAAGTGGTGAAGATGGCCGGCTGGGCGGTGATCCGCGACAAGTCGCTGGCCAAGGAATACGACGCCGCGCACATGCTCTCGCCGATGCCGCTCGCCATCTCGCTGGGCGTCGGCTCGAACCCGGTGCCGTGGACCATGCCGGCGATCGAGAACATCAACGGCCAGGCGATCACCTTGGCCAACAAGCACAAGGACAAGCGCAACCCGAAGGACTGGAAGGGTTTCAAGTTCGCCGTGCCGTTCGACTACTCGATGCACAACTACCTGTTGCGCTACTACGTGGCCGAGCACGGCCTCGATCCCGACAAGGACATCTCGATCCGTTCGGTGCCGCCGCCGGAGATGGTGGCCAACCTGCGCGCCGACAACATCGACGGCTATCTCGGCCCCGATCCGTTCAACCAGCGCGCGGTCTACGACGGCATCGGCTTCATCCACCTTTTGACCAAGGAACTGTGGGACGGCCATCCCTGCTGCGCCTTCACCGTCAGCAAGGAGTTCGCCACCCAGAATCCCAACAGCTATCGCGCGCTGCTGAAGTCGATCATCGAGGCGACCGCCTTCGCCCACAAGGCGGAAAACCGCAAGGAGATCGCCAAGGCGATCGCGCCGCAGAACTACCTCAACCAGCCCGAGACGGTGCTGGAGCAGATCCTGACCGGCACCTACGCCGACGGCCTGGGCGGCGTGAAGAAGGATCCCAACCGCATCGACTTCGATCCGTTCCCGTGGAACCAGTTCGCGATCTGGATCCTGACGCAGATGAAGCGCTGGGGGCATCTCAAGACCGATGTCGACTACGCCAAGGTCGCCTCCGACGTCTATCTCGCCACCGACACCGCCAGGATGATGAAGGAGATGGGCCTCACCCCGCCCGATCCGGCGAAGAAGACCATCGTGGTGATGGGCAAGCCATTCAATCCCGCCAAGCCCGCCGACTACATCAACAGCTTCGCCATCAAGCGGAGCTGACGCTCTTGTCGGTGACTTCATCACGTCCTCATCCTGATGAGCCGCGCATCGCGCGGCGTCTCGAAGGATGGGCAATACCGGGCCTAAAGACATGAAAGCTTCACTCGGCTTGCGGGCGGGGCTGCTGTCGCTGCTGATCTTCGTGGCCATCGTCGGCATCTGGCAGATCGCCACCATGCCCACGGCGGGCACCGGCCCGGCGATGGATCCGGAATACGCCAAGCTGGTGGGTGCCGCGGCCGCCACCGGCTCCAAGTCGGCGATGCCGACGCCGGCCGACATCGGCGCCACGATCTGGCATCACCTGCTCGATCCCTTCTACATCCGCGGCAGCAACGACAAGGGCATCGGCATCCAGCTCGCCTATTCGCTGGGTCGCGTGCTGCTGGGCTTCGGCCTGGCGGCCCTGGTCGCGGTGCCGCTGGGCTTCCTGATCGGCATGTCGCCGCTGGTCTATCGCGCGCTCGATCCCTTCATCCAGATCCTGAAGCCGGTGTCGCCGCTCGCCTGGATGCCCCTGGCGCTCTACACCATCAAGGACAGCGCCATCTCCTCGATCTTCGTGATCTTCATCTGCTCGGTGTGGCCGATGCTGATCAACACCGCCTTCGGCGTGGGAAGCGTGCGCAAGGAATGGCTGAACGTGGCGCGCACCCTAGAAGTCGGCCCGTTCCGCACCGCCTTCAAGGTGATCCTGCCGGCGGCGGCCCCCACCATCATGACCGGCATGCGCATCTCCGTCGGCATCGCCTGGCTGGTGATCGTGGCGGCCGAGATGCTCGTGGGCGGCACCGGCATCGGCTACTTCGTGTGGAACGAGTGGAACAACCTCTCGATCGCCAACATCGTGACCGCGATCCTGCTGATCGGCCTGGTCGGCTTGGCTCTCGACCAGGGCCTGGCCTACCTCGCCAAGCTCGTCACCTATCCGGAGTAGGCGACATGGAACATCGTCCCCTGATCAGCGTCGAGGGCCTGGCGCGCCGCTTCGGCGATGCGAGCCAGCCGGCCGTGTTCGAGGACATCTGGTTCGGCGTCGACAAAGGCGAGTTCTGCTGCCTGATCGGCCATTCCGGCTGCGGCAAGACCACGATCCTGAACGTGCTGGCCGGCCTCGACAGCCCCAGCGAAGGCGCCGTCATCGTCGACAACCGCGAGATCGATGGGCCGAGCCTCGATCGTGCCGTGATCTTCCAGGGCCATGCGCTGCTGCCGTGGCTGACGGTGATGGGCAACATCTCCTTCGCCGTCTCCTCGCGCTGGCCCTCCTGGGATCGCGCCAAGGTGCAGGACCATGCCCGCCGGTTCATCGATCTCGTCGGCCTGAAGGGGGCGGAGAACAAGCGCCCGGCCCAGCTTTCGGGCGGCATGAAGCAGCGGGTGGGCATCGCCCGCGCGCTTTCCATCCAGCCCAAGATGCTGTTGATGGACGAGCCGTTCAGCGCCCTCGACGCGCTGACCCGCGGCATGCTGCAGGACGAGGTGCTGCGCATCTGCGCCGACACCAACCAGACCGTGTTCATGATCACCCACGACGTCGACGAGGCGATTTTGCTCGCCGACAAGATCGTACTGATGACCAACGGGCCGGGGGCCAAGATCGCCGAGATCGTGGTCAACACCATGCCGCGCAATGAGCGGCACCGGAACGACCTGCACAAGCATCCGCAGTACTACGCCATCCGCAACCATCTGGTGGAGTTCCTGGTCAACCGCTCCAGGGCCTTCGACCAGGAGATCGCCGAGGCGGGCTACGATCCCCGGCGGCTGAAGCTGGTGAAGCCGGGGCTGGCTGCGGTCAATCCGCCGGCCGAAGTGGTGCCTTTAAGACATTCAAGTTGAGACATTCAAGCTGACAACCGGGAGAAGACAATGAAACGGGCTGAAGTGACCGAGAAGATCCTGAGCGCCAAGCGCATGAAGGACCTGAGCTGGGACCAGATCGCCAGGAAGATCGGCGGCGCCTCGAAGATCATCGTCACCGCGGCCTGCATGGGCCAGATGAAGATGACCAAGGAGCAGGCGACCAAGGCCGGCAAGCTGTTCGGCCTCGGCAAGGAGGAGGTCCTGCTGCTGCAGGAGGTCCCGTACCGCGGCTCGCTGCCCCAGGTGCCGCCGACCGATCCTCTGATCTACCGCTTCTACGAGCTGGTGCAGGTCTACGGCACGACCTGGAAGGAGCTGATCCAGGAAGAATTCGGCGACGGCATCATGAGCGCCATCGACTTCGACATGACCATGGAGCGCCAGCCCGACCAGAAAGGCGACCGTGTGAAGATCGCCATGTCCGGCAAGTTCCTGGGCTACAAGACGTACTGATCGATACGAGGAAAGATCCCTCGCTACGCTCGGGATGACAACAATGGTGTCATCCCGAGCGTAGCGAGGGATCTTTATTCCGCCGCGAGTTTCCGCGCCGATCGCGGATCGCGGGTGAGCATCCCGTCGGCCAGATCGCGGTCGATCATCGAATCGGGCCGCTCCTCGACGCGTCCGAAGCCGGCGCCGCCGCCCACGAACATTTCCACGATGTCGCCCTTGGCGAGGTCGATCGCGGCCTTGCTCTTGAGCTCTTCTACGGTGCCGTTGGCGCGATGGACGCGGCAGTATCCGCGCTGGCCGGGCTCGCCGCCCAGGAGTCCTTCGGGGGCGAGACGGAAGCGGTCGGAGTAGATGGCGAGCTGCACGTCGTCGCGCAGGATCTCGCAGCGCCGGGTGAAGCCCGCACCGCCGCGGCGGGCGCCCTGGCCAAAGGAGTCGGGGGCCAGCTCGTAGCCGACGATGCGGAAGAAATCGTAGTCGATGTCGAGCGACTCGACCGGGGCGTTGGAGCAGTTGCTGAGCGGCGAGTCGACGGCGTCACAGCCGTCGGCGCCCCTCGATGCGCCGTAGCCGCCGCCGAAGATTTCGAGATAGACGCTATAACCTTTCTCGCCGAGGTGGCTCAGGCAAAACGCCGTGGTGCAGTCGAAGCCGGTGGCGATCACCTTGTCGGGCAGCGCCTGCGCCATCGCCTTCATCACCGCGTTGAACACGCGATAGGCCGGGATCATGCGCGCCCGCACCGGCGCCGGCGGCCGCGGGTTGAGCAGCGAGCCGTAGGGCACCTTTATGGTGATC
>JACPVT010000132.1 GCA_016191685.1 Rhodospirillales bacterium | reverse complement strand
TCGATCTTGAGCAGCGAATTCGGTCCGACATGCTTGTCGAAGCTCTCGCCGTAGTTACCGACCTGCTTGATGATGTTGTAGACCCACTTCTCGTCAAGGCCGAGCGCCTTGCCCATGCCCGGGGTGACGCCGAGGATGCGCTTGATCGTCGGGTTGTCGCTTTTCATCATCTCGTCGACGTTCTTGGAGGTGATGCCGTACTCCTCGGCTTCGATCATGGCGTACAACGACCAGCGCACGATGTCGGCGAACTGGTTGTCGCCATGGCGGACCACTGGTCCCAGCGGCTCCTTGGAGATGATCTCCGGCAGGATGATGTAGTCTTCCGGCTTGGGCGCGTTGGCGGCGCGGGTCGCATAGAGACCCGAGGCATCGGTCGTGAACACGTCGCAGCGGCCGGCGAAGAACGCCGCGCGAACTTCTTCGACCTTCTCGATGACCACCGGCTTGAAGGTCATCTTGTTGGCACGGAAGTAGTCGGCGAGATTGAGTTCGGTCGTCGTGCCGGGCTGCACGCAAACCGTGGCACCGTTCAGCTCCTTGGCGCTTTTCACGCCGAGCTTCTTGTTCACCATGAAGCCCTGGCCGTCGTAGTAGTTGACGCCGGTGAAATCGAAGCCGAGCGCGGTATCGCGGGTCAGCGTGTAGGTCGTGGTGCGTACCAGAAGGTCGACCTCGCCCGACTGCAGGGCGGTGAAGCGCTGCTGCGCCGTGGTCGGGACGAACTTTACCTTGTCGGCGTCGCCGAAGATGGCGGCCGCGACGGCACGGCAGACATCGACATCGAGGCCGGTCCACTTGCCCTGGCTATCGGCAGCCGCGAATCCTGCGACGCCGGTGCTGACGCCACAGATGAGCTGGCCGCGCGCCTTGATGGCGTCGAGTTCCTTGCCGGCATACGCCGTCGTGGCGACACCGGCCAGCGTGGCGGCGGCAATGCCGGCCGTCCAAAATTTGTTCAACATCTGGTTTTTCCCTTGTGGTTGCCTCGGACGCCCGCCCGGCCGACTGCGGTGGCCGTTCACGGACAATGGCGCAATTCCTAGGCGATCAACCGCACGGACGCAACGCTGCGACGCGGGTTGCCAGCAGCGCCCTGACGCTACGACCGATCAGAGTCGATCCGAGCCCTTGGACGAGAACGGGTTGCGCGACCACGGCTCCGCGCCCTGCAGACCGGGGTACCGCTCTTCGTCGGACTGCGGCCGGCCTCGGCTGCCGGCCTGTCGCACGTCCTGCTGCCACTGGCGGTAGGCGACGAGCGCTTCGCCAACCAAAGTACTGTTGCCGCCCTTCTCTGAAATATAGGGCGCCGGATCGACGAACTGGCCGTTCACGATCACGGAGAAGTGCAGGTGCGAGCCGGTCGACCGCCCGGTTGACCCGACATAACCGATCAGGTCGCCTTTGCGGATACGCGTGCCCGGGCCCATGCCGTCGGCAAAGCGCGACATGTGGGCATACAAAGACTCGAAATTGTCGGCGTGGCTGATCTTCACGGTACGGCCGTAGTTGAAATACCAGCCCTGGTGGTTGATGACACCGTCGGCCGCCGCGAAAATCGGCTCACCGGTCTTGCCCTCGAAGTCGATCCCATTGTGGAAGCCGCCACCGCTCTTGCGGCCGTAGTAGCGGCGGATGCCGAATGGCGAGGAAATGCGGGCCGTTGGCCGAGGCTCGGTGAGCGCGGTCCCACCCAGGCGCCGTCCCTGCTCGTCGAACCAGCCTTCGGGTTGGTTGGGGGGAGCAAACCACCAGAAGGAATGCTTGTTCTGCCCGTCGCCAACGCTTGCGAGGAGTACGCGCGGCGTCCCGTCGACGGTACGGCCCTGAAGGACCTCGACCTTGGCGGCGGCCGGCGCGAAGCCCGCCAATGCCTGGGTCAGCTCCTTGAGGGTTGCAGAACTGGCGCCGGCGGGCACCAGGCTGGTTGCCAGCGTTGCACTGTTGGCCTTTACGACAGTCACCGAACCTGCAACGAGCGACCGGGCGCCGGGGCCGGTGGCAGATGTCGTACTGGGAACGGTGGATACGCGCTGATCGTCATTCTCGGTGGCCCCGGGGGCCAGCTTGAAGCCGAAGGTCCCGTCGGCGGACCGCTCCAGTTCAACAGCCAAGGCGCTGGTGGAATAGAGCTGCAGCGCGACCAGGCGCTTGGGCTTGTTGGCGCCCTGGGACTCCAGGATGGCACGTCCGGAACTGGCTTCCTTGCTATTCAACTGGGTCAACGCCTTGCTGACAGCCTCCGACGCTGCACGGGCATCGGCCGGGTCGACTTTGAGGCTGACGAGCTGTTCCACGACGAAACCGTCGCTGCCGATCGCAAAAGGCTGGATGTCGCTGTTGGGGGCGGCCTTGGCTGGCGCGCGAAGCTGGGTCTTGCTGGGTGCCTTGACCTGGGCCATCGCCCCGGCAGTGCAGAAAAGCTGAAGTGTCGAAACGGCAAAAGAAGCGGCCACCAGGACGCGGACGGTTCGCCAACGTTGGCCGCGCACATCGCGCGTTGTCATGGACGCCATCAGCCTCTCCCGATCCATTGAACTCAAACAAACTATCGTGGAGGCCAATCAACGAATTCACCGACCTCCCCCGGTCGATGCCCCCCGCGACGCCCCGCGTCGGGCGATACTGGCTACGGACTATCCACAAGTCCAACAAAAAGTTGCAAAAATGCAACACTCGTGCAATGTGGATAACTGGTTGTTGTGGAAGGATTTTTTGCTTCTACCGGTGACGCCGATCCCGAAACGTCACAGGGGGCGGCGATGTAGCCTTGAGAGACTCCCGCAGTGCGGGATAGCTCGCCAGCAGGCCGGCCGCCTCCGCCATCTCCTCCACGTCGTTGAACATGGGAACGCCGGCACGCTCCATTGTGGCGAACCAGTCGGCCTTGCCCGGCAAAGTGCCCATCATGCTGTGCAGCAGGGGTAGCCGCGCGACGGCAGCAAGTCCGGCCAGCCGGTCAATCACCGGGGCGGCGTCGACCATGAACGGCACGACATGGATCATCATGACCATGTCGTAGGCTTGGGCGGCATGGTCCATCGCCGCCTCGAAGGCGAGCCCGAAACGGTCCTCCCGGGCATCGGCGAGCAGGTCTATCGGGTTGGCGACCGAGGCCTCCGGCGGCAGTTGCTGGCGTAGGACGTCGGCCATGGCGGTCGGCAGGGTGCCGAGGTCCAGCCCCTCCAGCGAGGCCCGGTCGGCACAGAGCACACCGGGGCCACCCGAGTTGGACAGGATCAGTGCCCGCTTGCCCAACCCTTGGGGGAAGCGGCCGAACGCCTTGGCGGCCAGCAGCAGCCGGCGCAGGCTTTTCACCCTGATGATGCCACAGGAGGCGCAGAAGGCGTCGATGGCGGCATCGTCGTTGGCGACGGCTCCGGTGTGCGCCGAGGCGGCTCGCCCGCCGATCTCGGTGTGGCCGCCGAACAGGGCGATCACGGGCTTGGTGGCCGCCACGGCACGGGCGGCACGGCGGAAGCGCTCGTGATCCTCGATCGATTCGACATAGAGCAGGGCGGCGCCGATTTCCGGTCGATCACCCAGCCACGCGAGGTAGTCTTCGACGCCGAGGTGAATGGCGTTTCCGACCGAGACCACCGACGTCAGTGGCAGGTCGCGGGCATTGGCCTTGTCAATGAACTCCTCGGCGAGCGCCCCGGACTGGGAGATGAAGGCAAGACCGTTGCGCTCACCAGGCGCAGCGCCGGGCGGCAGGTCGCGCAGGAACGTCGCGGCGAAGCGCCAAGCCGGGTCGAGATGAATGATGCCGGCGCAGTTCGGTCCGGCGATGGTAAGGCCGCGATCGGCCGCGAGCTTCATCAGTGCCTGGTTGCGCGCGACGCCGACCGGTCCGGCCTCGGCAAAGCCACCCGGCAGGACGAGCAGATTGCGAATGCCGCGGTCAGCCGCCTCGCGCACCGCCTCGAGAATGGCATCGGGACGGATGACAATCACGGCGAGATCGACCGGCGGATCAATGGCGCCGATCGAGGTCACCGCGTCGTAACCGAAGATCGCACCTCCCTTGGGATTGACCGGCACCACGCGACCGCCATATCCGGCCTGGCGCAACATCTGCATGATGGCGCCACCGGACGACGTGGCACGTTCGCCTGCACCTATGACAGCAACGCTGCGAGGGGAGAAGAACGGTGAGAGGTCGTGTGAGCGCACGGTCATGACGAATTGTTTGCAGCACAAACAATAGAGGAGAGCAAGATGTCCGATCCGATCGACCTTCTGATCCAGGGCCGGGCGCACGATCTGGGCGGCGGATTTGCCGTACGTCGCGTGCTGCCGAGCGTGAAGCGCCGCATGGTCGGGCCGTTCATCTTCCTCGATCACTTCGGCCCTATGGACGTGCCGCCGGGCGGCGGCATGTAAGTGCGGCCGCATCCGCATATTGGCCTCGCCACCGTCACCTACCTGTTTGAAGGCGGCATCTTCCACCGCGACAGCCTGGGCTATGCCCAGGCGATCCGGCCGGGCGACGTCAATTGGATGACCGCCGGCAGCGGTATCGCCCACAGCGAACGTACCGAGCCGGAAATGCGCCGGACGGGCTTCCGCATGCATGGCGTCCAGACCTGGGTGGCCTTGCCCAAGATGCACGAGGAGACGGCGCCAGCCTTCGAGCATGTCGCGGCGACGCGACTGCCGGCCTGGCGCCAAGGTGGTGCGGCGCTCCGCCTGATCGTCGGCACCTACGCCGGCAAGACGGCGCCCACGACGCATTTCTCGCCGATCTTCTACGTCGGGGCGGAACTGGCGGCAGGCGCCGGCATCGCCGTGTCGCCCGAGCATGCCGAGCGTGCGGTTTATGTGGCCGATGGATCAGCCGTCATCGGCGATCGAACCTTGGTCGTCGGTGATCTCGCGGTGCTGGCCGCCGGCCCAACGGTCGATCTCATGGCAGGCGCCGACGGCGCCAAGCTGATGTTGCTCGGCGGCGCGGCCATGGATGGGCCGCGTCATATCTGGTGGAACTTCGTGGCCTCGACGAAAGAGCGGATAGAGCAGGCCAAGGCCGACTGGCGCGAGGGCCGCTTTGCCAAGGTGCCGGGCGATCCGGAATTCATCCCGCTGCCGGATCGCTGATCGCCTTCAAGCCGAGGACGGCGGCGTCCAGGCTGTCTCCTCGTCGAGCGGATAGACCGGCCGCGGCAGCTTGGTCCAGGTGAAGTTTGCCAGCACCGGCGACGTCAGGCCCGGACAGTCGACTTCGAAGATCTGGTCGGGTTTGAAGAATTCGTCGAAACCGCCGCGGAAATGGCCGCGGCTCTTGACGACGACGACTCGCGCTTGGGCGATGTCGAGGCCGAACATCTCGAACTGGCGCGGGTCCATGCACTGGCAGCGATGACTGATGACGACGACCTGGATGCCACCGAGATCGAGCAATGCCGAGGGTCCCATGTCCGACGAGACGTTCTTGAGTACACCGCGTCGACCGACATAGCGGCCATCCGACAGTTTTGCGACCTTGGCCTGGCAGTCGAACGGCAGGGAGAACTCCTGATGTTCCTCGGTGTTGAACGATGCGGTGAAGATCGCGCCTTCGCCGAGCTGGTGCGCCTTTGCCGCAAGCGCGGCGTCATTGAACACTCCGAAGATGACATTCTGCGCGCCGGCGCTCTTCAGCGCGCGCAGCAGGTAGGTCGTGTTGCCGCGTCCACCACCGCCGGGATTGTCGGCGACATCGGCCAGGATGATCGGCTTGCGGCGGCGGTCACGGCCGACCGAGGCCGCGAGCTGGACCGCATCGCCGAGCGACATCATTGCGCGCTTGAAGCGTTCCTTCATGCCCCAGGCGCGCTTGGCGATGTCGAGCGAGAGGCCGGCGGCCGCCCGGCGATTGCCGTTACGCGCGGTGACAACCGCGGTGAGGCCGTTCTTCGGGCTGTCGCTGTAGGCGAAACCGGCCATCACGGACACGTTCAGTATGTCGCCGCCCACTTTGGTCTGTCCGTACTTGATAAGGTCGGCATAGGGGCCCTTGGCGGTCAGCAGCGAGATCTGCGGTGCCACGATCGGTACCTTGACCATTTCGATCGCCGTCCTGGCGCCGGCGAGGCACTCACGCATGTGCTTGGCGGCTTCGACACCCCGTTCGTAAATGTCCGTGTGCGGGTTCTCGAGATAGCCCACGAACACCGAGATATTGTCGATCATTTTGCGCGAGACGTTGGCGTGCAGATCGAACACGACGACTATGGGGACGTCGGGCCCGGCGACGCGGCGCACGATCTCGAACAGGTCGCCGTCGGGATCGTCGGTGCCCTGGGCCAGCGCCGCGCCATGGCTCGAGATGAACACCGCATCGAGCGGCAGTGCAGCCTTCAGGCCGGCCTCGATCTCGCGCAGGAAATTGCGGAAGAAACCTTCCTCGACCGGTCCGCCCGGCTGGGCGAGCGACACGCGCAGCGGTACCGGTGTCCAGTCGCCGGTGCGGTCCATCTCGGTGAAGAAGCCGGGCAGATCGGGCATGGTGATCGACGCGCCGGAACGCGCTTCGCTCACGATGCGATTGCCGCGGATATCGACGTCCTGCTCGAAGTCTGCGGCCGTGGTGACGGGCGAAAACCGGTTGCACTCGATGGCGAAGCCGAGAATGGCTATTCGCGGGTTGTCCTGGGACAACGTTTCCTCCTAGCGCTGGCGGGCGAGAAACGCCTCGACCAGCTCGTTAAACGTAGCGGCCTCTTCGAAATATGGCGAGTGGCCGGCATCGGTCATTAGGGCGGCTTCGCCGCAGGGCAGGGTTGTCGCGATGGCGCTTGCCAGAAAGGGCGGGAAGACCACGTCCTGGCCGCCGGCAATCAGAAGCGTGGGTACATCGAAGCTCTTGAGCTCCGCCGTACTGCGGCGTGCCGTGCGGCGGAGGCCAGCGCGCAACTTCTCCTTGTCGAGCGGACCGGCCATGTCGTCGATGCTGCGATAAAGAAGGTGCAGTGCCGGCGAGCGTTCCGCCGCCCGGACGCCCATCGCCGGGTGGATGCCCCTGGCGCTGCCATCCTTGACCTTGGCGTCGGCATCCTTCTCCCATGCATCGTACTGCTTGCCGCCCGAGGGGTCGCAGCCGCGGCGGTCGAGGGTGCCGGAAGTCGAGCTCAGTACCAGTGCTTTCACGCGCGCCGGCTGGGCAATAGCATATTCAAGCATCGTCCAGCCTCCCATCGATTGGCCGACGAGGCGCACGTCTGAAAATTTCAGATGATCGATCAGGGCGGCAAGGTCGCCGGCGTAGTCGGCGGGATCGGGGCCGCCGGCAATGGCTGTGGACGGCGCGAAGCCGCGATGGGCGAAAGCGACACAAGTGTAGCGCGGCGCGAAGTGCGCGAGCTGCTGCCACCAGCTGAGATGATTGCCACCGAGGCCGTGTGCGAACAGCAGGGCCGGCCCGCTGCCCGAGACTTCGTAGTGGAGATCGCCGAACGGCCGCTGCAGCCGACCGATCGAGCGCTTGGGCATGCCGTGGGACGTCATGTGCGGTTCCCTCAGAAGAGGACCAGCCTAGAGCCCAGGATGCCGAGCGGCCAGCGGCCGGCGGCGAACAGACGAAATTTGCTT
>JACPVT010000125.1 GCA_016191685.1 Rhodospirillales bacterium | reverse complement strand
GCAAGCGCGGCGCCTTCACGCTCGAGGCGGCGGTGAAGAAGATCACCCACGACAATGCCAAAGCCTGGGAGCTCGATGACCGCGGCCTGGTGCGTGAGGGCTATCGTGCCGACCTCGTGCTGTTCGAGGAAAAAGGCATCCGGCCCTCCCTGCCGACGGTAGAAAGAGACCTGCCCGGCGGCGCCCGCCGCCTGGTGCAGAAGGCCGAAGGCATCAAGGCCACGCTGGTGAACGGCGGCGTGGCCTTCGACAACGGTGAGGCGACCGGCGCCTACGCCGGCACGGTGCTCAAAGGCAAGCTGGCGTCATGAAACGCTTCCTCCCGGCACTTGCCTTGATCGCCCTCGCAGGTTCGGCGTCAGCGCAGACGAAACCCAATCCGGGCGCCACGCTCGGGGCCGCGGATACGAAGGTTCGCCTGCAAACCCTGGGCTACAAGAACGTCCACGATCTGCGCCCCGGACTGATGCCCGGCGAATGGCAGGGCCGGGCCCGGCAGGGCAATGTCGATAAATCCGTGACGGTGTCTCCCAAGGGCAGCGTCGTCGCGCGCTAGCTGAGTTCCTTCCGCACGATCGCGGCGCCCGCGGCCAGCGACTTCAGTTTCCCGAACGCCGTTTCGCGTGGCAGGTACTTCATGCCGCAATCGGGGGCCGGCAGCAGCTTGTCGGGTGACATGTACTTCAGCCCGGCGCGGATGCGTTCGGCGATCTTCTCCGGCGTTTCGATCTCAGGATCATTGAGGTCGATGACGCCCAGCATCACCTTCTTGGGCGCGAGGTCCTTCAGCACGCCGAGGTCGATCTTGGGTTGCGCCGATTCGATCGAGATCTGCTGGGCGATGGTGTCGGCGAGTTGCGGCAGGAACGTGTAGCCGGTGGGTTTGTTGAGACCGGGCACCACAGCGGCGTAGCCGAAGCAGAGATGAACGACCGTGGGCACGGTGATGCCCTTTAGTGCCCGGTTGATCACCTTCACGGCGTAGCGGCTGGCCTCCTCCGGATTGTTGCGCAGCCAGGGCTCGTCGAGCTGGATCACGTCGGCACCGGCCTTGACCAGGTCGTGCGCTTCCTCGTTCACCGCCGCGGCATAGTCCATGCACATCGCCTCGGCATCCTTGTAGAACTCGTCCTTGACCTGCTGGCCCATGGTGAAGGGGCCGGGCAGGGTGATCTTGGCCGGCCGGTCGGTGTTGGCGCGCAGGAACTGCATGTCCCGCACCTCGACCGGCCGCGTGCGCCGGAGCTTGCCGACGACGCGCGGCACCGGCGTCTTCTGGCCCGATCGCGTCATCACATGGCCGGGGTTTTCCTGGTCGATTCCTTCGAGCGCTGTGGCGAAATGGTTGGAGTAGCTTTCGCGCCGCATCTCGCCGTCGGTGATGATGTCGATGCCGGCCCGTTCCATGTCGCGGATGGCGAGCAGCGTGGCATCGTCCTGGGCCTGCTGCAGGTAGGCCTCGGACACCCGCCAGATCTCCTTCAGGCGCGTGCGCGGCACGACCTTGCTGAGCATCTCGCGGTTAACCAGCCAGTCGGGTTGCGGATAGCTTCCGACGACGGTGGTTTGCAGCAACACTTCGGACATTACTTCTCCTACTGAATCTTGATGCCGGCCTTCTTGATCAGTTCCGCATTCTCGGCAAGTTCGCGCGCGACCTTCTTGTCGAAGTCGGCCGATGTCGTCGGCGCGACGTCGGTGCCAAGCGCACCCAGCCGCTCCTTGACCTCGGGCGCCTCGAGCGCTTTCCTGACCTCGGCATTGAGGCGTGCGATGACAGCCGGCGGCGTGCCGGCAGGGGCAAACAGGCCGCTCCAGAAATCGTAGGCGCTGCCCTTGAAACCCTGTTCCTCGGTGGTCGGCACATCGGGCAGGACCGAGGAGCGCTTCTCGCTGCCGGAGGCGAGGGCCACGGCCCGGCCATCGCGCACCATCGGCAGGGCGGCGATCACGGGCGCGAAGAAGATGTCGGTGCGCCCGTTCATCGTGTCGGAAAGAGCCTCCGGCGTACCGCGATAGGGCACGTGCACGGTGTCGATGCCGGCCGAAAACTTGAACTTCTCGGCGTTCATGTGGGTGCCGCTGCCGACGCCGGCCGAGGCATAGGTGAGTTTGCCCGGATTGGCCCTTGCGGCCTTCACATAGTCGGCGGCGGTCGTCCAGCCTCGCGACGGCGACGCCACCATGATGTTGGGCTGCTGGGCGAGCAGACTCACGGCAATGAAATCCTTCGCCGTGTCGTAGCTGAGCTTGGGATAGATCGACGGATTGACGGTATGGGCCGAGGAGTTGGCCAGCAGCGTGTAGCCGTCAGGCGCCGACTTGGCGACCTGGGCGGCACCGATGGTGCCGCCGGCGCCGGTCTTGTTCTCGACCACGACCGGGTGGCCGATGTTCTTGGACATCTGCTGCGCCAGGGTGCGGGCCACCACGTCGGTGGCGCTGCCTGCGGTGAAGGGCACGATGATGTGGATCGCCTTGTCGGGATAGGTTTGAGCGTGCGCGCCCGTAGCGACCAGCGCGGCGGCCGCAATCAACATGGAACGAAGCAGCATGGTCTCCTCCTGTTTCCTTATTGGGCGGCAGTCTGCCGACTGATGCTGGGCACGTCGAGGCGTTCCAGAATGCGCTCCCCCGAGGCCGCGAGTCTCGCGCGAACGGCGGCGACGTCGGCATAGGCGAGCCTGCCGTCACGCTTGGCGAACCGGCCGGCCACCAGCACGTCGCGTACGCGTGCGCCCGAGCCCTGCATGACCACGGTGGCCACGGGATCGTGCACCGGCCACATGGCGAGCGGCCCCAGCGACATGACGGCGACGTCGGCCTGCTTGCCTGGAGCGAGGCTGCCGATGCGCTCGCTCATGCCCAGCATGGACGCGCCTCTGGCGGTGATCCAGTCCAGCGCCTCGGCCGCCGGCACGGTCGAGGTCGCGGGAATGCCGCCGCTCCTGGTTCGTTCCGCTGCATTGTCGAGCGCGCGCTGCGCGGCGAGCGCCATGCGGGCCACGGTGAACATATCGCCGCTGATCGCCGATTCGAGGTCGACGCCGACCGAGGGAGCCGAGCCCAGCGCACGCAGGCGGCCGGTGATGGGATGGCCGTGGCCCTGCGCCATCTCGTTCTCGGGCGTGATCGAGAAGCTGACGCCGAGATCGACGAACGCGCTCAGCTGGGCATCGCTGAGATTGTTGCCGTGGACGATGTTGATATGCGGCCCGACCAACCCGCGCTCCATCAATGTTTCCCAACCGCCCGGCGTCTTTGCCTCGCCGCCGCCCTGGTGCATGGACGCAACAACGTGCATCTCGCGCGCCAGCGCGAAGTCGTGCGCGCTGACTTCGAGGGTCGAGTAGTGCGGCCCAAGCACCGCCATGCCGAGCGTCACCAGGCCGGTGCGGTCGGCCAGTGAGCCTTTCAGCAGACGCTCGATCTCCCGGCGCGGATGAGGAACTTCCGAGAAATGTGGCTCGCCCGGCTTGGGATCGGGCTTGGGCGAGCCGTGGAAGAAGGCGGCGCGGATGCCGCTTTCCTTGAGGCCGGCGATGGCCGCGTCGGTGTGCTCGGACGTCGGGTTGTTGTGGCACCAGTCGACCAGGGTGGTGACGCCATGGTCGATCTGGTTGAGCGCTCCGGCCAAGGTCGCGATATGGATGTCAGCGGGCGTGAACACGGTCGCAAGGCCGGCATGCACGTGACGGAAATATTCCAGCAAGGTCCAGTTGGCCGCGACCGAGCGCAGCGCCGTCTGCCATGTGTGCATGTGGGCATTGATCAGCCCCGGCAGTACGAAATGCCCTGTGCAATCGACGGTCTCCGCGGCGCCGGCGGCGAGAGAGGGCGCGACGGCTGCGATACGGCCGTCCTCGATCAGCACGTCACCGCGGGGCAGCACACCCAGCTTCGGGTCCTGGGTGACGACAATGCCGGATTTCAGCAACAGCGCCATGGTCAGACGAGCCCGTCGCTCACCTTCACGTTCTCCGGCTCGAGCTTCATGCCGGCGGCGCGCGCCAGCTCGAGCAGCAGCACGGAGAAGTCGACGTCGCCGGGATACTGATGCGACAGCGCCAGCACCGAATCGCGCGTGACCGAGGCGGTCGGCATCATCACGCCGAAGGATTTGGCCGCACCCATGCCGAGCTCCATGTCCTTCAGCAGCAGCTTGGGCGTGAAGGTCGTCGTGAAGTCGAGGTTCACCAGGGCCGGCGTCTTGTACCTGGTGTACATCGAGCCCAGCACGCTCTGGTTGATCGATTCCAGGAACACATGGCGCGGAATGCCGGCCTTTTCGGCCAGCAACGTGATCTCGCACAGCGACTGGATGATGACGCCGAACATGGTGTTGTGGGCGATCTTCCAGATGCGCGAGAGCTCGCCCTCGCCGACATACATTGCCGAGCGGCCGAGCGCGGACAGCAGCGGCTCGACCGCGTCGTATTCGGCCCGGGGGCCGGAAGCCACGACCAGCAGCTTGCCGGCCTTGGCGACCTTGGCATTGCCCGACACCGGCGCGCTGAGATAGGCGACACCTGCCGCGGTCAGGCCTTTGCGAATTTCGGCCGAGCCGGTGTCGGAAATCGACGACATGTCGACCACGCGCTTGGGCCGCGCATTGCCCGCCAGCACGCCACCTTTGCCGAACAATATGTCCTTCAGATCGTCGGTGGTCGACACCATGGTGAAGACGGTGGCGCAGTGGGCCATCGCCATCTTGTCGGTCACGACTTCGGCCCCGATCTGGGCCAGCGGATCGGCCTTCGACGCGGTTCGGTTCCACACCGAGACGCCGTGGCCGGCCTTGACCAGGCGGGCGGCCATGGCCTCGCCCATGCGGCCGAGGCCGATCCAGCCGATGGAATGCGATGCCT
>JACPVT010000124.1 GCA_016191685.1 Rhodospirillales bacterium | reverse complement strand
CGATCGCGGCGCGAAAGACATCGCCGCCGGACCGCGCGGGCAGGCCGACGTTGACCATGTTCGGCCCGAGCGGCTCGTCGCCTGAAAAGGAGAGTCCGCGCTGGCTGATGATCCATGGCCAGCCGAAGGAAGCGGAGCGGGTCGTGACCGAGATCGAAGCACGCATCACGGCAAGCGAGCGCGTGACCTTGCCGCCGGTCACCGCGAGCCTGGCACTCGGCGACCGGCACAAGACGACGCTCCTCTCGGTGGCGCGCACGCTGTTGAGCGACTACCCCGGGCGCACGACGCTCGGCGTGGTGCTGATGGCGTCGCAGGCCTTCATCTACAACGCCATCTTCTTCACCTACGCGCTGGTGCTGACGCGGTTCTATGCCGTGCCCGCCGACAAGGTCGGCCTCTACATCCTGCCCTTCGCGGTCGGCAACTTCCTCGGCCCACTGCTGCTCGGTCCGCTGTTCGACACGCTCGGCCGCAAGACGATGATCGTGGCGACCTACGCCTTGTCCGGCATGCTGCTCGCCGTCACGGGCGGGCTGTTCCATGCCGGCATCCTCGACGCCACGACGCAGACGATCATGTGGAGCATCGTCTTCTTCTTCGCCTCGGCGGCGGCCAGCGCCGCCTATCTCACGGTCGGCGAATGCTTCCCGCTCGAGATCCGCGCCCTCACCATCGCGCTGTTCTATGCCTTCGGCACGCTGCTGGGCGGCGTCGGCGGCCCCTGGCTGTTCGGTGTCCTGATCGAGAGCGGCGAACCCGGCGAGATCGTGATGGGCTATTTCCTGGGCGCGGCGCTGATGAGCGTCGCCGCGCTGGTGACGATAAAACTCGGCGTGGCGGCCGAATGCCGCCCGCTCGAGGAAGTGGCGCCGCCGCTGTCGAAGGCGCGGTAGGAGCTACGCCGGCACCGGACGGGCGCGCTGGTTGTACATCAGCTTGCGGATGCGGGCCTGCTCCTCGGGCGGCAGTTTGGTGTTGTCGACCGAGAGATCGGCGCCGACCGCCATGCCCTTCTGGACCGCGGGACGGGCGCCCAGTTCCTCGAACCAGCGCTTGAAGTACTTGAACTCCTCGATGTCCTGGCCCTGGAACTTCCAGTTGATGGTCCATGGATAACAGATCATGTCGGCGATCGTGTACTGGTCGCCGGCGAGATACTTGTGCTTATAAAGCCGGTTGTTGAGCACGCCGTAGAGGCGGTTCACCTCGTCGGTGAAAACGGGTGATGGCGTACTTCTGGTCGCCCTCCTTGGCCTGGTCAACGCGCCGGAAGTGGCCGCACTCGCCCGACTTCGGCCCCTGGTTGGCCATCTGCCAGACGACCCATTGGTTGACCTCGTACTTGGTCCGGGTGTCCTGCGGCCAGAATTTCCCGGCCTTCTCGGCGAGGTACATCATGATCGAGCCCGATTCGAAAACGACGATCGGCTTGCCGCCGCCCTTCGGTTCGTGATCGACCATCACCGGCATGCGGTGGTTGGGGTTCATCTCCAGGAACTCGTCCTTGAACTGGTCGCCGCGGCCGATGTTCACGGGCACGATCTTGTAGGGCATGCCCAGTTCCTCGAGCAGGATGGTGACCTTCTTGCCGTTGGGCGTCGGCCAATAATGCAGATCGATCATGGTTCCTCCGGTGGTGTTGTGCGTGAGGCGCAGGCACCAAGCGTCGGACGGTCGCCCCGCTTCGTCAATGGTGTATGCTGGCCGGCAAGAAGAGGGTCCGGGAGGATCATATGTGGGTCCGCAACGCATGGTATGTCGCCGGCTGGTCGCACGAACTCGAGCCCGGCCGCATCCTGGCGCGCGTCGTCATCGACCAGCCGCTGGCGCTCTACCGCAAGGCAGACGGCCAGATCGTGGTGCTGGAGGACCGCTGCTGTCACCGTTTCGCGCCGCTCTCCATGGGCCGGCTCGAGCACGATGACCTGCGCTGCATGTACCACGGACTGAAGTTCTCCCCGGACGGCCGCTGCGTGGAAATTCCCGGCCAGAAGCTCATTCCGCAAAGCGCGTTGGTGCGGCGCTATCCGGCGGTCGAGCGCGGCGGCTGGATGTGGATCTGGATGGGCGACGAGGCCTTGGCCGATCCGGCGATGATCCCCGACTCGACCCGGCTCGACGATCCAGCCTACTGCATGCGGAGCGGCCAGCTCGACTATGCCGCCCACTATCTTTTGATCGACGACAACCTGCTCGATCTCTCGCATCTGAGTTTCGCGCACGAAAAGACGCTGGGCCTCGACATGCCGCAGTGGGCCAACGAGCGGCCGCGCATCTCGGCCCTGGAGCGCGGCCTGCGTGTAGAACGCTGGTTGCGCAGCCAGCCGTCGCGCAGCTTCATGAAGCGCTGGGGCGAGACGCTCGACCTGTGGAACAGCTACGACTTTCTCTTTCCCGGCATCTTCCTGCTGCGCACGGCGTTCTATCCGGTGGGGACGGCCGAGCGTTGCAAGGGCGTGGCGCCGACCGAGCCGCCGCTCTTCCTGCGCTACGACGACCAGGCGGTGACGCCGATGACGGCGCGGACGTCGCGCTATTTCTATGCCGCCGGCGCGCGCAGCACCGACCTCGACGAGGATCGCGTCGGCAGGCTCTATGCCATCGTCGAGGCGGCGTTCAATGAGGACAAGATGATCATCGAAGCGCAGCAGAAGCTGATCGACATGGATCCGGAGCGCCGCATGCTGCCGACCAGCCTCGATGCCGGTCCGACCCAGTTCCGCAAGCTCGTCCAGACGCTGCTCGAGCACGACGGCCAGCCGGGACCGGTCGCCAACGCCGCGGCGCGGGCGGGTTAGATGGCGGACGGCAGCCAGGACGGACGCTCGGTCCGCCGCCTCGAGGATGCTCGCTTCCTGCTGGGTCGCGGCCGCTACGTCGAGGACATCGATGCGGGAACCACGCTGCACGGCTACGTGCTGCGCTCGCCGCACGCCCATGCCCTGATCAAACGGATCGACGTTGCTCCGGCCGCGGCTCTTGCGGGCGTGCATCTGGTCGCCACTTCGGCCGATCTTGCGGCCGACGGGCTCGGTCCACTGCCCTGCATGGCTGCGGTGAGCCCACTCGTCGTGCCGCCGCGTCCGGCACTGGCTCTCGGTCGCGTGCGCCATGTCGGCGATCCTGTGGCTTTCGTTGTGGCCGACAGCATCGGGGCTGCCCGCGAGGCGGCCGAGCTGATCGAAGTCGACTACGAGTCGCTGCCGTCCGTGGTCGAGGGAAAGGTGGCGCTGGCCGCAGGAGCGCCGGCACTCTGGGACCAGGCGCCGGGCAATCTCGCCTTCCATCTTCAGAAGGGCGATCACGCCGCCGTGGCGCAGGCGATGAGGAATGCCGCCCACGTCGTTGCGATCGAAGTGATGAACAATCGCGTGATCGTGGTGCCGCTCGAACCGCGCGCCGGCATCGCCCGCTACGATGCCGCGACCGACACGATGGACCTCGAACTGACCGGGCAGGGGCTGCACGGCATCCGCCGCCAGCTCGCCGAGTTCGTCTTCAAGGTGCCGCTGGAGCGCATCCAGCTCCATGCCCCCGATGTTGGCGGCGGCTTCGGCATGAAAAACTTCCTCTATCCCGAATGGGTGCTGCTGCTGTGGGCGGCGCGCAAGCTCGGCCGGCCGGTGCGCTGGATCGCCGACCGCGCCGAGGAGTTCGTGTCGGGCGCCCAGGGCCGCGACATAGAAGCCTCGGCGAAACTCGCCCTCGATGCGACCGGCCGCTTCCTGGCGCTCGACGTGGCGATGGTCGCCAACCTCGGCGCCTACCTCTCGGGCAACGGCCCCGGCGCGTCGGCCGTCGCCGCCTCGACGGCGCACGGCGGCGTCTACGATATCCCTTCGATCGCCGTCGATGTGCGCGGCGCCTTCACCAACACGGTGCCGGTCGACGCCTACCGTGGCGCCGGCAAGCCCGAGGCCAACTACATCACCGAACGCGCGATCGAGGCGGCGGCGCGCCTGCTGGGCCGCGATCCGGCCGACTTGCGGCGGCAGAACCTGATCGCTTCGTTCCCGCACAGGACCGCCATGGGCATGGCGATCGATTCGGGCGGCTTCGTCGCCAATCTCGATGCCGCCGTGGAGCGTGCCGATATGAAAGGCTTCGAGGCGCGGCGCGCAGCCGCGAAGGCGCAGGGCCGGTTGCGCGGCATCGGTGTCGGCTGCTTCCTCGAGACCTCGCGTGGGGCGCCCAACGAAGGCGCCGAGGTTCGCTTCCAGCCGGACGGCACGGTGACGATCGCGGTCGGCACGGAATCCAATGGCCAGGGCCATGAGACTTCCTTCGCGCAGATCGCGGCGGGGCATCTTGGCCTGCCGATCGGCGCCTTCCGCTACGTGCAGGCTGACACGCGTCAGGTAAGAAGCGGCGCCGGCCATGGCGGCGCGCGGTCGATGCACATGGGGGGTGCGGCCCTCGTGAAGGCGATGGATGCGGCTCTGACAAAAGCGCGGTGGCTGGCGGCACATCTCTTGCAGGCGTCGGGGGATGATCTCGACTATCGCCAGGGCCGATTTACGGTGCGAGGAACAGACCGCGGCATCGATCTCGCAGCGCTTGCAGAGAGTGCCCGGGATGCCGCGAACCTGCCCGACGGCATGTCGCCGGAAGTTGGCAGGGGACTGGGTGAGCACGTGCTGAACATCACCGATGTCTTCACTTTTCCCAGCGGCTGCCATATCGCCGAGGTCGAGATCGACCCCGAGACCGGCGGTTGCGCCCTGCTGCGCTACACCGCCGTCGACGACTACGGCCGCCTGATCAATCCGATGCTGACCGAGGGGCAGGTGCAGGGTGGTGTCACACAAGGCATCGGCCAGGCGATGACGGAACGCACCGTCTACGATCCCGGGTCGGGCCAGCTGCTCAGCGGCTCGCTGATGGACTACGCGCTGCCGCGCGCCGACGATCTGCCATCGTTCGACATCGACCTCGTCGAGCGTCCGACCACTGCCAACCCGCTGGGTGTCAAAGGCTCGGGGCAGGCCGGCTGTATCGCCGCCCCGCAGACCGTGATGGCCGCCGTGCTCGATGCGCTCAGTCCCGCCGGAGTGACGGCGCTCGACATGCCGGCGACGCCCGAGCGCATATGGCGGGCCCTGCAAATCACCAGATGAGACCAAGCCATGCCCAGGATCAACGGTGAACGGCTTCTTGCCGACCTGCGCCGCATCGCCGACTTCGGCCGCTACGAGACCGGCGTGCATCGCCCGCACCTGTCGCCGCAGGATGTCGAGAGCCGGCGCTGGCTGGCCGGCCGCATGAAGGAAGCCGGGCTCGAGCCGGTGATCGACGGTATCGGTACCGTGATGGGCAAGAGCCCCAAGACCGGCCCGCGTCTTCTCATGGGCTCGCACACCGACACACAGCCGCGCGGCGGCTGGCTCGACGGCGTGATGGGTGTGATCTACGGCCTCGAGGTGGCCCGCGCGCTCGCCGAGGATCCCGAGACGGCGCATCTGGCCGTCGACGTCGCTTCGTGGGCCGACGAGGAAGGCCATTGGGGCCAGATGGTCGGCAGCAAGTCGTTCATCGGCCGCTTCGGCGAGGAGGACATCGACAGGGCGCGCCACCGCGACGAGGGCATGCCGATGCGCGAGGCGCTGAAGGCCGCCGGTCTCGAAGGCGTGCCGCGCGAAAGGATCGAGGAGGGCCGCTATCGTGCCTATCTCGAGGCGCATATCGAGCAGGGTGGCCTGCTCGAAGCGAGCGGCAAGCATATCGGGATCGTGACGGCGATCGTCGGCATCTTCGCTTTCCGCCTCACCTTCAGCGGCATCCAGAACCACGCCGGCACGACGCCGATGCCGATCCGCAAGGATGCGGGTGTGGCCATGATGCGGCTCTACAACGAGGTGATGGAGAGGTTCCCGACGCTGGCCGGACCGCGCAGCGTATGGACCGTCGGCAAGATGGGCGTCGAGCCCGGCGCCGCCGCCATCATCCCCGGCAAGGCCGAGATGATCCTGCAGTTCCGCGACGCCGACGTCGCCGTGCTGGAGCGTTTCGAGGCGGCGCTTCTCGAGATTGTGGCGGCGCACGACAAGCGCGGGCCCTGCGCGGTCCAGTGTGTCAACCTTTCCCGCACCATGCCCAGCATCATGGACGACCGCCTGCTCGACGCGCTCGAGGCGGCGGCCGCCACGCACGCCGCCGGCCAGCATGTGCGCATGCCTTCGGGCGCCGGCCACGACGCCCAGATCCTGGCGCTCGAGCTGCCCTCGGCCATGCTGTTCGTGCCCTCGATCGGCGGCATCTCGCACCACTTCACCGAGAATACCGACGATGCCGACATCGTGCTGGGCTGCCAGGTCTTCGCCGACGCCGCGGCGAGGATCCTGAAGGGGAACTGACGGAGTCACGTGTTCGGGCGGATTTCGGGAGTCAGGCGGTGGCCGGCAAGCCCAGGTCTTCGCTGCAGATTTCCGGCATGGACGGCGTCGCGGCGGGAGTCGCCGGATGTCGCATTTCAGGATTCTGCCGCGCCAGTTCAGCCCGCAGCAGGAGCAGCTCGCGACGCTCGGCGCGATCCTCGGCGCGGCGGCGATCGCAGTCGAGCCGGTTCTGCACGTGAATCAGGAGCCGCGTGTTGACCCGGCGGCGCTCGCCGATCTGCTTGCCATGATAGTACACCGGCTGGCTTTCGACCGTGTTGGCCTGTAGCGCGATGTTGTCCGCAGCCTCGGCGGCCTGGCGGGCCATGGCGGCGTCCCACTTGGCGGCGAAGCGCGGATCGCGGGCGCGCCAGCGATAGAGCGAGCCCCGGTTGACGCCGGCGCGCGCCGCCGCCTCGACGATCGTCGCGCAGCGCGACACCAGGCGAAGGAAGGCCGCGCATTGGCGGCGGGGCGTGTTCAGCCGCCGCGGATTGGCGAGCGCGCGCTCCAGCAGGTGAGGCAGCCTCTCGACCGCCGCCTGCGGTGCCACAGTCGGCGGATTGTTGACGGGGTTGTAGGCAAGCGGCCGGCGCGCCCGCTCATCGAGCGCCTGTTCGGCGCGGCGGCGCGCCGATTCCTCGGCCAGCTCCGCGGGATCGCGTTCGGGGGTTCCAAAGTGCCAGGCTTGTTTCGACATCGCTTCATGCTCCTTCCATTCGGAAACCGTCGGTCCGATAGGGAGTATAGGAATATGAAATAGGAGTCAATAGGCCTATCCCGCGGTTGCTGAAATAACCGAGCCTGCGTTATGCTTGCGACGGGATTTGGGGACATAGTTGTCTTGAGTCGGGGCGGCAGCCCCGGGACGTCTGCGGCGCCGGGAGGTTCGCCGTCGTGGAGACGTTCCGGCGCATCTTGCCGATTCCGGCGTGGGCGATACAGCGCGGTCTCCGCGCGGCGGCAAGGGTGTGGATTGGTGTTCAACACATATCGGTTTGATCATCCGGAAACGGATGCATCCAAGACGTTGGACGGTCGCGCCTATCTTTGGGCCGCTCTGTTCGGCCCATTCTATGTCCTGCTCAATGGGTTCCCGCTCCTGGCTCTCCTGATGGTGCCGGTCAGCGCGGCGATCTTCGTCTCCGCCTTCTTCGGCTTCGGCTTGCTGGACTGGGTCCTCGGTTCGGAAGTCGTGACCGTGGGGGCCTTGCTCGTGATGCCGATCGCAGCCTTCGTCATCCAGGGCATGATCGCTGTCGAGTTCGTCCGCCGGGGCTACCTGCACGCCGGTTGGCGCGAGGGCTACTAGGCCCCGGCAGGGACCGGCGCGCAGGGTCAGTCCTGGCGACAGGTATTGGTTCCGACCTCCAGGCATTTGGCGATCGCTTCGGCCGCCAGCGCATGGCCGCGGGCGGTCCAGTGACCGTCGTTGGCGAAATGATGGGCCAGCGGCGCGCCGCCCTTCTCGAATAGCGGGCGCAGGTCGAGCACCGCGACGCCGCGTTTGACGAGTGCCGCCACCAGTTCCTTGTGGACCCGGTCCTCGACGGAGCGGTTTTCGCCGACCCACAGGGCGCGCGAGGGGATGAGCACCACCAGCAGGCGATAGCGCTTCGACAACGCCAGCAGTTTTTTGGCCGAGGAGTCGATTGCCTCGGATTCGTAGTCGTTCTTCGATATCCCCTCGAGATTGGGAATGATCACGCCGGCGCGGACCGCGAGCGCGTTCAACCATGGCGTCTGATGGGCCACCGTCGTCAGCAGCAGATACGCCGCCGAGCGTTCCGCCAGCCACTCCTTCCAGCCGACCGCCGGGTCGTCCTCCGCCTGGTCGACGGCGTCATAGACTGCAAGGTCGTTCTCCAGACACACCGCCACCACCACTTGGCCGATCCGCGCGCCCAGGGACCTGGCGTAGTCCAGCAGTGCCTCGTAGCCCGCGATGTTCGTGGGCGTGGCGAGGTTGAAGGTCCGCCGCCCGGTCAGGGCCTGCAGGCGGTCCGAAAAGCGCTCCTCGGCGTCGACGCCCCAACCCCAGGCAAACGAATCGCCGACCACGACGAGATCGCCGGCCGTCGCTTCGGCGATATCCCTGGTGTCGCGCAGGCCGTGGCGGTTGATGCGGACGGCAACGTCAAAATCGCCGGTGTTCTTCACCTGGCGTTGTGCGACGCCCGGTTGCCCGAGCCACAGCGATCCCACCTTGTAGCGAAACTCGAACCGCCCCGACGGATCGAACGCCGGAAGGAGGAGGCGCGTCAGGCCCTCCATCAGTACGAGTGCAACGCAGCCCGCCAAGAAGATCATCAGAACCGCGCCGAGCGTGCGACGGGTCAGGCTTGTGCGGTTTGCGAAAATCCGGGCTGGGTGGCTTCTCACAGCGTATCGGCGCTCCAAGGCGGGGGAGTGCCCTCCCGCGACGACAATGGGCGCGGAACGGCGAGCGAGTCCATCTCGTCGGAATTCGTTTTCTCATGAAGCGGGCATTGCCTCGCGGTGCTGTATCCATGCTAGCTTCGCAATCCGGGAGAAAATTGCGTCAACGGTGCAATAATTTAAGGATCGTTAGCCGACGACAACTCAGCGAACGATCTCGGTCAACCCATGCCGATCCATCTCGACATTTCCCACCTGGACAGACTCGTTGTTGCCGTCGTCCTTGGCCAAGCCACGGCAGACGATATCGCGAGTCTGGCGCGTCAGTTCGCAGAGTCGGGCATGATGCATTACCGCAAGATCGTCGATACCACGGCCGGCGATTTCTTCGTCGATGAGGCCAGGGTGGTCTCCATCGCCGCCTTCCTGCGGGCCGATCCCAAGGCGGCGTCGCGCGGCCCGCTGGCCTTCGTCGTCGATCCGTCGCGCGCCCAGTTCGCCGAGAAGTTTGCCGAGCTCACGGGCGGCGAGCGGCCGGTAAAAGTGTTCCATAGCCTCCGCGCTGCGCGACGGTGGCTCGACGAGTGCGCATCGATCGAGCCGCGGCGTTGACGATACGACGATCTACACTGTCGGCGACGCACTGGCGCTTGGACCACGGGTCCCTGTAAGAAGGCCCAATGCCGATCCACCTCGACATCTCAGATCTCGACCGACTGGTGATTGCCGTCGTCCTCGGCGAGGTCACGGCCGACGACATCGCGGATGTGGCGCGCGAGTTCCTGAAGACGGAACGGCAGCACTACGGCAAGATCATCGACACGTCGGCCGGAACCTCGCCGATCGACGAAAACCGCATGGCGGCCATCGCCGCCTTCATGCGTTCCGACCCCAAGGCGGGCTCGCGGGGCCCGTTGGCTTTTGTCGTCGATCCCAAGCGGGGCGCACAGGCCGCCAGATTCGCCGAGATCACCGCCGACGAACGGCCGGTGAAGGTCTTCAACAACCTCCGCGAAGCCCGCAAGTGGGTGCGCGAGAACACGAAGATGGGACCCAAGCTCTCCTAGCTGGCCGGAGCTGCGGCCAGGCCGTCAACATGACAGCCCCATGCCGGGAGCGCCGTCGCACGGCCTTCCCGGCATGAGATCAGTCTATTGGAGGCTATGACGCGCTAGAAGGCGATCAACACGTACCGGCTTGCCGGTTCGGCCACGCCGGTCGAGGCCCGCACGATCGGACTGTTGTCGTCGCGGCCAACCAGCACGATCGATGCCGGCTGGACGCCCTGGCGCACCAGTTCGGCCTTCACCGCCTCGGCATAATCGGCACGGCCGACAAGCCGGACGAGGGCGGCCTTGTTCGCGCGCACCTTGCGGGTGGCAAGACGGATCGTCCCGGCGGCCGTGGATGAGACCTCGGTGGTGCCCTGCTCGAAGAAGACGACATAGCCGGGGCGTGGCTGTGCGGCGGTCGCCGGAGCCGCGGCAGCAATATCTGCGGCGTTGGCCTTCGTGAGGCCGGGCACCAGCAGAACGACGCAGCCGCCAACGAGGCCGGCGGCGAGGGCAGCGCGGATGTTGATGATCATGGAACACCTCCCGTGGAGTTCGTTCCAGATCAACGCCGAAATGCCGTCGAGGTTCCCGATCGACCGGGCCTGTGCATGGAACCTTCGGGCCTCTTTGGCGTTACCGCCGCCCGGTCGGCGGGCGGCGACGGTGCTCCGCCATGAGATAATAGAAGGCGCCGGCCAGCAGCCCGTAGAGACCGCCGAGGATCGCCCAGGATTCGGCCGGGTCGAAATGCCGTTCGAGAACCACGAGGGCAGCACGGCCGAGGCAGAACACGCCGGCGCCGGCGGCAGCGTACAGGCAGACCGTCAGCACGAATCTTGTTTTCGCATCTTCCGCCGCGGCGCGCAGCGAACGTGCGGCGACGGACGCCGTCGCGACGTGGAGCAGAGGTTCGATCATGGAGACGAGCCCTGGCATCGAGGCGAACCCTGCCTTTGCCGCCTTGGGCGTTTCGCCGGATCCTTCATCGACCTTCCGCGGTGCCGCCCGG
The DNA here is from genome assembly GCA_016191685.1 of Rhodospirillales bacterium. Taxonomy (GTDB): domain Bacteria; phylum Pseudomonadota; class Alphaproteobacteria; order Reyranellales; family Reyranellaceae; genus Reyranella. The sequence goes on along the minus strand of JACPVT010000124.1, from coordinate 11,064 downwards.
CTACTGCCGACGACAAAGGTACCCCGCGAGAAAGCCGATGCCGAGCAGGGCGGCGAGCGTCGTGAGCGGCCGCGCTTCGGTGGTCTCGACCAGTGCCGACGCGGCGCGGTCCTTGAGTTCGATCGAGTCCCTGGCGACTTTGCGGGCGTTCGAACCGTATTTGTCGATGACCTCGCGCGTGGTGGCGATCGCCTCTTCGATGGCGTCCTCACCGCGTGCAAGCAGGGAGTTTCCGGTGCCGTTCACGCTCTCGGCAAGTTCCTCGAGTTGCGCCTTCAGCGCAGCGATTTCCTTGCCGAGATCCTTGCCGTTGTGCTGTGTCGCGGTGTTGCGCATGGCAATTCTCCATGGGGTCTGTGGCTGCGTTCAGGTGGGGAACGCCTCGCCCCGGGGGAGGTTGCTCAGCCGTCCCAGACGTTCTGCGGCATCGGCAGCCGGGCGAAGTCGGCCTCGACCAGGGGCCGGTGATGCTTCTGGCCCTCGCGCTCGAGCAGCATCATGTATTGCCGGACGTGCTGGCCGGAGTGCCAGGTCGTGCGCTCCAGCAGTTCGTGCAGGCTTTGCGGGCCATAGTAGGTATCGAGGGCGCGCGTGCCGGCTGTGTCGCCGGCGGCCCACCAGGCGCGGAAGCGTTGCCGCACCTTGGCGCCATAGGCGGCGAGGGCGGCGGTGTCGGCGTCGGCGGCGGGTTCTTCGCGGAACATTGCCTGGACCAGGGTGACGCCTTCGTTGGCGTCGAGGAAGGCGTCGACGACGCGGAACAGATGGAAGCCCAGGGCGCGATAGCTACGCGGCCGGCCGGGAACATGGGTGTCGAGGCGGTCTGCGGGCATCAGCGGCAACAGTTCGAGCGCCGCCGTCATGAACTTGTCGAGCCGCGCATAGAGTTCGGCCGGCGATAGCTCGGGGCCGGACTTCTCGTCGATGCCGAGGAACTCGACGATCTGCTTGGTGCTCTGGCCGAAGGTGAATTTGTCGCCGCGCGACAGCACCGGCACCGAGCGGGCGCCGAGCTTCTGCAGCTCGGCGAGGCCAGCCGGATCCTCAAGAACATTCACGGAGACGAAGTCGATCCCACGGACCGATAGAAACTCTTTGAGTCTCAGGCAGCTGGTTCAACCCGGCTGCCAGAACACCTTGAACGGTGGCATGCGGTACTCCTTGTCGCGAAGCTCTGTCGTGGGCCTCAGTTGATCGGCTTCATGCCCAGTGAGTCAAGGACCGCCTTCCACTCGCGGAAGTCTGAGGCGAGCCGCGCCGCCATTTCGGCAGGCGTCGAGGTTTCGACGGCGAGGCCCAGTTGCCGCAGCTGCTCGCTGACGTCGCCCGATTCGAGTACGGCCCGCAGTTCCGCAGTCCACGCCGCGACCAGCGCGGCCGACATGCCGGGTGGCGCGAAGAAGGCGTACCAGTTGGTCTGCTGCAGCTTGGGGAAACCCAGTTCCGACACCGTCGGTACGTCCGGCGCCGCCGCGCTGCGTTTGGCGGCGGAGCTCAGCAGGATCCTCAGCCGGCCGCCGCGCTGCGGCACCAGGAAGGACGTGATGCCGCCGGTGCCGGCGGGGATGCGCCCCTGCTCGAGATCGGCCAGGAGCGGTCGCGCGCCGTTGTAGGGGACGGCTTCGAGCGGAACGCCGATTTCGCCGCCCAGTAAGGTGCCGAAGAATTGCGTGAAGGAATTCGGCGTGGTGGTGCCGAAACGGGCACGTGTCGCGTCGCCTGCCTTCAGCCACTGGACATACTCGGCAAAGTTGGCGACCCCGATCCTGGGCGAGACGGCGAAGGTCGTCGGATAGGTGCCGGCAAGCGTCAGCGGCAGGAGGTCGGTCAGGGGATCGAACGGGAAACCGGGCTTGATGAGCTTCGCGACCATGGTTGCGCTCGGCATGAAGGCGATGGTCTTGCCGTCCGGCGCCGAATTCTTGAGAACCGCGCCGGCGGCCGAGCCCGAGGGGCCGGGCTTGTACTCGACGGAGACGGTCCGGCTGAGCTCGGTCTGCAGGGCGCCGGCAATGACGTGGACCAGCGAATCAGAACCGCCGCTCGAGGGATAGCCGATCAGGATGCGGATCGTGCCGTAGGGGAGCGTCGACTGGGCGCGCGCGACCGCCGGCGCGGCGAAGGCCGTGCCCGTCGCCAATAGGGCACGGGCGAGCAGGGTGCGGCGGGGAAGGGCGTTGGCCATGCGCCTCAAGCTGACCGGTGGCAGACGATGCAGATCTTGTTGCCGTCGGGATCGCGCAGATAAGCGCCGTAATAGTTGGGGTGATAATGCGCACGAACGCCAGGCACACCCTCGTCCTTGCCACCGGCCGCCATGCCCGCCTTGTAGGCGGCATCGACGGCGGGGCGGTTCGGGGCGTCGAGGCCGACCGTGATGCCGTTGCCGACCGTGGCGGCCTTCTTGTCGAGCGGCCGGACGATCCAGATCTGCGGCCGGCCACCGGCCGGGCCATAGCCAAAGGCCTCCGGATAATCGGCATGACGGACCAGCCCGAGCGGATTGAGCAGGCTTTCGTAGAAGCCCTTGGCCCTGGCAATATCGTTGCTGCCGATGGTGACATGGCTGAACATTCTTGTTTCTCCCGGAAGGGAGACTAGGGCCTGCTCGCCGGCCGGGCGAGGCCGAAATGCTCCCTGAGCGTCGTGCCTTCATAAGCGGTACGGAAAAGCCCGCGCTTCTGCAGGAGCGGGATCACCTCGGCCACGAAGGCGTCGAGCATCGACGGCAGCAGCGGCGGCATGACGTTGAAGCCGTCAGCGGCGCCGTCGTGGAACCAGTCCTCGATCAGATCCGCGATCTGTTCCGGCGTTCCCGCGGTCGTGTAGTGGCCGCGCGCGCCGGCGAGATAGGCCAGCAGCTGGCGCAACGTAAACTTCTCGCGCCGCACCAGGCCCACGATCACCTCGGTGCGGCTGCGCGCGGCTTCCACCGTGCCGGGATCGGGGAAATCCTCCGGCGCCAGCGGCCGGTCGAGCGGCAGGTGCGAGAAGTCGTGGCCGCCGAAGCGGCCGCTCAGGCGCTTGCGCCCGACCTCGGGATCGGTGAGGTCGTTCAGCTCGCGCGCCGTGCGCTTTGCTTCGGCCTCGGTGGCGGCGATCACCGGGCTGAGGCCGGGCAGGATCAGCGCCTGATCGGGCGAGCGGCCTTCGGCCACCACGAGTCTCTTCAGGTCGGCATAGAATTCCTGTGCCGTCGCCTTTTCCATCTGTGCGGTGAACACCGCCTCGGCATGGCGCGCGGCGAAGCGGCGTCCGGTGTCGGACGAGCCCGCCTGCACGAACACCGGCCGGCCCTGCGGCCCACGCGGCATGTTGAGCGGACCGGCGACCCGATAATGTTCGCCGGCGTGGTCGATCGGCCGGATGTGGCTCGCCCGGGCGTAGTGTCCGCCGGCGCGGTCGTCGAGCACGGCGTCGTCGCTCCAGCTGTCCCACAGCGCCTTCACCACCTGGACGAACTCCTCGCCGCGGGCGTAGCGGTTGGCGTGGCTCACCTGGCCCTCGCCGCCATAGTTGCGCGCCGCCGCGGCCAGCCACGAGGTCACGATGTTCCAGCCGACGCGCCCGCTGCTGATGTGATCGAGCGAAGCGAACTGGCGCGCAAGATTGAACGGCTCGCTGTAGGTGGTGGAGGCGGTGGCGATCAGGCCGATCCGCTCGGTCGAGGCCGCCAGCGCGCCGAGCGCCGTGATCGGTTCCAGCCAAGTGGTGCCGGCCTGCGCCACCGTGTCGGCGAGAGCAAGCTGATCGGCCAGGAAGATTGAATCGAACAGCCCGGCCTCGGCGCGCTGCGCCACGTCGCGGTAATAGGCGATGTCGGTCAGCGCCAGGGCCGAGGAAGCAGGGTGCCGCCACGACGCCTCGTGATGGCCGCGGCTCTGGATGAAGAGATTGAGGTGGAGCTGGCGCTGGCGCTTCTTCATCGCCTCATTGTGCGGCCGGTGCGTAGACCGCCGCAAGCTGGCGCGACACCAGGCGGGCGTACAGTCCGCCGCGCGCCAGCAAGGAAGCGTGCGTACCGCTTTCCGCCACGCGGCCCTCGTCCAGCACCACGATCAGGTCGGCATCGCGCACCGTGGAGAGGCGGTGGGCGATGACGATCGTGGTGCGGTCGGCCTGCAGGAGATCGAGCGCGCGGCGCACCGCCTGCTCGTTCACCGCGTCGAGATGCGAGGTCGCCTCGTCGAGCACCAGGATCGGCGCGTCCTTGAGGAAGGCGCGGGCGATTGCGACGCGCTGGCGCTGGCCGCCGCTCAAGCTGGTGCCGCGCTCGCCGACGGGCGACTCCAGGCCCTCGGGAAGAGCGGCGACGAGGTCGGCGAGCGAGGCATGCTGGACCGCCGCCAGAAGCTCGGCTTCGGTGGCCTCGGGCCGGGCGATCAGGATGTTGGCGCGCAGCGTATCGTTGAAGAGATATGTGTCCTGGGCCACGAGCGCCACCAGACGGCGCAGCTCGTCGAGCTTGTAGTCGCGAAGGTCGGCGCCGTTCAGCGTGATGCGGCCGGCGTCGGGATCCCAGAAACGCATCAGCAGTTGCGCCGTCGTGGTCTTGCCGGCACCCGAGGTGCCGACCAGCGCCACGGTCTTGCCGGCGGGGATGGCGAAGGTGACCTCGGAGAGGGCGCGGCGCGACTGGCCGGGATAGGTGAAGGCCACGCCTTCCAGCGCCAGCGCCGCAGCGCCTGCGGCCGCCGGCACGCCCGGTCCGTCGCGCACCGGGATCGGCTCGTTGGCGAGCGCATAGACTCTTCGCGTGGCGCCCAGGGTGTCGGCGAGCTGGCGGCCGATCTGGGCGATCTCGGAGACCGGCAGGAACGCCGCCATGGCGAGAATGGTGAGCAGCGGCAGCAGACCGGGATCGAGGGCGCCCTGTTGCGACAGCACGGCGCCCACCACGACGACGGCGAGACCGCCGAGGCCGGTCAGCACTTCCAGGAAGGCGTGCTGCATCGTGAGTTCGCTGAAGAAGGGCAGGCGCAGCGAGATGTGGCGCTGCGAGAGCGCATCGAGCTTGGCGCCGCGTGACGATTCCTGCTGGAAGGCTACGATCTCGCCCAGGCCCTGCACCGAATCGACGGCGAAGGCGCCCAGTTCGCCGGCGGCCTCGCGCGCCTGGCCGCCCAGCCTGTCGACGCGCTTGCGCATCAGGAACGGGCTCAAGCCGACGGCGAGCAGGAACGGCAGCAGCGCCAGCGCCAGCCAGCCGCTGGCCCAGGCCAGCGCCGCGACCACGACGGCCGGCACCAACAGCGCCACGAAGGCGGGCGCCACGGTATGGGCGAAGAAATACTCGACCAGCTCGATGTCGTGGGTGGCGAGCGCCATCAGATCGCCAGTACGGCGGCGCACGAGATAGGCGGGCGCCAGCGCGTCGAGCTTGCGGAAGGCGTCGATACGCATCTCGGCCAGCAGGCGGAAGGCCATGTCGTGCGCCATCCAGGATTCCAGCCAGTGGAGGACGCCGGAAACGGGCGCGATGACCGCGAGCGCAACGGCGTAGTCGGTGATCGGCTGATGGTTCTTGAGCGCCAGCACGATCAGCGCCGACAGCACGCCGACCCCGATGAACGAGATCACGCGCAGCACACCCAGCGCGAAGGTGAGCGTGAGCTTGCCCTTCCACGGCAGGATCACCTTCATCAGGGTGGCCACGACCTGGTACCAGGTGAGGCCCTCGGCCTTGATGATGCCTTCGGTGAGCGTCTTGCTTGGGCCGTGCGCCTCTCCTGGACCGCGCGCATCCTGCGCGCTCATGAGCGAGCCGGAGGCTCGCGGTCCGGAAGAATCCTGAACCTGCTCGGCCATCAGCCCGGCATAGACGCCGCCCTGGCGCATCAGGGAGTCGTGCCTGCCCTGCTCGGCGACTCGGCCGCCGTCGAGGACGAGGATGCGGTCGCAGTCGATGATGCTGGAGAGGCGATGGGCGAGGATCAAGGTCGTGCGGCCCTGCATCAGCCGGTCGAGCGCTTCCTGAATCACCGCCTCGTTCTCGGCATCGACGGCGGAGAGCGCCTCGTCGAGCACCAGGATCGGCGTGTCGCGCAGCAGCGCGCGGGCGATGGCGAGCCGCTGACGCTGACCGCCCGAAAGCTTTATGCCCTTTTCGCCGATCACCGTGGCGTAGCCCTGCGGCAGGCTCAGGACAAACTCGTGGATGTTGGCGGCGCGTGCGGCGTCCTCGAGCTCGGCTTGCGAGGCGGCGGGCTTGCCGAGGCGGATGTTCTCCTCGACCGTGCCGTGGAACAGGAACGTGTCCTGGTTGACGACGGAAATCAGCGAACGGATCTGCGCGAAGGAGAGCGAGCGCAGGTCGTGACCGCCGAGCGTGATGCGGCCCCCCCCTTCATGACCATTGTCGGGATCGTAGAAGCGCAGCAGCAGGCGCACGATCGACGACTTGCCGCCGCCCGAGGGCCCGACCAGGCCCAGGCGCTCGCCGGCTTCGGCGCGGAAGGAGAGGCCGTCGTGGACGGTGCGGCGCGTGCCGGGATAGGAGAAACGCACGTCCTCGAAGGCGATGGTGGGTGCCAGCGCCTTGTCGAGCGGGGAGGGCGGTGCATCGGCGACGCCGGGCTTGTCGTCGAGGATGCGATAGATGCCTTGCGCCGCCGAGAGGCCGACCATGCCCTGGTGCAGCACGGTCCTGAGTTCGCGCATCGGGCGGAAGATTTCGATGCCCAGCATCAGGATGATGAGCAGCGCCTGCAGCGACATGGCGCCGGTCTCGACGCGCGTGGCGCCATAGATCAGCGCGGTGGCGGCACCGCAGGCGATCGCGGTGTCGGTGATGCCGCGGGCCAGCGCGTTGGTGCCCAGTACCCACATGGTGCGGCGGAAAAGATCGCGTGCTTCGACCTCGAGCTTGTCGGCGCGCGCCTTGCCCTGGCCGAACGCCTTGAGCGTGGCCAATCCCTGGATCGAATCGAGGAACTCGGCGGCGAAGGAGGCGTAGGACTTCTGCCGGTGCATCGAGTTTTTGACGTCGTAGCGGTGCCACAGCGCCGGCGCGAACAGGGCGACCAGCGCGAAGGCCAGCATGATAGCGGCCACCGGCAGGTCGATGAAGGCCACGACGGCGAAGATCAGCAGCGGCGAGAGCAGCGCGATCAGGAACTGCGGCAGGAACTGGCCGAAATAGGTTTCGAGCTGTTCGACGCCGTCGATCATGGAGAGCGTGAGGGCACCGGAGCGCTGGCGGCCGACCGTGCCCGGTCCCAGGGCGGCGATGCGGTCGTAGAGTGTGCGGCGGAGCATCTTCTGCACACGCGCGGCGGTCTCGTGCGCCACCACGGCGCGCAAATGCTCGGCCCAGCCGCGCGCCACCATGACGGCCGCAATCAGCACGACCGGCAGTACGAGGTCTTTTAGCGGCCGGCCCAGGAAGACCTGGCCGATCAGCCAGCCCAGCAGGCCGAGCCGGGCGATGCCGAGGCTGACGGCGAGAAGGCCGATGGCGACGGCGCCGGCGATGCGCCAGCGCACACCCCTGGTGAAGACGAGGAGGCGAGGTTCGATATGCATGGCCGGCATGCTAGGCCGAACGTCAATATTCGTCAGTCCACAAATTGGAAAAGGCGCTGTACACTTTTGTACATGGATGCCAATTGGGACGACCTCCGCGTTTTCCTCACCCTCGCCCGCGAGGGCACGCTCACCACGGCGGCAAAGACGCTGGGCGTCAGCCATCCCACGGTGGCGCGCCGAGTCCAGGCGTTGGAGAAGCAGATCGGCGCGCGCCTGTTCGAGCGCCTGCCCGACCGTTTCGTGCCGACTTCGGCCGGCGAGGAACTGCTGGCCGACACCGAGGCGATGGAGAAGGCGGCGCATTCCATTCACCGTCGCAGCGCCGGCCTCAGCGACACCGTGAGCGGCACCGTGCGCCTATCGGCGGAGGAGGCGACCGCCGCGCTGATCGCCCGCTATTCCGCCGAACTCAGAAGCAAGCTGCCGCAGATCGAATTCGAGGTGATCTCTAGCCATACGCTGGCCAACCTGTCGCGCCGCGAGGCCGATCTCCTGATCCGCGAACAGGTGCCGGAGCTGGGCGGCATCGTGGCGCGCAAGCTCGGCCGCGTCGCCTACGCGATCTATGCCGCGCGCACTCTGCCGGTGAAGCGATCCAGCCAGGCGGCACTGGCCGCGCTGCCGTGGGTCGGCTTCGACGACGATCACATCAGGATGCCGGGACAGAGCTGGCTGCTGGAGTATCGCGCCGGACGCCGACCAGAAATCCGTGGCAACAACTGGCTCGTGCTGCACGAGGCGACGCGTACTGGCGCGGGCCTCGCCGTGCTGCCCTGCCATCTCGGCGATCCCGACCCGATGCTTCGCCGGATCGGCGGCATTATCCCCGACGTCTTCGCCGACCAATGGCTGCTGGTCCATCGCGACCTCCGCGCGCTGCCCCGTGTCCGCGCCGTCATGGACGCCGTCGTGGAGCTTTTCCAGCAGGAGCGCCCCCTGCTCGAAGGCCGCTCATAGGCTATAGTCGGGCAAATCTTCCCGGGAGGAAGCTTGATGAAAAAGATCATCCTTGCCCTTGCAGTAGCGGCGGTTGCGACAGGTGCCCGCGCCGAAGTGCCGTTGGTCCTGCCGATGGCGGCGTCGCCGGAAGAGGTTGGCCTCTCCTCGGCGCAGCTCAAGAAACTGGAGGCGGTGACCCGGCAGCATATCGATGACGGCCTTGTGCCGGGCGCGGTCATGCTGGTGGCGCGGCGCGGCAAGGTCGCGTGGCTCTCGGTGCAGGGCAAGCGCGACCCGGCGGGCGGCGATGCGATGAAGACCGATTCGATCTTCCGCATCTATTCCATGACCAAGCCGATCGTCAGCATCGCCGTCATGCAGATGGTCGAGGAGGGCAGGCTGCAGGTGAGCGACCCCGTCGCCAAGTACCTGCCAGAGATCGGCAAGATGAAGGTCGGCAGCGAAGTGACCGGACCCGACGGTCGGCCGGTGTTGCACTTCGCCGATCCCGAGCGGCCGATGACGGTGCAAGATCTCCTGCGCCATACCTCGGGCCTGACCTACGGCGGCCGTGGCACGTCGCTGGTCAACCAGTCGTATGTCGCGGCCAAGATCGGCGACCGTTCGATGAGCAACGAGGAGTTCGTGGCCAAGCTCTCGACGCTGGCGCTGAAATTCTCGCCGGGCACGCGCTGGGAGTATGGCGTGTCAACCGACGTGCTGGGCCGGCTGGTCGAAGTCGTCGACGGCAAGAAGCTGGGCGACGCGCTCGCGGCGCGCGTCTTCCAGCCTCTCGGCATGGTCGACTCGGGCTTCCAGGTGCCGGTTGCCAAGGTGATGCGTGCCGCCCAGCCCGGGCTGCGGCCGGGCGGCCTGCCGATGACACCGCGCTTCAAGGTCGACGACGGCGCCAAGTACGAATCGGGTGGCGGCGGCCTCACCAGCACGATGGACGATTACCTTCGCTTCACTGCGGCGCTAGCCAACGGTGGCGCGCTGCAAGGCAAGCGCATCATCGGCAAGAAGACGCTGGAGTTCATGACCGCCGACCATACGCTGACCCGTCCGGGCCGGCCGCCGGGCCTGGGTTTCGGCTTGGGCTTCGAAGTCCGCACTCGCACGGGTGATTCGGCGCTGCCGGGTACGGTCGGCGAATACGGTTGGGCCGGCAACGCCGGCACGCTGTTCTGGATCGATCCCAAGGAGCAGCTCATCGCCCTCTACATGGTGCAGGTGAGCGATCCCGACCGGATCGCCTTGCGCAACCGGTTCCGCTCTATGGTGCAGGCGGCGATCATCGACTAGAAGGGCCTCCATAAGAGGAGGGACCCTTACATGATCCGTCGTTCATTCCTGGTCGTCGCCGGCCTGCTGCTGGCCGGACCGGCCATGGCGCAACAGCCGCCGTTGAAAATCGCGCTGATCTACAGCAAGACAGGCCCGCTCGAGGCCTACGCGCGCCAGACCGAGGCCGGTTTCATGCTGGGCCTCGAATATGCCACCAAGGGCACGATGGAAGTCGATGGCCGCAAGATCCAGGTCATCCTGAAGGACGACCAGTTCAAGCCCGATCTCGCCAAGGCCGCGCTCGAGCAGGCCTACGGCGACGACAAGGTCGACATCGCCGTCGGCACGACCGGCTCGGCGGGCGCGCTCGCCATGCTGCCGATCGCCGAGGAATACAAGAAACTGCTGGTCGTCGAGCCGGCGGTCGCCGACCAGATCACCGGCGAGAAGTGGAACCGCTATATCTTCCGCACCGGCCGCAACTCGACTCAGGATGCGCTGGCATCCGCGGCGACGCTCAAGGACGAGAACATCAGCATCGCCACGCTCGCCCAGGACTATGCCTTCGGCAAGGACGGCGTCGCGGCGGTCAAGGCGGCCCTGGCCGCCGTGGGCTCCAAGGCCAAGATCGTGCACGAGGAATACGCGCCGCAGGCCACCACCGACTTCACGGCCTCGGCGCAGCGGATCTTCGACGCGCTGAAGGACAAACCCGGCCGCAAGATCGTGGTCGTGGTGTGGGCCGGCGCCCATCCGCTGCCCAAGCTGATGGACCTCAAGCCGGAGCGCTACAACATCGAGATCGCACCGGGCGGCAACCTGCTGCCGGTGATGGCCGGCTGGAAGCAGTTTCCCGGCCTCGAGGGCGCGATCTACTACTACTGGGGTTTCCCCAAGAACCCGGTGAACGACTGGCTGGTCGCCGAATACAAGAAGAAGAACAACGGCGTGCCGCCGGACTTCTTCGTGGCGGGCGGCATGAGTGCCGCCATCGCCGTCGTCGAGGCGGTGAAGAAGGCCAAGTCGACCGACAGCGAGAAGCTGATCGCGGCGATGGAGGGCATGGCTTTCGAGACGCCCAAGGGCACCATGACCTTCCGCAAGGAGGATCACCAGGCGCTGCAGGAGATGTATCACTGGCGGATGAAGAAGAGTCCGGCCGACAACGTCGACCTGCTCGAGCTGGTCCGCGTGATCCCGGCCAGCGAGATGACGCTGCCGATCAAGAACAAGCGCTGACGCATCGATTGAGGCTTTCCCCCACCCCCCGTCGGGCCCCTCCCCCGGCCAACGGGGGGGGCAGGGAGGGGG
>JACPVT010000123.1 GCA_016191685.1 Rhodospirillales bacterium | reverse complement strand
GCGAATAGGCCCGCCAGCCAGGGAAAGCCCCCGGGAAGCAGGCAGAACAGCACGAAAGCCGCGATGGTCTCGCTTCCCTCGATCAGCCCCGCGGCATGAAAGAACGATTTTCGCCCACGTTTGCCGTCGTTCGCCTCGCCGACCTGGGCCGCCAGAACGGCTCGTCCCAGAAACGACGCCCCAGTGCATACGAAGGACGCCAACAGGATTGCCGCCCACACGGCGTTTGCCGCATCCGCAAGGGCAAAGCCCAGGGGCACCGCCGCATAGAACGCCATGTCGCACATGATATCGAGATAGCCGCCGAACGGCGTCGGCTTGCCCTGCCGCGCGATCGGCCCGTCGACACCATCGATCAACCGATTGAACAGGATTGCCAGCAAGGCAAGGTCGTACCGACCATGGGCCAACGCCGGCACGGCAAGCAATCCGATCATCAAGCCGACCAGGCTTGCTCCATTGGCCGGTACGCCCTGCCGGGCCAGCCAGGCGCCGGCGCGGTTGAGCGGCGGGTCGATCAGTCGGCGCAGGACGGGATCGAACATGGTGCCGCGGCGCGGTCAGGCCGGCGTCGAAGGCCCCGAATCGACCGCGCGCAGGGACACCACCTCGCCCGATTTCGCCGCCGCCTGTCGCTCCTGCGCCGCCTGTCGGCGATAGGCTATCCAGCTGAACGGGATCGACGAGACGTAGGCGAGACCGATCAGCGGCAATGCGATCCAGGGCGCGCTTGCAAGCACACCCATCGTCAGGGCAGCGCCCAACAGGGCTGGCAGCACGAGATGGCGCGGCACCCTGCCCTTCTTGAAGGAATAGGTCGGCAGGCGGCTCACCATGAGGCCGCCGACGACGACCAGCACAGCGCCCACGACAAGCGCGTGGCGCGGCCATGCCGCCTCGATTTCGAAGCTTGCCGTCAACGGCATCAAGGCGAGCAGGGCGCCAGCGGGCGCCGGCACGCCGGTAAAATACGACCCTGTCCAGGCTGGCGGCGGCGTGTCGGAAACCAGGGCGGTGTTGAAGCGCGCCAGGCGCAGTGCCGAGCAGATGGGAAACATCAGCGTCACCACCCAGCCGAGAGCTCCGCCGTCCTTCAGCGATGCCAGATAGAGCACGAGCGCCGGCGTGACGCCGAAACAGAGGAAATCCGACAGCGAATCGAGTTCGGCGCCGAAGCGGCTGGTCACCCCCAGCCGGCGCGCGACACGGCCATCGAGGGCGTCGAAGATCGCGGCGACGATGATGGCGATGACAGCCAGGCGCATCTCGCCCTGAAGCGCGAAGCGGATCGCCGTCAGCCCCGAACACAGCGCCGCCAGCGTCAGGATATTGGGGATCAGGCGGTTGATCGAGAAGCCGTGCAAGCGGCCCCGGCGGGCGGGAGAATCGCTATCCATGGCAGCCTCCTAGAATTCGATCGCCGTTCTCGGTCCGGCCGCGACGGGATCGAGCTCGGCCATGACCGTCTCGCCGCCGATCATGCGTTGCCCCGGCGCCACCAGCAACCGCGCACCAGGCGGCAGATAGAGGTCGGTGCGGCTGCCGAACCGGATATGTCCGAAGCGCTCGCCCACGGCCACCGCCTGGCCCGGCTTGACGTAGCAGACGATCCGGCGCGCCACCCAGCCGGCAATCTGGACGCAGCCGATCACCCGCCCGTCGGGCCGGCGCAGCGCAAGCGCCATGCGTTCGTTCTCCTCGCTCGCCTTGTCGGCGGCGGCATTCAGGAACTTGCCCGGATGATAGGCCACGACGTCGACCGTCGCCGCACACGGGGCGCGATTGATATGAACGTCGAAGACACTGAGGAAGATCGAGATGCGCGTAAGCGCCGCGTTGCCTAGCCCGAGTTCGGGCGGCGGCACAGCCTCGACGATCATCTGCACGAGCCCGTCGGCCGGCGCGATCAGCACGCCGTCGTCCTGCGGCACGCCACGCGGCGGATCGCGGAAGAAGTAGATCGACCACAGCGTCAGGACCATCAGCGGCCAAAACAGCCAGGCCGCGCCGGTCAAGGCGGCAAGGAAAGTCGCACCAGCGAACATAGCGATGAAGCGCCATCCGTCGGCGAGGATCGGCACGAAGAAATTGGCCAGCATGAACGCGCTCTCTGTCGCCCGGAGGCCGTCAGTCGACCTTGGGCAGGCTGAAGACTTGGCCCGGGTATATCAGATCGGGGTCGCGAATCTGATCTTTGTTGGCATTGAAAATCTTGGTGTGGTGCCAACCCTCGCCGTAGTGGGCGCGCGCGATATTCCACAGATTGTCGCCACGCACCACGTACAGTCGCTTGCGGTCACCGCCGGCAACCGGCGGCGCGGCGGCGCGTTCGAACGGCAGCTCTAGGCGGGCGACGGGCTTTCCGTCCGGCGCCAGCCGATCGACCCTCAGCTTGTGCTTCCCCTGGTCGATAGGGTTGGCCGGCGTGAGGCGCCAGCGTCCATCCGGACCGGCAATGCCTTCAGCCGCGATCTTGTCGTCGACGTAGGCCCGTATCGTCGTTCCGGGCGCCGCCTGCCCGGAAATCGTAGCGTTGCCGCGGTCATCGTAATCCACCGTCGAAATGACGAGATCTCCTGACTTCGGCACGCCTGCCGCCGACGGCGGCTGGACCAGTGTCGTAGCGCCCGCGGGCGGCGCGATCATCACCAGCGTCTCATCCTTGGGCGTCGAAGCGCCGGCGGCCGGCGGCTGCGGCACAACAGCGACCACGACCTGATCCGACGTTACCGGTGCGCGCCCTTCGACATGCTGGATCACCCGCAACTCGTGCTGGCCCACGCCCAGCGGCGGGTCCTGGACGATGACGACCCATTCGCCGCGGGCATCGGCCACACTCCTCGCGATTTCCTTGCCGCCGTCGAGCAACACGACCTTGGCACCCGGCGCGGCCCGCCCGGCAACGACCGCCCGCCCATCGGGACCGATGCGAGCAACGTCGAAACTCGGTGCCGGGACAGTTTCCGACGGCACTGGCGACGTCTGGGGCGGCGGCGCCGACGCCGCCGGCTCAACGGGCGCAACCGCCACCGGCTTGGCCCCGAGGTCGATGACGGCCTGCTCGGTGAGCTTGCCACGCCATGCGACGGCAAGGGCTATAGCGATGACGATCGCGCCACCCCCGACCAGCCAAAAAACAGTGCGTGACATCACCCTCCCAACGGTGCGACGACCGACCGCCCTTGGCGCCGCAACCCCTTTGCGCGAAATGATACCATGCCACCTCGGTCCGGAAAGACATCGGATCGACTGTAAAAAGAAGTCTCCGTGTCCGAGCTCAGCCCAAAGCCTGTTTCCCTCTGTGTCTTCTGCGGTGCCCGCTTCGGCGCCGATCACGCCGCGCGCGACATCGCCGTCCGTCTAGGCGAATTGTTGGCCCGCGAAGGTATAACGCTGGTCTACGGCGGCGGTGGCGTCGGGCTGATGGGACTTGTGGCAAATGCCGCCCTGGCAGGCGGCGCAACCGTCGTCGGCGTCATCCCCCAGTTCTTGCTGAAGCGGGAGGCCGGCCACCCCGACCTGACCGAGACCGTCGTGGTCGAAACCATGCATGAGCGGAAACTGCAGATGTTCGAGCGGTCGGACGCGTTCGTGGTGTTGCCCGGGGGGCTGGGGACCCTCGAGGAGTTCTTCGAGGTCCTGTCCTGGCGAACCCTCGGCCTGCACAGCAAGCCGATCGTGATCGTCGACCAGGGCGGCTATTGGGAGCCTTTGGCCGCCCTGCTGCGCGGCGTCGTCGAAGGCGGATTCGCCGAACGAACCCACCTCGATCATGTCGCCTTCGTCAGCGACCTCGACGATCTGTTGCCGACAATTGCCGCCATGCCGCGGGCTTCCGGCCCGGAAAAGAAGCTCGACCGGGTCTGATTGTGCTGCCCCATGCGCCAGTGGGCCACCTTGCCGGCCCCCTCACGGTGGTGCAACAAGACAGGCCATAATCAGCAATAGATCAACCCAGCCGAACCAAAGCGGCGCACGGAGGTGCAGGTATGTCAGATCTCGAAATCGTCTGGACGAAGGTCGATGAGGCCCCGGGGCTTGCGACGTTTTCCCTGCTGCCGATCGTCGAGGCCTTCGTCGGGACTGCCGGCGTGAAGATAAAGCTGAAGGACATTTCGCTGACCGGCCGCATCATCGCCAACTTCCCCGACAAACTGACGCCAGCGCAAAAGATCAACGACGAGCTCGCCGAACTCGGCAAGCTTGCGATGCGCCCCGAGGCCAACATTATCAAGCTGCCCAATATCTCTGCGTCGATCCCGCAGCTGAAGGCCGCGATCAAGGAGTTGCAGAGCAAGGGTTACGACGTGCCGAACTACCCGGACAGCGACGCGACGCCGGCCGATAAGGAAATCCGCGCGCGCTATGGCAAGGTGCTTGGCAGCGCCGTCAATCCGGTGTTGCGCGAAGGCAATTCCGACCGCCGCGCCGCCGGTGCCGTGAAGCAGTACGCACGCAAACATCCGCATAAGATGGGCGCCTGGACCAAGGACTCGAAAACGCGCGTGGCGACCATGTCAGGCGGCGATTTCTACGGTTCGGAGGTCGCGACGACCATTGCCGCGCCGACCAATGCCCGTATCGAGTTGGTCGACAGCGCTGGCGCGGTCACGGTGCTGAAGGCCAAGACGCCGCTCAAGGCGGCCGAGATCATCGATGCGTCGGTGATGAACCGTAAGGCGTTGCGTGCCTTCTACGCCGCGCAGATCGACGCCGCGAAGAAGGACGGTATTCTGTTCTCGCTGCACCTCAAGACAACCATGATGAAGATCTCCGATCCCATCCTGTTCGGTCATTGCGTTTCCGTGTTCTTCGCCGACGTGTTCGAGAAGCACGGCGCCACATTCGCGAAGCTCGGTATCGATCCCGACAACGGCCTGGGCGACCTGCTGACCCGCATCGAGACGCTGCCGGAGGCCGAGAAGGCCGCCATCAAGGCTGATATCCAGGCCGAATATGCGAAGCGTCCGGGCCTCGCCATGGTCAATTCCGACAAGGGAATCACCAATCTGCACGTGCCGAGCGACGTGATCGTCGATGCATCGATGCCGGCGATGATTCGCGAGTCGGGCAAGATGTGGGGTGCTGACGGCAAGCTGCACGACGTTCTCGCCACGATCCCCGATCGTTGCTACTCGACGCTGTTCCAGGCTGTCATCGAGGACTGCAAGGCGCATGGCGCCTTCGACCCGAAGACGATGGGCTCGGTGCCGAACGTGGGGTTGATGGCACAGCAAGCCGAGGAGTATGGCTCGCACGATAAGACGTTCGAGATCGCCACGGGCGGAACGGTGCGCGTGGTCGCCGATGACGGCACAGTTCTGCTTTCGCAGCCGGTCGAAACCGGCGACGTTTTCCGGATGTGCCAGGTAAAGGACGAGCCGATCCGGGACTGGGTCAAGCTCGGCGTGCGCCGCGCGCGCCTTACCAATACCCCGGCGGTGTTCTGGCTCGACGCCAAGCGCGCGCACGATGCGCAGTTGATCGCCAAGGTCGAGAAGTACCTCAAGAACGAGGACACGAAGGGCCTGGACATCCGCATCCTGGCGCCGGTCGAGGCGATCAAGTTCTCGCTCGATCGCATTCGCCAGGGGCTCGACACCATCTCCGTCACGGGCAATGTGCTGCGCGACTACCTGACCGACTTGT
>JACPVT010000075.1 GCA_016191685.1 Rhodospirillales bacterium | reverse complement strand
GATTAAACTGCCTCGTTTTGACTTTTCGTTATCAATATTATTAAATTTTTTATTATTTTCACTTTCTTCATTTACCAAAACGTTTATATAATGCTCGTATTCATTCTTGAAATCATTATAAAGAAAATAAAAAATTTATACCTCGGCTGTCGAGGCGGTCGTGTCGCCGACCGCGAGGATCGGCTTGGCGCGCTGCTCGCTCGCTTCGGCGAGCGCTCGCGCGCCATTGGCGCTGGTCAGCAGCACGGTCTGGCAGGCCGCAAGCGCCGCGGCGAACTCGGATGGTGGGCGCAGGATCTCGAGCCGGAACAGCGGCGCGATGACCGGCGCGTGGCCGCGACCGATCAACGCCGTCGCCAGCGCCGTCGCCTCGCGTTCAGGCCGGGTGATCAGCACGCGCATGCGCTCTCCGTAGCCGGGGCTTCCCGATGACGCAACGACAGACGGGCTACGGCAGGACGACGCCCTCGATCGCCAGAAGTTGGTGCTTGGTCGGCAGGCCGCGGCCGCCGGAATAGCCGCCTTCCTTGCCGCCGCTGGCCAGCACGCGATGGCACGGCACGATGATGGGAAGCGGGTTGCGCCCGCAGGCCATGCCGACGGCGCGCGGTCCCGAGCCCAGCGCCATCGCCATGCCGCCATAGGTCGCAGTCTCGCCGAACGGGATCTCGCCCATCATCGCCCAGACGCGCTTCTGGTGGTCGGTGCCGCGGGCCGCGAGCGGCAGATCGAAGCGCCTGAGCCTGCGGCCGAAATAGCGGTCGAGCTGGTGGCTCGCCTCCTTCAGGACCGGGCTCGGCGCACCGGCCCCTGTCCTCGAGGGGCTGGTCCTCGAGGAGCTGGCCCGCTCCCGGGGGCTCGCCCAGCGTACGCCGGTCACGCAATCGTCATCGGCCTCGAGCGCGAGGCGGCCGACCGGACTATTGATGTAACAAATGGACATGAGGCAAGCGTAGCGCCGCCCTCCGGCATTTGCCAACATGGGGCCGATGTCTGGGGGCCCGATGCCGGGGGAGAGAAAATGAAGGGCTTCAAGCCCGGAAGACGCGCCCTGCTGGGCGGCGCTGCGGCATTGGCGCTGGCGCCGGTGCTTGCCCGTGCCCAGCAGCCGGCACCGCCGCGTCCGACGCCGTCGGGGCCGCGACGGCAACAGCCGGCCGAGCCCGGGCTGCCGCCGGTGGTGTTCGTGCACGGCAACGGCGATTCGAGCGCGCTCTGGATCAACAACCTGTGGCGCTTCGAGGCCAACGGCTATCGCCGCAACCAGCTCTTCGCCATCGACTTCGCCTATCCCAGCGCGCGCCGCGACGATGCCAAGCCGCAGCCGTTCCGGTCCTCGACCGAGGACCAGATGAAGGAACTCGCGGCCTTCGTGGCCCAGGTGCGCGCCGCCACGCGCCGCCGCCGGGTGGCGCTGATCGCCTCGTCGCGCGGCGGCAACGCCGTACGCAATTATCTCAAGAACGGCGGCGGTGCGGAGTTCGTGAGCCATGCCGTGCTGTGCGGCACGCCGACCAAGGGCATCGTGATCTCCGACACGCTGCTGCCCGGCAGCGAGTTCAACGGCGCCGCTCCGTTCCTCAAGGGCCTCAACGCCGGCGCCGACGACCTGATCGACGGCGTCGAGATGATGGCGATCCGCTCCGACAAGTTCGACAAGTACGCCCAACCCGACGGCCGCTTCGTCGGCGCGCCCGGCAAGCCGACCGGCGTCGGCTACGACGCCACCGAGCTGCGCGGCGCCAGGAACGTGATCCTCGACGGTCTCGACCACCGCGAGGTGGCATTCCACAAGCTCGCCTTCGCCGCCATGTACGAGCACATCGCGGGCAAGCCGCCGGCCAGCATGTTCATCGCCCAGGAGCCGTTGCCGGTGCTGAACGGCAAGGTCACCGGCATCGCCGAGGGCCTCTACACCAACATCGCGGTCGCCGGGGCCGAGGTCGAGATCTTCGAGGTCGACGCCAAGACCGGCGAACGCAAGAGCGCCGTGGCCGTGCACCGCAAGACGACGGGCGAGGATGGGCTCTGGGGTCCCTACATCGCGCGCTCCGACATGAACTACGAGTTCGTGCTCAGGATGTCGGCACAGCCGGTGACCCACACCTATCGCTCGCCCTTCCTGCGCTCGAGCGACGTGGTCCATCTGCGCCCGGCGCAGTTCGCCAAGGGCGACGAGGGCGCGGCGGCGATCGTGACGATGAGCCGGCCGCGCGGCTATTTCGGCGTCGGTCGCGACAAGTTCTCGCTCGACGGCAAGGTGCCCCCCGGCATCAACGACGGCGTGCCCGGCGCCTCGGTCGGCAAGCTCACCTTCGACACCCAGCCGCGCACGGTGATGGCGGCGTTCAACAACGAGACCATCCCGACCCGGACCTGGCCGGCCAAGGACAATCACCTCGTGATCGCCGAGTTCCTGAATTGAACGACGCCCCGAGCGAAGCGGAAATCGCCCGGATCAACGCCGAACACCTGATCTCCACGCCGCTCAGGCCGGCCGATCTCCTGTTCGTATTCGGCACGCGGCGCGGCGTCGGCGAAACGGTCGAGGCGGCACTCGATCTGTGGCGGCGCGGCTTCTTCCGCCACGCCATCGTGAGCGGCGGCATGATGCCGGGCGATGTGCGCACCGAGTGCGAGGTGATCAAGCAGACGATGGTGGCGGGAGGGGTGCCGGCGGCGCTGATCCTCGAGGAGCACCGCGCCACCAACACCGGCGAGAACGTGATCCTGTCGCTGCCGGTGATCGACGCGTCGCTCGGCCGCAAGAATGTTCGAAGCGTGATCTGCCTCGGCAAGATCTGCACCGCGCGCCGCTACCCCATGACCTTGCATCGCCACTGGCCCGAGGTGGAGAAGATGCTGGTGACGATCAATCCCTATGGCGCGCCGGTCGAGCGCTGGCACGACGACCCGGTGTTCCGCGAACGCGTGCTGCTGGAATGGCGCAAGATCGAGCCTTACAAGGCGAGAGGCTACATCGCCGACTGGCCGTGAGCTTCACCACGAAAGCCTCAGTCCGACGGTGCCCGAATACCCCTGTCCGCGATCCGAGAGTTCCGCGGCCGCGTTGGCGAACAGCGAGGTCTGGCTGCCGACCGAGTATCGGGCGCCGAAGTCGATCCGGACGGCGTCGCTGGCGGCCTGCGCGCCGTCGACGGTGAAGAGGCTCCCCGGCAGGCTGACGAACCCCGCCGTGACCGGCCGGTTCGGCATGAACTCGTGGATCCAGGCGAGTCGCAGCCAGCCGTTGAGCGGCAATCCGTCGACCTCGGTCCGGCCGTCGAGCTGCGCGCCCAGGAAAGTCGGCAGCGAGGTCGTGCTCTGCGGCTGGTAGGCGAGGGCGAAGACACCGGGGGCGCCGGTGCCGGTCGTGCTCGTCTCGGTCGTGCCCGGCTGCCAGAACTGTGCGGGTTGCAGGGCCGCGAACGGCGTGAGGCCGAACTGGCCCGCGCCGGCCTTACCGATCTCGAACGGGCGGCCGACTTCGAGCCGTCCGGCAAGGGCGCTGGAAGTGGTCGAGGACTTGGCGGTCTCGGGCGTGCCGATGCCGCTGATCGACCGCGTCATCGACCCGTCGAAGCGGCTGAAGGCCATGCTGGCATTGAGGTAAAGACTGCGCCAGTCGTGCTGGCCGTAGACGCCGAAGTGTATGCCGTTCGCCCGGCCGCTCGCGCCGTTCGTCGGCATCGAGACGTTGAGGCCGCTGTAGCCGACGGCGACGCCCACCAGCGTGTCGGGTCCGGCGCGATAGTCGCCGCAGAACGCGCCGCCGCCCACGGTCTGCTGCGAGGCGGCGCTTCCCGTCGGG
>JACPVT010000122.1 GCA_016191685.1 Rhodospirillales bacterium | reverse complement strand
GCGGCCCGTGTGACGGGGGAGGAGTTTGATTCTACTTCGGTCGGAAAGACCCTAGCATTTTCCCATATCCCGCGGCGGCATCGGCAAGCACAGGGCAGCTATCGCGCGACAGTATTGTAGAGCGCCTTGGCGACCTTGTAGATGCGCGAGTCGGCGCCGGCGAACCGAGTCAGGAAATCGCGCGATTTGTCGTGGAACAGGTCGGCGAAGTGGTCGACGCCGGCGCGCCGCCGGTAGATTGCTTCGTAGCGCCTGACGTCCCTTTCGCTTTCGACCAGCCCGTTGTCGCCGAACTTCGCGACGTTGAAGTTGAAGTTGCCGGGCTCCTCGTAGAGCGTTCCGACGCCATGCAGGGTCGTCTTCATGAAGTTGCCGATCAGCAGATCGTCGAAGATCCGGTGGTTGACGGAAGACATCAGGCTGTTCCTCGGCGCGGCGAAGGAGATGCCGCGGTCCCGTGGCCCCTGAAGCCTGATCGTGAAGTCGCGCCCGCCGACCTTGAAGTTCAGGAACCCGAAGCCCAGACGCACCCGCTCCTTCCGTGAAAAATAGTCTTCGATCGATTGCTTGTCCGTCTTGTCCAGTTCGTCCGACCAATGGTCGCCGAACGCCTCCGGCGGCTTGACCGTCACCGGCAGGGCGACGGGCGTACCCGCCTCGACGCTCAGGTCCCTGCAGTCGATGGACGAGAAGGGCGGAAGGTAGCCCACGTCCGGGAACATGCCTTCGGCGTAGGCGTCGATCGGCGTCGTGAACCTTTGCGCCCAGATCGAGTCCGCCCGCTGGTATTGATGAAACGACGAAAAGGGCATCACGCTGGTGGCGCCGAGCGCCCTGGCGGCGGAGCTCAATTCCCTGCCGACCGGCATTCTCTGCGCCGCCAGCGGTTCGACGAACGAGCCGTCCTCGGCGAAGAAATTTATCATGTCGGTGTCGCCGTAGCCGGAAAGGGCGAGGAGACATGAATGCTCGTAGCCGCGCACGATGCGCCTGATGTGCCGCGCGCCGAATCTCGTGCCGGCATCGTTGAGGTTGATGAACAGCTTGCCGCAGATGTCGATCAGCAGGATGGCGTCCTGGATCACCGTGGTGAGGCATTGCACGCGAATATTGTCGGACAGCTGCACCCACCGGCGGTCCGGCAGGATCGTGACGTCGTAACCCAGCGGGGCGATATCCTTGAAGATGCGGCCGTTCACGTGATCCGGCAGAAGGATCTTGTTCGCCTTGAAGCGCGGCAGGCTGTCGGCGTTCAGATGGTCGGGATGGCCGTGCGAGAACCAGATGTAGCGGCAGTCGGAGATGTCCTTTTTCAGCCCGACCGGAATCGCATGGCTCAGCATCCAACTGCCGAAGTAGGCGGGTTCCTCATCGCCGATCCAGGGATCGGTCGCCAGGATGGGCTTGCCGTCGTAGGCAACGACGATGGCATTGCCGGCGGTGGTGATCTTCTGCACCGGCGGACCCCGGCGATCTACTGGCCCTGCACGGCGCGGCTTCCGCCCAGCACGCCGGCGCGGCCGGTGCCCGGGTCGGTCTCGCGAATCGAGCACACGTACTGCCCGGGCAGCATCTGGACGTCGATGAAGCGCATGTCGCCCGGTGCGATATTGACCCATCGGGCGTTCGCCGAATTGCCGCCCCGGCAGCGCAGGACATGATGTCCCGCGGCAAGCTCGGCGCGCATCCATGTCTTCGTGCCGAGCTGGCCGATGTAGAGGCCGTCGACGCTGATATCGAGCACCGGGCTCGCCGTCGCCGGATTGTAGAAATAGACGGCGCCCATGCCGGCCGGCGGCGGGCCGAACTGCTTGCCGGCGGAGTCCTGGCCAGTCGGCGCCATCGCCACGGTGGAGGATTGGCAGGCCGCCAGCGCGAGCAGCAGGGCAGCGACGATCGAACGGTACATGCCGCTCCTCCTTCAACCGCCGGCCGGCTCGCCGGCCTTAATCCAGGCCTGGTAGAGCCTTTTGGTCTCGTCGTTGGGCGGGTAGGTGCCGGTGATGGGAATGCCCTTGCCGACGCGGATGGCGACGAACTTCTCCAGCCGCTCCTGCTCGAAGGAATCGCGCGCCACTTCGTCGGCGAGATGACGCGGCACCACGATGGCGCCGTCCTCGTCGGCCACGATCACGTCGCCGGGATAGACCGGCACGCCGCAGATGCCGACCGGGGTCTGCACCTCGACGGGATGCAGGTTGGCCATGCTGGGCGGCGCCGCGGCGGCCGAGCAATAGACCGGGAAGTCGAACTTGCCGATCACCGGCGAGTCGCGCATGGCGCCGTCGCTCAGCACACCCGCCACCCCGCGCACCTTGAGGCGCAGCGCCAGGATGTCGCCCAAGGTGCCCGAGCGCGTGTTGCCCTCGGTGCCGATCACCAGCACGCAGCCGGCCGGCGTCTCCTCGATCGCCGCGCGCTGGGCGCTCGGCGGATCGGTGGGCGACGGCGGCTTGTCGAGATCCTCGCGGCTCGGGATGTAGCGCAGCGTATAGGCGGGACCGACCAGCCGCGTCGCCTTGGGATTGAGCGGCCTCACGCCGTTGATCGCCGTGTTGCGAAAGCCGCGCTTCAGCATCTGCATCGAGACGGTGGCCGTGCTCGCGTACAGGAAGTTCTTGATGGTCTCGGCCGACAGTGGCGCACTGCTCATCTCGTTTTCCTCTACAACAACGAACCCTGATTGCCGCCGCCGTCGCGGCGACGCGGTACCGGCGACGGGGCGGGCTTGGGCGTGCCGCCCGCTCCCTCCGTCACCCTGGCGCCGACACGGCCGTCGGCGAACTCGATGCTGATCGTCTGACCCGTGCTCATGCCGACGGCGGCCAGCACGGGCTGGCCATCCTGGTCGCGCACCAGCGCGAAGCCGCGGTTCAGCACGGAGTGGAAGGAATAGCTTTCCAGCAGCTTGACCGCCTGATCGATCCGGCGCTGGCCGTTCTGCAGCAGGTCGCTACTGTGGCGCTTCAGGCGCTCGCCGAGCTGGTCCAGCCGATCTGAGCGTCGCGTGATCTTCTGCAGCGTATCGCTCTTGAAGCGATCCATCGCTCGGGTGAGCGCTTTGTCCTGTGCCCTCAGCTCGCTGTCTTTACCTGCAATCACCAACTCCGGCTTAATAAGCCGCGCTGCTGACAGTTCGCGCCCCAGCCGTCCCACAAGTTGATCCGTCGCAAGTTTAAGCCTCTCGCCGCTGACATCGAGCCGCTGCTGGCGCTCCTCGATCAGGCGGCGCGGATCGCCCAGGCCGCGGGCGAGGCCTGCGAGTTCCATCGCCTGCTCGCGCAGCAGGCGGGTCATGCCGCCGGCCAGCCGCTTGGCGTAGTCGAGCGTCTCGGTCACGAGGTCGGCGCGCACCGGCACCGCCATTTCGGCCGCCGCCGTCGGCGTCGGCGCGCGGCGGTCGGAGGCGAAGTCGATCAGGGTGGTGTCGGTCTCGTGGCCGACCGCCGAGATCAGCGGGATCTCCGAGGCGGCCGCGGCCCGCACCACGATCTCCTCGTTGAAGGCCCAGAGATCCTCCAGGCTGCCGCCGCCGCGCGCCACGATCAGCACATCGGGCCGCGGCACCTTCCCACCCGCCGAAAGCCTGTTGAAGCCGGCGATGGCCGCCGCCACCTCGGCCGCGGCCTTCTCGCCCTGGACGGCCACCGGCCACACCAGCACATGGCGCGGGAAGCGGTCGGCCAGGCGATGCAGGATGTCGCGGATCACCGCCCCCGAGGGCGAGGTCACCACGCCGATCACCTCGGGCAGGAAAGGCAGCTCACGCTTGCGGTCGAAATCGAACAGGCCCTCGGCTTGCAGCTTCTTGCGCCGGTCCTCGAGCAGTTTCAGCAGTGCGCCTTCGCCTGCCAGCTCGAGGCGGTCGACGATGATCTGGTAGCGCGAGGAGCCGGCGTAGGTGGTGAGCTTGCCGGTGGCGATGACCTCCAGCCCCTCCTCGATCTTGATGCCGAGCCGGGGGATCGTGCCCTTCCAGGCGACGCCGTCGATCACGGCGTTCTCGTCCTTGAGGCGGAAATAGCAGTGGCCGGAGCGCGGAAACGACGGCTGGCTGATCTCGCCGCGCACGCGGACCCGCGGAAAGGCCGTCTCGATCTCGCGCTTCAGCGCAAAGGAGAGCTCGGAGACGGAGAATTCCGGGACGTTGCTGACGGTAGCGCCGGCGGCGGGAAGATCGGAGTTTTCCATGGGCGGCCGCAGCCTAGCCGCTTGTGCCCACGGCGCAAACTGTGGTCAAAGCCTCGCCATGCGAATCCTCGTGGTGGGCGGCGGCGGCCGTGAACATGCGCTGTGTTGGGCGATTTCGGCCTCGCCGCTGTGCACGAAGCTC
This sequence comes from Rhodospirillales bacterium, assembly GCA_016191685.1. Lineage (GTDB taxonomy): Bacteria > Pseudomonadota > Alphaproteobacteria > Reyranellales > Reyranellaceae > Reyranella. The sequence goes on along the minus strand of JACPVT010000122.1, from coordinate 264 downwards.
TACTGCGCTCCCGGCAACGCCGGCATCGCCCAGGTCGCCGAATGCATGGACGTCGGGGCCGAGGATATTCCGGGCCAGGTGGCGCTGGCCCAGCGCCTGAAAATCGACTTTGCCGTGATCGCACCCGACGCACCTTTGGTCGCGGGCATGGCCGACGCCTTCGCCGCGGCCGGCATCAAGCATTTTGGCCCGTCCAAGTCGGCCGCCCGGCTCGAAGGTTCGAAAGGCTTCACCAAGGACCTGTGCAAGCGCTACGGCATCCCG